>DATBMQ010000076.1:0-9451 GCA_036554765.1 Steroidobacteraceae bacterium | reverse complement strand
ACGGCGGCGGCGAAGGCCTCGCCGCGCTGCGCGTAGTCACGGAACATGTCGAAGCTCGCGCAGGCCGGCGACAGCAGCACGGTCTCGCCGCGGCGCGCCAGCGAGGCTGCGACCGCGACCGCGCTCTCCATCGAGTCGGCGAACGAGACCTCGCAGTCACGCGCGAGCGCCCGCGCGAGGATCCTCGCATCGCGCCCGATCAGCACGGCGTGGCGCACCTTGCCGCGGCAGGCCGCGGCCAGCGGCGCGAAGTCCTGGCCCTTGCCCTCGCCGCCGGCGATCAGCACCAGCGGCCCGTCGAGCCCGGCGATCGCGGCCGCGGTGGCGCCGACATTGGTGCCCTTGGAATCGTCGATCCAGCGGATGCCGCGCCAGTCGGCGACCCGCTGCGCGCGGTGCGGCAGGCCGGTGAAGCGCGCCAGCACGCCGGTCATCGCCGCCCGCGGCAGGCGGCAGACGGTGCCGATCGCGAGCGCCGCGAGCGCGTTCGCCGCGTTGTGGCGTCCCGGCAGGCGCAGCGCGGACAGCGGCATCAGCGCGTCGGCGCCTTCCGCGAGCCATTCCTCGCCGTCCTGTGCCAGCAGCCGGAACTCGGCGTCCGCGCGGCGCAGGCTGAAGCCGACCCGGCGCTGCCCCGGGCGGGTCATGCGCAGCACCAGCTCGTCATCGAGGTTGACCACGGCGGTGGCGCAGCGCTCGTAGATGCGCGCCTTGGCGGCAGCGTACTCGGCGACGTCGCGGTAGCGGTCGAGGTGGTCTGGCGTCACGTTCAGCACCGCGCCGGCCTCGAGCTGCAGCGAGTGCGTCGTCTCGAGCTGGTAGGAGGAGAGCTCCAGCACGTACATCGCCGCGGGCGGCCCCTCGAGCAGGTCGAGCGCGGGCTCGCCCAGGTTGCCGCCGACGCGCACCGTGAGGCCGGCCGCCTGCGCGAACTCGCCGACCAGCGTGGTCACCGTGCTCTTGCCGTTGGTGCCGGTGATGCCGACCACGCGCCCGCCCGCCTCGCGCGCGAACAGCTCGATGTCGCCGACCAGGTCGAGGCCGAGCGCGGCAGCCTGCTGCAGGAACGGCTCGCGCAGCGAGACGCCGGGCGACACGACCACCTGGTCGGCGCCGTCGAGCACCTGCGGATTGAAGCCGCCGAGCGCGGTCGTGGCCTCCGGCACCAGCCGGCGCAGCTCCGCGAGCCCCGGCGGGTCGGCGCGCGAATCGGTGACCACCAGCCGGTGCCCGCGCGCGGCGAGATGCCGGGCCGCCGACACGCCGGTGCGCCCCAGTCCCACGATCACGCTCTGCGGTCTGGCGGCGGCCTGCATCAGCGCAGCTTCAGCGTGGCCAGCCCGACCAGGACCAGCATGAAAGAGATGATCCAGAAGCGCACGATGACCTTGGGCTCCGCCCAGCCTTTCAGCTCGTAGTGGTGGTGGATCGGGGCCATGCGGAAAATGCGTTTGCCGCGCAGCCGGAACGAGGCGACCTGCAGGATCACCGAGACGGTCTCGAGCACGAAGATCCCGCCCATGATCGCGAGCACGATCTCCTGGCGCACGATCACGGCGACCACGCCGAGCGCGGCGCCGAGCGCGAGCGCGCCGATGTCGCCCATGAACACCTGCGCCGGGTAGGTGTTGAACCACAGGAAGCCGAGGCCGGCGCCGACGATGGTCGCCACGAAGATCATCACCTCGCCGGCACCCGGCACGTAGGGGATCTGCAGGTAGGCGGCGAAGTTGATGTGGCCGGTCGCGTAGGCGAACACGCCGAGCGCACCCGCGACCATCACGCAGGGCATGATCGCGAGCCCGTCGAGGCCGTCGGTCAGGTTGACCGCGTTGCTCGAGCCGACGATGACGAAATAGGTGAAGACGATGAAGCCGGCCGCGCCCAGCGGCAGCGCGACGTCCTTGAAGAACGGCAGGTACAGCGCGGTCTCCGCCGGGCCCGCCGCGGTCTGCCACAGCGCGATCGCGGCCGCCAGGCCCGCGACCGACTGCCACAGGTACTTCCAGCGCGCCGCCAGGCCGCGCGGGTTCTTCACCACCAGCTTCAGGTAGTCGTCGTAGAAACCGATCAGCCCGTAGGCGAGCGTGACCGCGAGCGCGATCCAGACGAAACGATTGGAGAGGTCGGCCCACAGCAGCGTGCCGGCCGTCACGGCGACCAGGATCAGCGCGCCACCCATGGTCGGCGTGCCGGTCTTGCCGAGGTGCGTGTCCGGGCCGTAGTCGCGCACCACCTGGCCGATCTGCCGCTCGGCGAGCATGCGGATCATCCAGGGCCCGACCATGAGCGCGATCGAGAGCGCGGTCAGCGCCGCGAGGATCGCGCGCAGCGTCAGGTAGCCGAAGACGCGGAACCCGCCGTAGTAATCCGTCAGCCAGCCGAAGAGTTCGAGCAGCATGCTAGGGAAGCTCTGGATGAGTGGCGTGAAGCGCGTTGCGCGCGCGCCGCGCGGCCACAAGGCGCGACCGACGAAGTGTGGTGAATCCACACGAGGAGGAAGCAACGCGGTGGTCGCGCGGCCCGCGCGCAACCCTCCGGGGCCGGGTGGATTTGCGGTCGGGCGGCGTCACTCGTCGCTCATGTATCTCGATACACATCGCTCCTCCTTCCTTGCCCGATCGCAAATCCACCGCGGCCGCGCCCACGCCACTCATCCAGAGCTTCCCTGCTCAGTTGCCGTTGCCGGCGGCCGCCGGCGGCTGGACCAGCCGCTCGACGACGCGCTCCAGGCGGTTGACCCGCGAACCCTTGACCAGCACGGTCACGCCGGCGTCGAGCCCGGCTGCGACCTCCTGCGCGAGCCGGTCCGCGTCCGGGTACCAGTTGCCGCGCGTGCCGTAGGCCGCGACCGCGTGGCGGGCCGCCTCGCCGATCGCGAATACGCGCGTGATGCCGGCGCGGCGCGCGTAATCGCCGACGGCGATGTGGCTCGATTCGGTCGCGTCGCCGAGTTCCGCCATCTCGCCGAGCACCAGCCAGTGCTCGCCGGGCAGGCTGCACAGCACGTCGATGCCGGCGCGCATCGAGCTGGGATTGGCGTTGTAGGAATCGTCGATCACCCAGGCGCCGCGCGCGCCCGCCTTGAGCTGCAGCCGCCCGCCGACCGGGCGCATGCGCTCGAGGCCGGCGACGATCTCCGCCATGCCGGCGCCCGCGGCGTGCGCGGCGGCCGCGGCGCCCGCTGCGTTCAGCACGTTGTGGCGTCCCGCCAGGTGCAGCCGCACGCGCGACTTCGCCCCCGGCAGCGCCAGCGTGAAGACCGTGACGAAGGCGCCCGCCTCGATCCGCCCCTGGATCCCCGAGGCCCGCGCCTCGGCCGGTGACTCGATGCCGAAGCGCAGCACGCGCGCGCCGCGCGACATCGTCTGCCACAGCTCGTGGAACGGGTCGTCCGCATTGATCACCGCCGTGCCGTCCGCCGGCAGCGCCGCGAACATCTCGCCTTCGGCGTGGGCAACGCCGGCCAGGTCGCCGAATCCCTCCAGGTGCTCGTCGCCCGCGTTGGTCACGAGCGCGATGGCAGGCCCTGCGATCGCCGCCAGCGCCGCGATCTCGCCCGGGTGATTCGCGCCCATCTCGACCACGGCGTAGCGGTGCGAGGGCGCCAGGCCGAGCAGCGTCAGCGGCACACCGATGTGGTTGTTGAGGTTGCCGCGGGTCGCGAGCGTCGGGCCGGCCTGCTGGAGGATCGACGCCAGCAACTCCTTGGTCGTGGTCTTGCCATTGCTGCCGCCGACGCCGATCACGAGCGCGCGGCAACGCCCGCGCCAGTGCCGCGCGAGCGCCGCGAGCGCCGCCAGGCTGTCCGGCACCACCACCTGCGCCGCGCCGCCGTCCACCGCCCTTTCGACCACGGCGCCGGCCGCGCCGCGCGCCAGCGCGGCGGCCACCCAGGCATGGCCGTCGAAGCGCTCGCCACGCAACGCGAAGAACAGCTGGCCGCGCTCGATCGTGCGCGAGTCGGTCGAGACGCCGGCAAACGCCGCGTCGGCGCCCGCGAGGCGCCCGCCGGTCGCCGCCGCGACTTCCGACAGCCGCCCCTTCATCGCGCGCCTCCGGCGTGACGCTGCACGCAGGCGCGGTCGCTGAACGGCCGGCGCTCCGCGCCGACCTGCTGGTAGTCCTCGTGGCCCTTGCCGGCGATCAGCACGACGTCGTCCGCCGCGGCTTCGCCGATGGCGGTGGCGATCGCCGCCGCGCGGTCCCGCTCCACGCGGGCGCGGGCCGGCTCGCGGAAACCCCCGAGGATCATCGCGACGATGCGCTCGGGATCCTCGCCGCGTGGGTTGTCGTCGGTCACGATCACGCGGTCGGCGAGGCGTTCCGCGGTCTCGCCCATCAGCGGGCGCTTGCCGGGATCGCGCTCGCCGCCGCAGCCGAACACGACCAGCACGCGGCCGCGCGCGTGCGAGCGCAGCGCCGCCAGCGCCTTGGCGAGCGCATCGGGCGTGTGCGCATAGTCCACCACCGCGAGCGCGCCGTTCGGCAGGCGCAGTCCTTCCATGCGGCCCGGGGGCGCGGCGCATTCGCCGAGCGCGGCGATCGCCGCGTCCACCTCGAAGCCCCAGGCGAGCAGCATGCCGAGCGTGACGGCGAGGTTCTCGGCATTGAACCCGCCGACCAGGCGCGAGCGCAGGCGACGCGTGCCGAAGTGCCCGGCGAGCTCGAGCTCCAGCCCGGCCGGGCCGGGCACGGCGCGCGTGACGTGCAGGAAGCGCGCCGCCGCAGGCGCCGCGCCGCCGATTGCGACCGCGGTCAGCGCGACGGCCGGCGCGAGCGCGGCCGCAAAGCGCGCGCCGGCGGGATCGCCGACGTTGATCACGGCGTGCTCGAGACCCGGCAGCCGGAACAGGCGCTGCTTGGCCGCCTCGTAGCGCTCCATCGTGCCGTGGTAGTCGAGGTGGTCGCGGGTCAGGTTGCAGAATCCGGCGACCTGCATGCGCACGCCGTCGGCGCGGCCCTGGTCGAGGGCGTGCGAGGAGACTTCCATCGCGACGTGCGTGGCGCCGGCGTCCGCGAGCGCGCGCAGCTGCCGGTGCAGCGTGATCACGTCGGGTGTCGTCAGCGCGCCGCCCGCGACCGCGGGCGGGAAGCCCGACCCCAGCGTGCCGAGATAGGCGCCGCGGCGCGCGAGCCGCGTCACGGCGCCCGCCAGCAGCCAGGCGCAGGTGGTCTTGCCGTTGGTGCCGGTGACCCCCGCGACCGCGAGCCGCGAGGACGGCGCGCCGTAGAAGCGGTCGGCAATGCCGCCGAGGCGGTCGCGCAGCGCGCGCACGGCGACGCAGGGCACCCCGCCCGGCAGCGGGCGCGCGCCGGACTCCGCCGGGTCGAACAGCACGACGCGGGCGCCGCGCCGGACCGCCTCGCCGGCGTGGTCGAGGCCGTGACGGCTGCCGCCCTGCAGCGCCACGAAGGCATCGCCCGCACCGACGGCGCGCGAGTCGAGCGCGAGCCCCGTGACCGGCAGCGCGGGCGCATCGGTGATGCCCGCGAGCAGCGCATCGAGCGTCGTGGCGGCGCTCATGGCGCCGCCTCGGCGAGCGTCACGGGCGCGACGCGCTCGAGGTCGTCCGGCGCGACCGACATCAGCCGCAGCGCGCCGGCGACGACTTCCGAGAACACCGGCGCCGCGACGTCGCCGCCGTAGTAGAGCGCCCCGCCCGGTTCGTCCACCATCACCACGACCGCGAGCCGCGGGCGCGAGGCAGGCACCACGCCTGCGAACACGGACAGGTACTTGTCGGTCGAGTAGCCGCCGGCCGTCGCCTTCCACGCCGTGCCGGTCTTGCCGGCGACGCGATAGCCGGGCACCGCGGCCTTGATGCCGGTGCCCGCTGGCGTGACCGCCTCCTCCAGCAGGCCCACCAGGTCGCGCGCGATGCGCTCGGGCAGCACGCGCTCGCCGGCCACCGCGCCCTCGGCGCGGCGGAAGGAGACCGGGCGATGCACGCCGCCGGCGCCGATCGTCGCGTAGGCCTGCGCCAGCTGCAGCGGCGTGACCGACAGTCCGTAGCCGTAGGCCATGGTCGCGATGCCGATCGGGCGCCAGTGCGCGGCGCTGGACAGCAGGCCCGCCGACTCGCCCGGAAAGCCGCTGGCGGTCACCTCGCCGAAGCCGAGCGCCGCCAGCGTGTCGTGCAGCTGCGCCGGCTCCAGCGACAGCGCGATCTTCGCCATGCCGGCGTTGCTCGAGCGCGCGAGCACCTGGCCGAGGTCCACGACGCCGTAGTCGTGCTTGTCCTGGATGGTCTTGATGCCGACCCTGATCGCGGCCGTGTCCACCAGCGAGTCGGGCCGGTAGCGGCCGGAAGCGAGCGCGGCCGCGACCACGAACGGCTTGATGCTCGAGCCGGGCTCGAAGATGTCGGTGACCGCGCGGTTGCGGTAGCGCGCCACCTCGTACTGCGAGCGGTCGTTGGGATTGAACGACGGCTGGTTGACCATCGCCAGCACTTCGCCGGTCGTCACGTCGATCACGATCACCGAGCCGGCGCGCGCGCGATGCCGGCGGATGGCGGACTTCAGTTCGCGGTAGGCCAGGTACTGGATGCGCAGATCGATGCTGGCGTGCAGGTTCTCGCCCGGACGCGGCGCCTCGATGCTCTCGACGTTCTGCACGATGCGCCCGTGCCCGTCCTGGATCACGCGCTTCTGGCCGTCCACGCCCGCGAGCGACTGGTCGTAGGCGAGCTCGATCCCCTCCTGGCCGGCCTCGTCGAGGTTGGTGAAGCCGAGCAGGTGCCCGGTGACCTCGCCATTCGGGTAGTAGCGGCGGTATTCGCGCAGCAGGTAGACACCCGGGATGCCGAGCGCCTTGATCTTCGCCGCCTCGGCCGGATCCATGTGCCGCGCGACGTAGAGGAACTGGCGGTCGAGGTTGCTGGTGACGCGCTGCGCGAGCCACTGCCTGTTGCGCTTCAGCGCGCGCGCGAGCTTGGCGATGCCGTCGCCCGCCTCGGCGAATTCCTGCGGGTTGACCCACACCGTGTCCACCGGCGAGCTGACCGCGAGCGGCTCGCCGAAGCGGTCGAGCACCGCGCCGCGGTGCGCCGGCATGCGCGCGACGCGGGCATGGCGCATGTCGCCCTGCTCGGCCAGGAACTGGCGGTCGAGGACCTGCAGCTGCACCGAGCGCCCGAACAGCGCCACGGCCACCAGCGCGAGCGCGGCGGCCACGATGCGCGCGCGCAGCCGGAACTGCTGCGCGTCGAACTCGATCTCGCCGTCGCGCCGCCTCATGGCGCGACGATCCGCACTTCCTGCGGACGCGGCAGCGTCATGCGCAGGCGCTCGCTGGCGACGCGCTCGACGAAGCCGTGGTTGGACCAGGCGCTCTGCTCGAGCTGCAGCTGGCCCCACTCGATGTTGAGGCGGTCGCGCTCGGCGGACAGCTGCTCGAGCTGCACGAACAGCGCGCGTGCCTCGTGGCGCGCGCGCACCACCGCGATCGCGGATGTGAGCAGGGCGAGCCACAGCAGCGGCAGCGCGAGCAACATCCAGCGCCGGCTCATGCGGCGGTCCTCTCGGCGGCGCGCAGCACGGCGCTCCGCGCGCGCGGGTTGCGTCGTACCTCGGCCTCGTCTGCGAACACCGCGCGGCTGACCAGCTTCAGTCGGGCGCGCGCATCGGACGGTACGTCCGGCATCCCGGCCCATTCCGGCGCCTCACGTGCCGCCGCGCGCAGGAAGCGCTTGACGATGCGGTCCTCGAGCGAGTGGAAGCTGATCACCACCAGGCGACCGCGCGGCGCGAGCGCCGCGACCGCCTGCGGCAGCGCGCGCTCGATCTCGCCGAGTTCGTCGTTGACGTGTATGCGCAGGGCCTGGAAGGTGCGCGTGGCCGGGTGCCGGCCCGGCTCGCGCCCGGGCACCGCGGCGGCGGCGACCTGCGCGAGCCGGCCGGTGGTCGCGATGGGCGCCGCCGCGCGCGCCGCGACGATGGCCCGCGCGATGCGCCGCGCATGGCGTTCCTCGCCGAAACGGGATATCACCGTCGCGATCTCCCGCTCGTCCGCGCGGGCGATGAAATCCGCCGCCGATTCGCCGCCGCGCGGGTCCATGCGCATGTCGAGCGGGCCGTCGCGCAGGAAGCTGAAGCCGCGGCGCGCGTCGTCGAGCTGCGGCGAGGAGACGCCCAGGTCGAACAGGATTCCCTGCGCGCTGCCGGGCGCCACCAGGCGCGCGAGGTCGGCGAAGCGCGCCTGCTCGACGCGCACCCGCGGGTCGCCCGCAAAGCGCTGCGATGCCGCCGCACAGGCTTCCGGATCGCGATCGATGGCAAGCAGCCTCCCCTCTTCCCCGAGCCGGCCGAGGATCGCCCCGGCATGTCCGCCGCGACCGAAGGTCGCGTCCACGTAGAAGCCGTCGGCACGGATCGCGAGTACATCGAGGACCTGGTCCATCAGGACCGGCTCGTGTTCCCCGCCGCCCGGCTCCTCCAACCGCGCGCCGATCACGGCGCGCCCATCACAGCGACAGCGAGCCCAGCTCCGCCGGCAGCGACACCGACGGTTCCTCGCCGTTCAGCCACTGCTCGCGCCGCTCGTCCCAGCGCTGCTCGTCCCACAGTTCGAAGCGGTTGCCCTGGCCGATCAGCATCGCGTTGCGATCGAGGTGCGCGAACTCGCGCAGCTTCGGCGGCAGCAGCAGGCGCCCGTGCCCGTCGAGGTCCATGTCGGTGGCGTGACCGACCATCAGGCGCTGCAGCCGTCGCGCGTGCTCGTTCAGCGTCGGCAGGCGCATCAGCTTGCGTTCGATGTCTTCCCAGTCGGGCAGCGGGTAGATCAGCAGGCACTGGTCGCGGTCGATGGTCACCACGAGCCGCGCCTCGCCCCGTTCCTGCAGGCGCTCGCGATACCGGGTCGGCATGACCATCCGGCCCTTGGCATCGATCGTGACTTTGGTGGCGCCCCGGAACACTTGTTGAAACGGGAACTTGTCCCATTTCCTCCCACTTTTTCCCACTCGCCGCCACTATAGGCACGCCTGCGGGGGCGGTCAACGGGACGCACAAAGAAAAAATGTGACGCGTCAGACACTTACGGCCGATCACGGCCGCCCATTCTAGCCGCGCGATGGATCAGCAAATCAGCAGGTTACGGACCGCTCTTACAGCGGTTTCTAGGGAAGCGTCCATTCTGGTTCTGGTCGAGGCGGAAAAAAGAGTCGGCCGATAAGCCGGGTTCTGTCGTGGGCAACCATTCCTCTGGGATGCGCGTCACCGCGCAACTCAAGCGGCCTACCCGGAAGCACGCGCGGGCCGCGCGCTGCGGCTTGCGCCGCTTGCTTCCCTATTTGGCCTTGCTCCGGGCGGGGTTTGCAGTGCCGTCGCCGTTACCGTCGACGCGGTGCGCTCTTACCGCACCATTTCACCCTTGCCGTCGTGCTCGCGCACGCTTGGGCGGTGTGTTTTCTGTTGCACTTTCCGTGGGCTCACGCCCCCCAGGCGT
>DATBMQ010000069.1:0-3067 GCA_036554765.1 Steroidobacteraceae bacterium | reverse complement strand
ACGCCGATGCTGACGGTCACGCGCAGCTCGCGGTGCACCGTGCGCCAGTCGTGCGCCTCGATCGCCGAGCGGATGCGCTCGCAGAACTCGATGGCGGCCGGCAGCGGCATGCCCGGCAGGATCATCGCGAACTCCTCGCCGCCGATGCGCGCGACCAGGTCGCTGTCGCGGCACAGCTCGCGCATCACCGCGGCGCTGTGCTTCAGTGCCTGGTCGCCGACCATGTGCCCCAGCCGGTCGTTCACGACCTTGAAGTCGTCGAGGTCGGCGATCGCGACCGTGAGCGGCGCACCGACCGCCTGCGCGACCTCGAACTCGGTGGCCAGGCGCTGCATGAAATGGCGCCGGTTCGAGATCCCGGTGAGCGCGTCCTCGCGCGACTCGCGCTCGAGCGCGCTGCTGTGCTCGCGCAGCGCCGCGATCAGCCGCTCCTTCTCGCGGCCGGCCTTCTCCAGCTCCACGGTGCGCTCGGCGACCCGCTCCTCGAGGCGCAGCCGGTAATCCTCGAGGTCCTCGAAGGCGCGCGCGTCCGCCACCGCGGCGGCGGCCTGCTCGGCGAGGCGCTGCAGCAGGTTGAGGTCGGCGGTGGAGTAGACCTTCGGTTCCGTGTGCTGGACGCTCAGCAGTCCGATCACCGCGCCTTCGTGCTGCAGCGGCACGACGATGACCGAGCCGGTCTCCTTGCCGGTTTCGAGCGCGCGCTCGCGCAGCTGCGTCGGCGCGCGCGACCAGTCCGCGACCAGCAGCGGCTCGCCGGATTCCACCACCCAGCCGAACAGCCCCTCGTCGAGCGGCCGGCGGGCGCCGGGCTGACGCACGCCGCTCAGCTCGTGCACGCGGAAGTCGAGCTGGCGCTGCTCGCGGTCCACCAGCACCAGGTAGAACTCGTCGAAGCGGAACAGCGGCCGGGTCTCGGCGAGAATGCGGCCGGCCACGTCGTCCACGCGCCGCGCGCCGTGCAGCGCGCGGCCGGCGCGCAGCAGGCGCGCGATCGGGTTGCTGTCGTCGTCCGCGGTGATGAAGCGGCCGATGCCGCTGAAGCTCAGCACGAACACCACCATCAGCACCATGAAGAGCGCGAAGGTGGCCGGGTGGGCGGCGTTGTAGAGCACCGCGGCCAGCACGCCCGCCGGGACGAAGATCAGGTCCATCAGCGAATAGATCGGCGTGATCAGCTTGCGCACGTCGCGGCGGTCGAAGCGGTAGAACAGCGCCATCAGCGTGACATTGACGGCCTGCATCGCGAGCGCCATCGCGGCAAGCGGCAGCAGGTCGCCGGCGGCGAAGCCGTCGAGCGGATGGCGGCCGCCGGCCGCGGCGTAGGCGTAGCCGCCGGTCAGGATCATGAGCGCCGTCATGGCGGCGTTGTGCAGGCCGCGGATCGCGGCGAGGGTGGGCGATCCCTGGCTGTAGCTGCGATTGAGGAACGGCCAGAGTGCCGAGGCCACGGCGCAGGTCACCGCAGCGACCGGCGGCGGCAGCGCCAGCAACAGGCCGACCTGCGGCAGGCGCTCCATGGAGGTGAGCCCGACCCAGGGCGCCGGCACGCCGAACTGGAACACGAACAGGTTGAAGCCGATGCAGAGCGCGATGATCCAGGCGGCGGGGAACTGCGCCGCGCCCGCGAATTCCGTCGCGAGCCATGCCGCGGTCGCCGCCGCGAGCAGCAGGCTGTAGATGGCCAGCGGGCGGTAGCGCGGCATCATGTCCGGGCGAGTATATGCGCCGGCCGGGCGGGAAAACGTTTACCATTCGGCATTCCGATGCTGCCCCTGGGCCTCAACCCCGAGCTCGACACCGAGCGCCTCGCGCGCGAGTACGCAGATCACAAATGCGTGCAGATCCGGAATTTCCTGGACGAGGCCTCGGCGGCGCGGCTGGAGGCGGCGCTCCCGAGCCTGCCCTGGCGGCTGATCCTGCAGGACGACACCCGGCAGAACCTGTACCTGACGCGCGAGGAGTTCGCGGCCAAGCCGCCCGAGGAACAGCGCCGGCTGATGGCGGGCATGCAGCGCCGCGCGGCCGAGGGCATCGGCCACCTGTACCTGGTGTACCCGATGATCAACGCCGCGCTGTTCGGCTGGGACGCGGGTCACGCGATCCACGAGCTGACGGAGTTCCTGAACTCGAAGCCGGTGATCGAGTTCGCGCGCGCGATCTCCGGCAAGCCCGGCATCACCAAGCTCGACGCGCACGCGTCCTGTTTCCTGCCGGGGCATTACTTGAATTCGCACGTGGACGACGGCGAGATCGACGAGCGGCAGGTCGCCTACACGATCGGGTTCACGCGCGGCTGGATGCCGGACTGGGGCGGCGTGCTGCTGGTCTGGGACGAGCACGGCGACGTGCGCTTCGGCCGCTGCCCGAGCTTCAACACCATGACCGTGTTCGACGGGCGCATCCCGCACTCGGTCTCGGCGATCGCGCCGTTTGCGCCGAAGCCCCGCTACACGGTGGCGGGGTGGTTCCGCGACGACCCGCCGGCGGGGAAACAATAAAGGGGACGCGTCCCTAATTAGGGGTGCTGATGGCCTCCAGGGTGTAGACGTAATCGCCGGCCTGGGACTCGTCGCCGTCGCCGGCGACTGCCGCGGCGTGCAGCACGGCACGTCCGCCGGCCTCGGGTGCGGTCCACGTGAGCTTCCAGCGCACCATGCCGTCCGCGCCCGGCGCGGATTCTGCAAGCCGGTGCTGCGCGAACTGGACGCCGCGTTCGAAGCGCAGGTCCATGTGCGATTCGTCGGTCTCCGGCACGCGCAGCATTCCGGCCTGGGTGCTCCCGGGATCGCTGCGGATCGCAAGCTGGAACCCGGCCGCCGCCATGCGCGGCCGCGCGAGTGCAAGCTCGAGTTCGTAGCGCGCGCCCGGCTGGTAGATTCCCGGAAAGCCGCCGAGCATGAGCTGGCCGCGGCTCTCGTTGAGCTCATTGCCGAAGTGGCAGGCGGCGCAGGAATCCTCCCCGAAGCCCCCGGTCACGCGCGCCGGCGGGCCGTCGCGGAAATGCAGCGCCAGGAGCGCAGGCGCGGTCAGGAGCAGGGCGGCGAAAGCGGCGGGCGGCGCCACGCGG
>DATBMQ010000054.1:0-6340 GCA_036554765.1 Steroidobacteraceae bacterium | reverse complement strand
ACTGGATCGAGGCAGCG
Organism: Steroidobacteraceae bacterium; assembly: GCA_036554765.1. Classification (GTDB taxonomy): domain Bacteria; phylum Pseudomonadota; class Gammaproteobacteria; order Steroidobacterales; family Steroidobacteraceae; genus SCUD01. Next base: position 6,323 of record DATBMQ010000054.1, on the reverse strand, counting down.
GTCAGCGCGGGCCGCGCGAGTAGATGAGCTCGAGCGCCAGCGCTTCGGACGGCTGCGGCGGCTCGAGCGCGGCCGGCGCCTGCAGGCAGAACTCGGGCGTCGGCCCGAGCGTCATGCGCCGGCCCCAGAGACAGCAGCCGCGCGCGATGAAGGGCTGCAGGGACGCATCGAAGTCCGCGTAACTCATGCCCGCGGGCTTCGACATCCAGTACGCGAACGAGGCTTGCGGCGGCGATCCGAGCCGCAATGCATACAGGCCGGCCGTCCCGCTCGCGGCCTGCGCGGCGACGCGATCGTGCGGCAGCTGCCGCGCGCGCGTGACCGCGGCTTCGTTCAGGCCGTCGAGCGCCGCCGAGTCCGCGATCAGGTGCCAGTCCTCGTAACCGGGACCCGGCGGCGCCAGCCATGGAATCTGCGCGAGGCGATGGACGCGCAACGCGAGCAGGCCGGGCAGCGGCGCCCCCCAGAGCGCGTCGTGGAAAGCCTGGTGCAGCGTCTCGTAGTCCCGCGCCCGGACGCCGGGGCGCGGGACATGCCAGAAGACGTACGCGAGCAACCTAGAGCAGGCCTTTCTGGCGCTTCTTTTCGCGCTTCAATGCCCGCTTTTCCGCCAGCGTGTGCTGCGGCTTCTTCTTGCCTTCCTTCTTCTGGTCCATGCCCTTGCTCATGTCGTCCTCCTGGTCAGGGAACCCGCAGCGACTGCCACGAGCGCAATCGCCATCGTCCGTCCTGCAGTCCGTATACCGCGAGATAGCGGATTTGCAAGTCCAGCGGCACGCCGTTCGCGGCCACCTGGAAGCGCCCGCGGCCGCGCACGAGGGCCGCGTCGTCCGCGAGGCCGACGACCTCGCGCTCGGCGGGCGTCACCGCAACATACCTCGCCCGCCCCGAGGCGATCGAATCGATCAGCTGCGCGCGATCCTCGACCAGCCCCGTCGCATGCACGTAGCGGAGGTCCTCCGCGAACCAGGATCCCATCGCCGCTGCGTCCCCGGCAACCATCGCCGCGAATCGCGCGTCCTCGTCCGCGAGCACGGCCGGTGCCGCGGGCCCGGCCGCGCGCTGGAACTCGAGCGTGAACCCCTGCTCCGCCCCGTCGCTGACCCGCACGGTCAGCGCATCGTCGCCGCGCCGGTACTCGAGCCGGCGCGGGAAGTCGTGTGCGGGATTCTCGAAGACGAATACGCCGTCGGCGCAGGTCGTCAGGCGGAATGCGACCGGCAGCTCGTTGTGCGTGACCTTGGAGACGTAGAAGACGCCATCCCCCATCTGGACCAGGCGCAGGTCTTCCGCGCCCTTGACCGCACCGTCCGGTTTCGCGCGCTCGATGCCGGTGCCCGAGAAGGTCTGCCGGTCCAGTTCGCGCCAGGATTCATGGAAACGGGTCTTGCTGCCCTCGGCCTGCCAGTCGCCGAGCAGCCAGCGCAGCGGCTCCAGCGCCGCGCAATCCGCAGCCGCGGCGGGTACCGCCGCTGCGGCGGCCGCCGGCAGCCACGCTGCGGCGAGTATCCAGGCAGGCCGCGCGACAGTCATGGGGACATCCTAGAGCCGGCGCTTCAGCTTCGCCATCAGCCCGAACATGGCAACGACGTCCGGCCCGGAGGTGTCGCCGGCGTACTCCCGGTAGAGGCTCGCGACGTTCACGGCGAGCCGCTCGGCGTCGAGCCAGTGGCGATACACGCCGGGCGCGATGTCGAGGATCGCCTCGTCCAGCGCCAGGCCGGAGTCGAAACGCTGCCTCGCCTCGCGATCCACCCAGCGCAGATATTCCTGCAGGCGACGCACGCCCGCGGCATCGGTCATCGGACCGTGGCCGGGCACGATGTTTTCCGCGCCCAGCGCCAGGATGCGGTCGCAGGCCGCCAGCCAGTTGCCGACGGGACCCGCCCACATGATCGGCGTGACGTCGATGAACAGCAGGTCGCCGGTGAACACCGAACGGTCGTGCGGGACCCAGACCAGCACGTCGCCCGCCGTGTGGGCCGGTCCCAGCCTGTGCAACTCGACGGCCTTGTCGCCGACCGTCAGGTCGAGGCGCTGCTCGAAGGTCCGCGTCGGCGCACGCCCGCGCGCGCGCGCGAAGTCGAAGGGCGCGAAGATCTCCGCGAAATAGGTGCCCGCGTCCCCGAGCGCACCCGCTGCGCCGGCCGCCTTGACCTGCGCGACCATGGCGGGAGGCAGTTCGGCCATTTCGCGCGCGGCGGCCGCCGAGGCGATGACCTCGGCATTGGCGACCAGCGCGTTGCCGTGCGTGTGATCGCCATTGGCGTGCGTGTTGACGAGCTGGCGGATCTGGCCGGGCGCAATCCCGGTCGCGCCCTCCAGCGCCTGCAGCATGACGGCGGTCAGCGCTTCGTCGAACAGCGTGTCCACGAGCAGCGCATCGTCGCCGTCGCGGACGAAACCGGCGTTGGACCAGCCCCAGCCGCCATCGGGCTGCATCCAGGCGTACAGGCCGTCACCGAGTTCCTCCAGTCCGCAGCGAAACGGGCGCGCGCCCATCAGGCGGCTCTCCCGGCGCGCATCACGCGGTTCGCGAGCACGCCGATCGGCGGGATCTCGACCTCGACCAGGTCCCCGTCCTCCAGGAACCGGAGCTGCTCGAGTCCGCAGCCGTCCCCGACCGTGCCGCTGCCCAGGATCTCGCCCGCGTGCAGCGTTTCACCCTGGCTCACGTAGGCGATGAGGTCCTCGAACTTCCAGTGCATGTCGCGTGAGCTGCCGCGCGAGCGTTGCTGCCCGTTCACGCGCACGATCATGTCGAGGCCGTAGGGATCGGGCACTTCGTCGGCCGTCATGATGCAGGGCCCGAAGGCGTTGGCGCCGTCGAAGTCCTTGCCCTTGGCCGGGCCGAGGCCGCCGGCCATCTCCGCGCCTTGCGCGTCGCGGGCGCTGAAGTCATTGAAGATCGTGTAGCCGAAGACGTGCTCGCGCGCGCGTTCGCGCGGCACGTCGGCGCCGGGGCGGCCGATGACGCAGGCCAGCTCGCATTCGTAGTCCATGAGCCGGCTGTACGCGGGCCACCGGATCGTGTCGCCGGGCCCGCTGACGGAAAAGCGGTTGGCCTTGTAGTACAGCGGCCGCTCGTACCACACCGGCGGCGGCCGGTAAGCCTCGGCCTGCGCCAGCAGCGCCGATTTTTCCTCCGCGGTCGCGGCACGCGTGGCGCGCATGCGGAAGGCCGCGCCGAAGGCCTGGATCACGTGCTTTTCGAAGCACATGAAGTCGCGGATCTGAGGAGGACTCGGCATCGGTGCAAGCAGTACGCATGACCCCGCGCCGTACGCGCCGCTTCCGGGGGGACTCCTGACCAGTCCCCTCGCCTCCTGCCACGCCTCCGGCCCCGCCTCGATCAACGCCAGCATCGACCCGAAGGCTGCGGCTCCGCCGGACGCCCGCGCGAGGTCGAGCACGGCGCCGTCGGGCAGCTGCGCCCCCAGCGCCGGCGGCCCGCCGGATTCGAGCCTGAACGTCACCAGTCGCATGGATTGCGCCTTCCGGCTCCGGGAAAGGAAAAGGCCCCGGCCCGCCTCCCGGACCGGGGCCCTGTCATGCCGCGCTCAGAACCTGACCGTGCCCTGGATCGCCACCGAGCGGCCCGGCTCGACGAAGCGCCAGGAACTGAAGGCGCCGAACAGGCTGGCCAGCGGAGTCACGTTTCCGTACGGCAGGATGTCCTCGTCGAGCACGTTCTTGCCGATCAGCGACACGTCCCAGCTGCCGCTCTGGCTGCCGATGCCAAGGCGCGCGTTGACCTTGTAGTACGACTCCTGCTTCTGCTTCGGGTCCAGCGTCGGCGCAACGAAGTACTGGTCCGTGTAATAGACGTCCGCGCCCGCATGCAGCCGCAGGCTCTCGCCGATCGGCCGCACGTAGGAGCCGCCGAGCGTGATCACCCAGGGCGCCACGAACTCGTTGGTCTTGCCCTTGTAGTTGCAGTTGAGCCCGTCACCCGCGTCCGATGGCTGGCCAGGGAAGCACTGCCCGATGTAATCGAGGAACTCGAAGTCGGTATAGGCCATGCTGCCGGTCAACAGCAGGTTGGCAGTCGCCTGCCAGCGCATGTCGATCTCGAGCCCCTTGATTTCGGCTTCGCCGGCATTCCTGACGTTGAACCCCAGCACGCCGTCGAACGTGCTCACCTGCAGGTTCTCGAAGTCCGTCTTGTAGAGCGCCGCGTTCATTTCGAACGAACCGCCGACCCGCAGCTTGGCGCCGAGTTCGAGATTGGTCGCCCTTTCCTCGTCGTACTCGAAGCTCCCGACGCCCCGCAGCGGCGTGCACCCCGGCGGCGTATTCGGCGCGGTGCACACGGGTGTCGGCGGTATCGGCGAGTTATTCGAACGCGCGTCGAATCCGCCCGCCTTGGAACCCTTGCTCCAGGAGAGGTACATCATCGTCGTGTCGTCCGGCTCCCATTCGAAAGTCAGGGACGGCAGCATCTGGTCCTCTTCCCGCGAGCCGGAAATCTGGTGCGCCCTCACGTTGAATCCGTTCTGGTACACGAGCGGCGCCACCACTGCCTGCATGCCAGTCAGCGGGGCGCCGTTGATATCGGTGATCGCCAGCGACCGCGACGCATCCTTTTCATCTTTCGTGTACCGCAATCCCAGTGTCGAGCGGAACTCGTCCGAAACGTTCCAGGTGAACTGCGCGAAACCCGAGTAGCTCTTCGCGTCCTGGTCGAAGAATCTCGGCGTTCCGGTAGACGCAACGAACGGATTGACGGCCGCCGCGAGGATGCTGTTGGCCGGGACCTGGATCGAGTCGAAGAACATCAGGTCCGACGTCTCGTAGTACACGCCCAGTATGTAATCGAGCGTGCCGCCGGAAGGCGAAGTCAGGCGCAATTCCTGGCTGGTCTGGTCGAACTCCTCCGCCATTCCGACATTGAAGATGTTGGCGCCGGTAAAATCGCAGTCGCAGAGCTCGGTGAAGTCGTACTTCGAATAACCGGTGATGGACGTCACCGTGCTCTCGCCGAGCTGCCAGTCCACCTGCAGCACGAACTCCTCGGAGTCGTTGTTGCTGAAATCGCCGTTCGATGAACGCACGAAGTCGGGCGTGTTGTTCAGCACGGTCGCACTCTGGCCGAAGACGTTGACCAGGACCTGGGCATAGGTGAGTCCGGTGAACGGCCCCGCCGGTATCGGCGCTTCCTGGTCGATCTCGATCTGCCGGCCAGTGACGTCGAACTCGCCCATCTCGGCCTTCAGCGAGGCAGTCACGTTGTCGCTGATGTCCCACTCGAGCCAGGCGCGGAGGGTCGTCTCCTCGCGGCTCGGATCGTCGGTCCCGAGCGTCGGGTTCTGCAGGTGTCCCTCGACCTCGCGGTAGCGCGCCGCCAGCCGGCCGCGGAAGCGGTCGGAGAAAGGCCCGGAGACGCTGCCCGAGAACTCCTGTTCGTCGTATTCGGGCTCATACAAGGCCGACACCATCGCCTCGAATTCCTCGCTCGGGCGCGCGGTCGTGATGTTGAGCGCGCCACCGACGCTGTTCTTGCCGAACAGGATCGACTGCGGCCCGCGCAGCACTTCGACACGGTCCAGGTCCAGGAAGGGCGCACGGGTCTGCTGCGGCCGGCCGCGATAGATGCCGTCCACGTAGGTGCCCACCGACTGCTCGAAGCCCGGGTTGACGCCCGAGAAGATGCCGCGGATGGAGATGTTGTTGCCGATCGCCGTCTCGGTCATGAACAGCGTCGGCACGTAATTCTTGAGATCCTCGATCTTCATGATGCCGGCTGCGGCGATCTTGCCGCCGGAGACGGCGCTGACCGCCAGCGGCACGTCCTGCAGCGATTCGGCGCGCTTCTGCGCGGTCACGATGATTTCGCCGAGGTGCGTGGAATCCTGGGCGGACGCGGCAGCGCCCACCAAGGCCAGCAGCACAGCGGTCGGGACCGCGCTGCGGCGGATGCGATGGTCGGTCATTGCGGACTCCTTTTCATGGGAGCCTTCTTGGGTTCCGGGAACAAACGGGCGAGGCCCCCCTCACGTTTGTTGTGCGCAAGCGTATCACCTGCCACGGACGGCGCAAAATTCAATCGGATCATGGGCATCCGGCGCTATCATGCCTGTATGAATCCGGCATCCCCCGGCCTGCGACTGCGGCAGGCGGTCGACCAGGAAAGGCCCCTGCAGGTGGTCGGCACGATCAACGCCTACAGCGCCCTGCTCGCGTCCCGATCCGGCTTTCGCGCGATCTATCTCTCCGGGGCGGGCGTGGCCAACGCGTCCTTCGGCTTTCCCGATCTCGGCATCACGAGCCTGAGCGACGTGTGCGAGGACGCGCGCCGCATCACCGGCGCCTGCGAACTGCCG
>DATBMQ010000028.1:0-21003 GCA_036554765.1 Steroidobacteraceae bacterium | reverse complement strand
GGACATCTTGAGGATGTGCGCGAGCATGCGCGCGGTCGTCGTCTTGCCGTTGGTGCCGGTGATGGCCGCGATCGGCACGCGCGACGGCGTCCCGGGCGGGAACAGCATGTCGATCACGGGGCCCGCGGCGTCGATGTGCGGGTCGGCCAGCACCATGCGCGCCGAGACCGGCCCGGTCATGTCGCCGGAGACCGTGCGCTGGCCGTCGATGTAGACGCCGTCGGTGGTCGTGAGGCCGGGCGTGTAGCCCGCCATCTTCAGGATGTGCGCGAGCATGCGCGCGGTCGTGGTCTTGCCGTTGGTGCCGGTGATCGCGGCGATCGGCACGCGCGCGGGCGTGCCGGGAGGAAACAGCATGTCGATCACGGGACCCGCGACGTCGCGCGGCGTGCCGTCGGAGGGCGCCACGTGCATGCGGAAGCCCGGCGCCGCGTTGATCTCGCAGATGCCGCCGCCGATCTCGCGGTAGGAGAGCGTGATGTCCTTCGACAGGAAGTCCACGCCGCCGACGTCGAGGCCGATCGCCTTGACCGCGCGCACCGCCATGTCGCGGTTGTCCGGGTGGATCACGTCGGTCACGTCGGTCGCGGTGCCGCCGGTCGACAGGTTCGCCGTCCTGCGGAGGAACACGCGTCGGCCGGTCGCGGGCACCGAATCGGCCGTGAGCCCGTCGCGCGCCAGCATGGACTGCGCCTGCTCGTCGAGCTCGAGGCGCGTCAGCACCTTCTCGTGGCCCACGCCACGGCGCGGGTCCTGGTTCACGATTTCGATGAGCTCGGCGACCGTGTGTTCGCCATCGCCGGTCACGTGGCCGGGCGTGCGCCGGGTCGCCGCGACCAGCTCGCCATTCACCACCAGCAGGCGATGGTCGTCGCCCTCGAGGTAGGTCTCGACGATCACCGAGCGCGAATGCTCGCGCGCGATCGCGAAGCCGGCCACCACTTCCTCGTCGCCCGTGAGCCGGATCGAGATGCCGCGGCCGTGGTTGCCGTTGTAGGGCTTGGTCACGACCGGGAAGCCCAGCCGGTTCGCGGCGCGCACGGCTTCGCGCTCGGTCTGCACCAGTTCCTGCCGCGGCACCGGCAGGCCGAGCGCCGCGAGGATGCGGTTGGTCTCCTCCTTGTCGCTGGCGAGCTCGACCGCGATGTGCGGCGTGCGGCCCGTGACGGTCGCCTGCACGCGCTGCTGGTACTTGCCGTGGCCGAGCTGGATCAGCGACTGGTCGTTGAGCCGCAGGTGGGGGATGCCGCGCTTCTCGGCGGCCTGCACGAGGGATGCCGTCGAGGGCCCGAGCGCGCGGCGCTGCGCATACTTGATGTAGGCATCGCGCGCCACCGGCCAGTCCCAGCCCTCGGGCACGCTGCCGGCGGGGCGGATCCGTTCCGGCAGCAATGAGCAGAGCAGGCGCAGCGCGAGTTCGCCCGCGGCGATGCCTTCCTCGCGCTCTGCGTACTCGTAGACGACCGAGTACTGGCCCGGCTTGTCCAGGCTGCGCGTCTTGCCGAAGGTGACGTCCTCGCCCGCGACGTTCTGGAGTTCGAGGGCGCAGTGCTCGAGCACGTGGCCGAGCCAGGTGCCGTCGTCCTCGTTCATGCGGCGGATGAAGCCGCCGGGTTCCTGGTAGGAGCAGCCGTGCTCGGCGAGCCCCGGCAGCGCCGCGATCAGCGCGTCGACGAAGCCCTTGCCGAGGCGGCCCGTGGGCCAGGCCTCCAGCTCCCCGAGGTCGAGCTCGAGGCGGATGACCGGAAACCGCGCGTAATGCGACGGGCCGACGTAGACGGAGCGGTCGAGGACACGCATGACGTCCCCATCATGCGCGAGATGGCGCGAGGCTGCCCATCGCGGCCTGGCGCGTGTGCAGGTTGAAGGTCGCCCCGGCCGTCAGCACGTGCACGACGAGTCCCAGGATGCAGATCGGCTGGCCCTCGGTCGCGCTGTCCACCGACGAGAACGTGACCTTCGAGGCATCGACCACGGTGACGCCGCCCGTGCCCTCGACCTCGAGCGTCTCGTCCGGCCCGATGAAGGCGGCGGTGTCCTCGTCGAGGCCGAGGCCGACGGCGAACGGGTTGTAGGCGAGCGCGGTGACCAGCCGGCCGAGCCGGTCCCGCTCGCGGAAATGCTGGTCGATGATGAAGCGGTTGGTGAGCCCGAGCCCTGGCGCGAGGCGCACGCTGCCGGCGATCGCGGTCGCGCCGTCGTCGCCGAAGGCGATCATGTGCTCGGAGAGGATCGAGGCGCCCGCGCTGGTGCCGCCGATAGTGACGCCGCGCGCGTTCTGCGCGCGGATCAGCTTCGCGACCGGCGTGCCGCCGAGCAGCGTGGTGAGCCTGAGCTGGTTGCCGCCCGTGAAGAAGATGCCGGTCGCGTCCTGCAGGCGGTCGAGCCGGCCCGGCTCCTGGCAGTCGCGGCGCGTGTCGAAGTCCATGACGTCGACGCGTCGCGCGCCCAGGTCGCGGAACAGCTTCTCGTAACGCGGCCCGGTCTCGTTGGCGCGGCTCGCCGTCGGGATGACGACGATGTCGGCCATCTCGCCGCCGGAGACCTGCACGAAGCGCGCGAGGATCTTCGGGTCGTTTTCCTTGTTCTCGGCGCCGCCGATCGGGACGATGTGCCCGCGCGTGCCGCCATCAGGAACCCTGCTGGGGCTCATGGGCGTGCGCCGTCAGCCGCCGAGCGCGGCCTTGATGCGCGCCGACAGCGCGCCGATGTCGGCGCGGCCCTGCACCCTGGGCTTGAGCCAGCCCATCACCTTGCCCATGTCCTTCATGGAGGACGCGGAGGTCGCGCCGATCGCCTCCTGGATCATGGCGGCGAGCTCGGTATCCGACAGCTGCGCGGGCAGGTAGCCGGTGAGCAGGGCGATCTCGGCGGATTCCCTGGCGACCAGGTCGGCGCGCTTGCCGGCCTCGAACTGCACGACCGACTCGCGCCGCTGCTTGATCATCTTGTCGATGACGGCGAGCACCTGCGCATCGTCGAGCTGGATCCGCTCGTCCACCTCACGCTGCTTGATGCCGGCCTGGAGCATGCGGATGCAGGACAGGCGATCCTTTTCGCCCGCCTTCATCGCCGCTTTCATGTCCCCGGTGATGCGGTCCTTCAGGCTCATCCCGGGCTCAGCGCGTGGCGCTGCGCCCGCCGTCGCGGGAGGCGCGCTTCAGGTGCCGCTTGATGGCGGCGGCCTTCTTGCGTTTCCGTTCCTGGGTGGGCTTCTCGTAGAATTCCCGGCGGCGCAGTTCGGTCAGCACGCCCGCCTTTTCGCAGGCACGCTTGAAACGACGCAAGGCGGCGTCGAAATACTCGTTCTCGCGGATACGGACGCTCGGCATTCCAACCTCGTTTCTGGCACTGCGCCCCCGGAACAGCCCCGGGGAAAGGGCCCGGAATTGTAGTGATCCGCCCCCGGAAAATCAAAGCACTAGGACAATGCGAGTACTGGGCATCGAAACCTCCTGCGACGAGACCGCCGTTGCCGTCTACGACGGCGACCGGGGCCTGGTCGCGAACCGCGTGTTCAGCCAGGTGGCCCTGCATGCCCCGCATGGCGGCGTGGTGCCGGAACTCGCCTCGCGCGATCACATCGCGCGCCTGCTGCCGATGATCGAGGAGACCCTGGGCGAGGCCGGACTTTCGCTGCAAGCCATTGACGGCATTGCCTATACGGCGGGACCCGGCCTGATCGGGGCGCTGCTGGTGGGCGCCTGCGTGGCGCGGGCGCTGGGCTATTCGCTGGGCGTGCCGGTGATCGGCGTCCATCACCTCGAAGGCCACCTGCTGGCGCCGGCGCTCGAGCCGGGGGCCCCGGATTTCCCTTATGTCGCGCTGCAGGTCTCGGGCGGCCACACCATGCTCATCGAAGTGCAGGGGGTGGGGCGCTACCGGATCCTGGGCGAGACGCTGGACGACGCCGCGGGGGAGGCCTTCGACAAGACCGCGAAGTTCCTGGGCCTGGGCTACCCCGGGGGGCCGGCGCTCGCCGCGCTGGCCGAGTCCGGGCGGCCGGGCGTGTTCGATTTCCCGCGCCCGATGCTCGACCGGCCGGGCCTCGACTTCAGCTTCAGCGGCATCAAGACTGCGGTCGTGGTCGCCCTGCGCGGCCGCGACCTGGACGCGCAGACGCGCGCCGACGCCGCGCGCGGATTCGAGGATGCGATGGTCGAGACGCTGGTCGGCAAGAGCCTGCGCGCGCTCACGATGACCGGCATCCGCACGCTCGTCATCGCCGGTGGCGTCGGCGCGAACCGCCGGCTGCGCGAGGAGCTGGCGCGCCGGGTGGCGCAGGCGGGCGCGCGCCTGCACTATCCACGGCCGGAGTTCTGCACCGACAATGCCGCGATGATCGCGCTCGCGGGCCATGCGCGCCTCGCCGCCGGCGAGCGCGAGGGACTGCCGGCGCGCGCCCGCGCGCGCTGGCCGCTGGAGGAACTGCGTGCGCCGGGAGAATGACGTGGACCGCATCTTCATCACCGCCCTCGCCGCCGACACCATCATCGGCATCCACGACTGGGAGCGCGAAGTCCGCCAGCGCGTCGAGGTCGACCTCGAGATGTGGGTGGACCTCGCCGCCGCCGCGCAGAGCGACGCGATCGAGGACACGCTGAACTACAAGTCGGTCGCGAAGCGCGTGCTGGCCTTCGTGCAGGAGAGCCGCTTCCGCCTGGTCGAGGCGCTCGCCGGCGAGATCGCCCGCATCGTGCTCACGGAGTTCAAGGTCGCGCGCGTGCGCGTGACGCTGCACAAGCCCGGTGCCGTGCGCCATTCGAAGGACGTGGGGGTGATCGTCGAGCGCGGTCGGGATGGCTGAGGCCCGCCGTGGCTGAGGCGTACGTCGCGGCCGGCAGCAACGTCCGGCCGCGCGCGAGCCTGCGTCGCGCGCTGGCGCTGCTCGGCGGCGAGTTTCCGGGGCTGCGGACCTCGCCTGCGTACTCCAACCAGGCCGTCGGATTCCGGGGCGACGACTTCATCAACCTCGTTGCCGCGTTCCGGACGGATCGTCCGCTGCCCGACGTGCTCGCGACGCTCAAGGCGATCGAGCGCGCGCTCGGGCGCGAGCCGGGCGCGCCGAAGTGGGGCCCGCGCGCGCTGGACCTCGACCTGCTGCTCTACGGCGACCTGGTCGGGAGGTTCGACGGCGCGACGCTGCCGCACCGGGACCTCGCGACGCGCGCCTGGGTGCTCGGCCCGCTGGCGGCGCTCGAGCCCGGGTTGCGCGACCCGGCCTCGGGCGCAAGCATCGGCGAGTTGTGGCGGCGTTTCGATCGCGGCGCACACCCGCTGGTCGAGACATCGCTGGACGGCCCGGACTGATGGCGCGCGATCCGGCCTCGCGCGCGGAGCGCCCCCGGCTAGCGCTCGTCCCCGCCGGCGAGGCGGCCGCCGTCCACCGCCAGCACCTCGCCGGTGACGAAGGGGGCATCGGTCGCGAAGAAGATCGCGGCCCTGGCGACGTCCTCGGGCGTGCCGGTGCGCCTGAGTGCGGTGCGCGCGACGATGCGCTTCTGCAGTTCCTCGTCCATGCCGTTCTCCGGCCACAGCACCGGGCCCGGGGCGATCGCGTTCACCCGCACCTCGGGGCCGAGCTCGCGCGCGAGCGAGCGCGTCAGCATCACGAGCGCGGCCTTGGCCGCCGAGTACACGGCATGCTGGCGCAGCGGCCGCAGACCGTGGATGTCGGCGATGTTGAGGATCAGCCCCCGGCGCCGGCGCAGTTCCGGCGCCGCTGCCTGCGACAGGAACAGCGGCGCGCGCAGATTGGTGCCGACCAGGTCGTCGAACTGGGCGGCCGTGATCGAGCCGATCGGCGTCGGATAGAAGCTGGAGGCGTTGTTCACGAGCACGTCGAGCGCGCCGAGCGTGCCGATCACGGAGGCGGGCAGCGCGGTGAGCGCGGACGCATCGGTGAGATCGGCCTCGAAGGCCGCAGCGGAGCCGGGGCGCGACCGGTTCATCGCGTTGACGAGGGCGCCCGCTTCGCCCGCCGAGCGCCGGAAGTGGATCGCGACTTTCGCGCCGCGCTCGTGAAAGGCCTGCGCGATCACGGCGCCGATGCGCCGCGCCGCGCCGGTGACGAGCACGACCTTGTCGGCGAGCGGCGCTGTCGTTGCGGCGGCCATCCGGGTGCCGATTCTACGCGGGGCGGGGCGGCGCCACAGGACCGCGGGGCCGCCGGGTGCTGATCGCCGGCGACCCGCCGACGCTGCCGGCCGGGGACGCCGCCCACAGTGCGCGGGTGGCGGAGCACATCCGCGGGCTGATCGCGGCCAACGGCGGCTGGCTGCCGTTCTCGCGGTTCATGGCAGCCGCGCTCTATGCGCCGGGACTCGGCTACTACATGACGGACCGCATCCGCTTCGGGGCCGAGGGAGATTTCGTCACGGCACCCGAGCTCTCGCCGCTGTTTCAGGCCTGCCTCGCCGGCGGACTCGCGGACCTGCTCGGGCAGGCGGGGGGAGGCGACATCGTCGAGTTCGGTGCGGGCAGCGGGATCGCCGCGGCGTTCATCCTGCCTGCGCTGGAACGGCGCGGTTCATTGCCGGCGCGCTACCGGATCGTCGAGCCGAGCCCGGATCTCACGCGTCGCCAGCGGCAGTTCTTCGACCGCTGGCCAGGCGTCGCCGCATTCCGCGACCGCATCGAATGGCTGGATGCGCCGCCGCGCGAGGCATGGCAGGGCGTGGCCTTCGGCAACGAGGTCCTGGACGCGCTGCCGGTCGAGCGCTTCCGTGTGCAGGGCGCGGGTTGCGAGGCGATCGGCGTGGTCGCCGCCGGCAACGGCTTCGCCTGGCAGCCGCGGGCCGCGGATCCGGCGCTGGCTGCGGCCGTCCTGCACATCCAGTCGCGCCTGCCGGTGCCCATGCCCGCGGGATACGTTTCGGAGTGCCGGCCGGGACTCGGCGGCTGGTTCGCGGAAGCGACGGCTGCGCTGCGGCGCGGCGCGGTCCTGTTCGTCGATTACGGCCTGCCGCGTGCGCAGTACTACCACCCGTCGCGCGACGGCGGCACGCTCTGCGGATTCCGCCGCCATCGCCGCGTGGATGACGCGCTCGCCACGCCCGGCGTGCAGGACCTCACCGCCTGGGTGGACTTCTCGGCGCTGGCCGAGGCGGCCGCGGGCTGCGGCATGGACATGGGCGGCTTCGCGACCCAGGCGCATTTCCTGATCTCGCTCGGCGTCGAGCGCCACCTGGCGGAGGCGGTCGAGGGCCGCTCGCCGCAGGAGCGGCTGGCCATCCAGCAGGATGCGGCGACGCTGATGCTGCCCGGCGAGATGGGCGAGCGCTTCAAGGCCATCGCCTTTACGCGCGGCATCGACCTCCCGCTTCCCGGCTTCTCCTTCCGTGACCTGCGCGACAGTCTTTGAAAAAGGAGGCAGGCACCTTTTTGGCGGTGCCAAAATGGTGCCTGACACCTTTTCGGCCGGGCGGCGCAAGTGGATGCAATTCAGGCGATAGTGCTGGCGATCGTGCAGGGGCTCTCGGAGTTCCTGCCGATCTCGAGCTCGGGCCACCTGATCCTGGTGCCGCACTTCCTGGGCTGGGCCGACCAGGGCCTCGCCTTCGACGTCGCGGTGCACGTCGGCACGCTCGCCGCCGTGCTCGCCTATTTCCGCGTGCAGCTGTTGGCGATGCTCTCCGCCTGGTTCGGCTCGATCACCGGCCGCGGCTACACGCCCGACGCACGCCTCGCCTGGTGCGTGATCGTCGGCACCATCCCGGTCGGCGTCGCGGGACTGCTGTTCGGCGGGCTGATCGAGCAGCTGCTGCGCAACCCGCTGTTCGTCGCCGGCACGCTGAGCTTCTTCGGGCTGCTCATGTGGCTCGCCGACCGCTTCGGGCGCAAGCAGCGCGACGAGTACTCGATCGACTGGCACCACGCGCTGCTGATCGGTTGCGCGCAGGCGCTCGCGCTGATGCCCGGCACCTCCCGCTCGGGCGTCACGATGACGATGGCGCGCGCGCTCGGCCTCGACCGCGCCGCCGCCGCACGCTTCTCGTTCCTGCTGGCGGTGCCCGGCATCGCGATGGCGGGCGGCTACGAGCTGCTGCAGCTGCTGCAGGGCAGGGACGGCGCCGTGGACTGGGGGATGATGGGCCTGGGCGCGGCGGTCGCGGCCGTCACGGGCTATGCCTGCATCCACTGGCTGCTCCAGGTCATCAACCGCGTCGGGCTGGGGCCGTTTGCGCTGTACCGCTTCGCGGTCGCGGCACTGATCGTGTACCACTTCGCCTGAAGCGCCGGCTCAGCCGGGTGCGCGCAGCGCCGCGAGCCGGCGGCGGCGCAGCAGCGCCCCGATCTCCTCGCCCGAAAGCCCCTCGCGGTCGCGCTCCGTGAGCGTAACCGCAAGCGCCGTCTCCTGCGCGCGGCGCAGCAGCTCCGACTGCGGGTACGGGCGCGAGCGCCAGCCGCCGCGCCCGCGGTAGTCGGCCTCGAACGCGAGCAGGAGCTCGCGGAAGCGCTCCGGCCGGCGCATCGCGTCGCAGGATTCCAGCAGCTGCAGCACCGTGCGCGGGCGCAGCTCCGGCGCGCGGTGCGCGAGGCCGTGCCAGCGCGAGGCCAGTTCCGCGAGCTCGCGGTACTCGGTCGGCACGCGCAGCCGCGATGCGACCTCGCGCACCAGCGTCACGCCCTTCTCCTCGTGTCCGATGTGCCGCGGCCAGGACGAGCGCGGTGTGCGGCCCTTGCCGAGGTCGTGCATCAGCGCCGCGAAGCGGACGCGCGGCAGCGGCGTGATCTCGGCCGCAACCGACATCACCAGTTCCATGTGCAGGCCGGTGTCGATTTCCGGGTGCCATTGCTCCGGCTGCGGCACGCCATAGAGCGCGTCGAGCTCAGGCAGGATGCGCGCGAGCGCGCCGCAGGAATGCAGCAGCCGCAGCCAGGCCTCGGGCGCGGGCTCCGCCAGCGCGCGGTCCGTCTCCTGCCAGACGCGCTCGGCCACCAGCGCATCCGCCTCGCCGGCCGCCACCATCGCACGCATGCGCGCCAGCGTCTCCGGGGCGACCGAGAATCCGAGTGGCTGGAAGCGCGCGAGGAAGCGTGCCACGCGCAGGATCCGTACCGGATCCTCGTTGAAGGCCTCCGACACGTGGCGCAGCGTCCGCGACTCGAGGTCGCGCTGCCCGCCGTGGGGATCGATCAGCTGCCCGGCGTCGTCGCGCGCCATGGCGTTGATGGTCAGGTCGCGCCGGCGCAGGTCGTCCTCGAGCGTCACGTCCGGCGAGTAGTGCGTCTCGAAGCCGTGGTAGCCGCGGCCGGTCTTGCGCTCGGTGCGCGCGAGCGCGTATTCCTCGCCGGTCGCGGGGTGCAGGAAAACCGGGAAGTCCTTGCCGACCTGGCGGTAGCCGGCGGCGCCCATCTGCTCCGGCGTCGCGCCCACGACCACCCAGTCGCGTTCGGCCGCCGGCCGGCCGAGCAGCTCGTCACGAACCGCGCCGCCGACGAGATAGACTTTCATGCAGCGATGTTACGCGATTCCCCGTTTTACCTGACCCGGCTGCTGCCGCTGCTCGCGGCCTGCGCCGACCTTTCCGGCTGCTATTACCTGCACCTGGCCGCCGGGCAGCTGGACATGAACCGGCGGCGCGAGCCGATCGCCGAGCTGACCGCGCGTCCCGGCACCGACGAGGCGCTGCGCCGCCGGCTGGACTTCGCCGCGCGCGCGCGGGACTTCGCGATGACCGAGCTCGGGCTGCCCGACAACGGCAGCTACCGCACGTATGCGGACCTCGGCCGCAAGTACGCCACCTGGAACCTGTTCGCGGCCCCCGAGTTCGCGGTCGAGCCGCGGCGCTGGTGCTTCCCCATCGCCGGCTGCGTCTCCTACCGCGGCTATTTCGACGAGCGCCGCGCGCTGCGCTCGGCCGGGCGCCTCGCGCGCCGCGGCTTCGACGTCCACGTGGGGCCGTCGATCGCCTACTCGACGCTGGGCCACCTGAAGGACCCGGTGCTGAACACGATGCTCGTCTACGGCGACGCCGAACTGGCCGCGCTCATCTTTCACGAGCTCGCGCACCAGGCCGTGTATGCGCCCAGCGACAGTGACTTCAGCGAGGCGTTCGCGACCGTGGTGGAACAGGAAGGGGTGCAGCGCTTCCTCGGGGCCGCGGGCCGGCAGGCCGAGGTCGAGCGGTTCCTGCAGCGCCGCTCCCGCGAGCAGCGTCTCGCCGCGACGATGGTCGAAACCCGCCGCCGTCTCGCTGCGCTCTACCGGCAGGACGCGCCCCCGGAGCGGATGCGGGCGGAGAAAGCCGCCGAGTTCGAGCGCCTGCGCGCGGCGCTCGCGGGCGAGGGTTCAGCGCCCGCGGGCGCACTCAACAACGCGCGCCTGGTCGCGGTATCGGCCTATCACCGCTGCGTGCCGGCCCTGCGCGAGGAGCTCGCGCGCCTGGGCGGCGACCTGCCGGCTTTCTACGCCAGCATGCGCCGGCTCGCGGATCATCCCGGCGAGCGCGCGCGGCTCTGCCCGCGAAGCTGAGCCTTCAGGCCAGGAATTTCGGCAGCAGCGCCGGGAGTGGCTGCGGCCGGATGCCGAGCCGGGCCAGCCCGTTGACCTTGCACACGCTGTCCACCGTGAGCGAGCGGTAATTGTCGGTCGAGAACGGCTTGCCGGGCACGAAATCGAACACAGCCGCCTGCAGGCGCGCGGCGAAGTCCGGGATGCCGACGATGGCGCGCGCGAGGCGCAGCTGCCCGCGCACCATCGCCACGATGTCGCGCAGGGTCAGCACCTCGGGACCGCACAGCTCGTAGGTCTCGCCCACGGTCGCCTCGTCCGCGAGCGCGCGCAGGATCGCGCTGACGACGTCCCCCACCCACACCGGCGCGAAGCGCGCGCCGGCGCGTGCCAGCGGAATCCCCAGCGGGATCGCGCGCAGCAGGCGCGCGAAGCGGTTCACGAAGTCGTCTCCCGGGCCGAAGATCACCGAGGGCTGGAAGATGGTCCAGCGCAGGTCGGGGCCCGACTCCTCGCGGATGATGCGCTCGGCGCGGCCCTTGCTCTTCAGGTAGTGGCTGGGGCCGCGCTCCGCGTCGGCGCCGAGCGCGCTCACCTGGATGAGCCGGTCCACGCGCTGCCGGCGGCAGGCCTCGACCAGCTTGCGCGCGAGCTCGGCATGCGCGCGCTGGAATCCGCGCCCGTCCCGGCCGCTCTCGTTCAGGATCCCGACCAGGTTGACGACCGCGGACTGCCCGGCGCAGACCGCGGCGAGCGCTGCGGGGTCGTGCACGTCGGCGGGCACCAGCCGCAGCGAGGGGATCATCGCGAGATGCGCCGCAGCCGCCGGATCGCGGGTCGGCACGGTGAGCTGCCAGCCCTCGCGGGCCAGCGCCGACACCAGGTGCGTGCCGACGAATCCCGAGCCGCCGAGGACGCAGGCCGATCGCGCCGTCATGGCGCGATTATAGGCGTCGCGCGCCGGCCCCGGTCTCAGCGCAGCGGCAGCAGCAGCACCTGGTTGCCGCGCCGCAGCTGCAGCAGGATCGCGCCCTGGCCCTTGGCGGCCTCGCGCAGCTGCGCCAGGCTGCCGATGCGGGCGCGATTCACCGCGATGATCCGGTCGTCGGGCAGCAGCCCTGCCTGCGCGGCCGGGCTGCCGGAGGCGACGCCCCGGACGCGCACCCCGCCGCCGCCGTCATCGGGGGCCTCGACCAGCTCGGCGCCGGCCAGCGCCGGGTGGATGGCCGAGGCGTCCGCGAGCTGGGCGGGTTCGCGCAGCACCGCGGTCACGGTGCGGGGCTTGCCCTCGCGCAGCAGCGCAATGGTCGCGGTCTCGCCGACTTTCATCATGCCGATGGTGTTGCGCAGCTCCGCGTTGTTGCGGATGGGCTGGCCGCGCACGGCGGTGATGACGTCGCCGACCTCGATGCCGGCGCGCTCGGCGGCCGAGCCTTCGGCCACCTGGGACACCAGGGCGCCCTGGGCGTCCTCGGCGAGCCCGAGGCTCTTGCGGAATTCCGGGGTCAGGGACAGCGTGACCACCCCGAGCTGGCCGCGGTTGACCTCGCCGTGCTGGATCAGCTGTTCCATGACGGACCGGACCAGGTTGGACGGGATCGCGAAGCCGATGCCGATGTTGCCGCCGGACTGCGACAGGATCACGGAATTGACGCCGACCAGCTCGCCGTCCAGCGACACCAGCGCGCCGCCGGAGTTGCCCGGGTTGATGGCGGCGTCGGTCTGGATGAAGTCCTCGACGCCGTCGCGGCTGATGCCGGTGCGCCCTAGCGCGCTCACGATGCCGGAGGTCACGGTGTGCTGCAGCCCGAACGGGTTGCCGATGGCGATGACGAAGTCGCCGACCTCGATCTTCGAGGAATCCGCCAGGCGAATCTCCGCCGGCAACCTGCCGTCCTTGACGCGCAGCACGGCGACGTCCGAGCGCTCGTCGGTGCCCACGACCTCGGCCTTCAGCTCGGTCTCGTTGACCAGGGTGATGGTGATCTCGCTGGCGTTCTGGACCACGTGGGCGTTGGTGACGATGTAGCCGCCCTGCGCGTCGACGATGACGCCGGAACCGGCGCTCCTGAACTCGCGCTCGCGGGGCGCGGCGTCCGGCGGCAGCCCGAAGAAGCGGCGGAAGCCGGGGTCGTCGAAGAACGGGTTGCGGGGTGCGGCGACCGTGCCGCGCACGCCGATGTTCACGACCGCCGGGGAGACGCGCTTGATGACCGGCGCGAAGGACGGCACCGCGGAGTCCTTCTGCGCGCCGGCGGGGAAGGGCAGGGCGACGAGCGCCGCTGCCAGCAGCGCGACTCTGAATCTGTTCATGACGGGTGGCACCTCTGTGCGACGCTCTGACCGGGGCTCGATGCGACAAGTTCCGGTTGCGCGCAGGCCGTATTTTCCCGCGTGCGAGCGCACCCGTGCACGAACTGCGCGTATTTTGCGCGGTTTTTCCACATACCAGATGTTGTGCTGCGCGGATTTTGCGCGCGGGCCGCCCGGAGGACGGCCCCCAGCCGGAAACTCCGTGAGATGACGTTTATAACTCATTGAAATATCAGGCTGTTTTTGTGGCGAATTTTTGACCAAGGAAATCCTTGACACCAAGCGGCTCGCGGAAATATTTTCGCAGCCCTGACACAACATCTTGTGGTCGTCGGCTGAAACGCGGCAGCGGCCGGCACGAAGAGTCAGGGAGCCACGCGGAATCGACAGCAGGCGGCGCAACCTTGCGCCGGCCGGGCCGAGATTTCTCCGGCAAAAGGGCGATGGGGCCGGATGAGGGGAGCGTCGAAGAGAAAATGAGCACGGCGGTCAAGATCGAGCGGAAAGACGTCAGTGACATCCCGTTTCAGGAAGCCTCGCTCGACATCTGGGACCGCAAGTACCGCCTGAGCGCCAAGGACGGCACCCCGATCGACCAGTCGATGGACGACACCTGGCGCCGCGTGGCGGTGACGCTCGCGGGGGTCGAGGATCCGTCGGTCCGCGAGCAGTGGAACGAGCGTTTCCTGTGGGCGCTGCGCAAGGGCGCCATCCCGGCGGGGCGCATCCTGTCGAATGCCGGCGCGCTCGCGCACAAGCCGGCCACTTCCACGATCAACTGCACGGTCTCGGGCACCATCCGCGACTCGATGGACGACATCCTGAACAAGGTCCACGAGGCCGGGCTCACGCTGAAGGCGGGCTGCGGCATCGGCTACGAGTTCTCGACGCTGCGCCCGCGCGGCGCCTACGTCGCGGGTGCCGGGGCGCACACCTCGGGCCCGATGTCCTTCATGGACATCTATGACCGCATGTGCTTCACGGTCTCCTCGGCGGGCGGCCGGCGCGGCGCGCAGATGGGCACCTTCGACGTCGGCCACCCCGACGCGGTGGACTTCATCCGCGCCAAGCGCGAGAACGGCCGGCTGCGCCAGTTCAACCTCTCGCTGCTGGTGACCGACGAGTTCATCGCCGCGGTGCGCGGCGACCGCGAGTGGAACCTGGCCTTTCCGCTGCCGGCGCGCGAGTACGACCCGGCCCAGCACGACCTGCACGACCCCAAGGCCTTCGTCTGGCGCGAATGGCCGGACCTCGAGGGCTACATCGTCAACGAGGACGGGCTGGTGGCCTGCAGGATCTACAGGACGATCCAGGCGCGCCGGCTCTGGGACGTCATCATGGCGTCGACCTACGACTACGCCGAGCCCGGCTTCGTGCTGATCGACCGCGTCAACGAGATGAACAACAACTGGTGGTGCGAGAACATCCGCGCGACCAACCCCTGCGGCGAACAACCGCTGCCGCCCTATGGCTCCTGCCTGCTGGGCTCGGTGAACCTGACGCGCTTCGTGCGCGCGCCCTTCACCGAGGAGGCGAGCTTCGACTGGGACGAGTACCGCGAAGTGGTGCGCACCTTCACCCGCATGCTCGACAACGTGGTCGAGATCAACGGCCTGCCGCTCGGCCGCCAGCGCGACGAGATCAACCGCAAGCGCCGCCACGGCATGGGCTTCCTGGGCCTCGGTTCGACCATGACGATGCTCGGCATGAAGTACGGCTCGCCCGAATCGATCGCGTTCACCGACAACGTGGCGCGGGAAATGGCCATCGCCGGCTGGGAGGCGGGCCTCGAGCTGGCGCGCGAGAAGGGCCCGGCCCCGATCATGAACGAGGAGTTCACGGTCACCCGCGCCATGCTCCGGAAGCGCCCCGAGATGGCGCGCGACGGCTGGAAGGTCGGCGACCGCGTGCCCGGGCGCGTGCTGCACGCGCGCTACAGCCGCTACATGCGCCGCATCGCCGAGGTCGCGCCGGAGCTGGTCAAGGAGCTGGAGGCGGTCGGCAGCCGCTTCACGCACCACAGCTCGATCGCGCCGACCGGCACGATCTCGCTGTCGCTCGCCAACAATGCGTCGAACGGCATCGAGCCGACCTTCGCGCACCACTACTTCCGCAATGTGATCCGCGAAGGCAAGAAGTCGAAGGAGCGCGTGGACGTCTATTCCTTCGAGCTGCTGGCCTACCGCGAGCTGGTCAACCCGCGCGCCATGCCGGGCGCGACCGGCGCGGCGGAGAAGCTGCCCGACTACTTCGTGACCGCCGACAGCATCGGCCCGCGCGAGCACGTCGAGATCCAGGCGGCGGCGCAGAAGTGGGTGGACTCGTCGATCTCGAAGACGGCGAACGTGCCGACCGACTTCCGCTACGAGGACTTCAAGGACATCTACCTGCACGCCCACGAGCAGGGCCTGAAGGGCTGCACCACCTTCCGCTTCAACCCGGAGGCGCACCAGGGCGTGCTGGTCAAGGAGGAGGACCTCAAGAACACGACCTACGTGTTCACGCTCGAGGACGGCAGCGAGATCGAGGTCAAGGGCGACGAGGAGATCGAGTACGACGGCGAGGTCCACACCGCCGCGAACCTGTTCGACGCGCTGAAGGAAGGCTACTACGGGCGCTACTGAGCGCGCGGGGACGACCATGGGCAAGCACACCATCGGCAAGAAGATCGTGAAGTACCGCGTGCAGAAGCCGGAGGCTGCGGCGGCTCCCGCCCTGGCGCGCGAGGGCAAGGCGCGCAAGGACGGCGGCGGCAAGGTCGTGTGGATGCACGAGAAGCTCGAGCGCCCGGAGGTGCTGATCGGCTCGACCTACAAGATCAAGACCCCGGTGTCCGATCACGCGATGTACCTGACGATCAACGACATCATGCTGAACGAGGGCACCGAGCACGAGCACCGGCGCCCGTTCGAGATCTTCATCAACTCGAAGAACCTCGACCATTTCCAGTGGATCGTCGCGCTCACGCGCATCATCTCGGCGGTGTTCCGCAAGGGCGGCGACGTCGCCTTCCTGACCGAGGAGCTGAAGGCGGTGTTCGACCCGCGCGGCGGCTACTGGCAGCCGGGCGGCAAGTTCATGCCGTCGATCGTGGCGGAGATCGGCTACGTGGTCGAACGCCACCTGCAGACGATCGGGCTGATGCAGAAGCCGGGCATGGACGACACGCAGCGCCTGCTGGTCGAGTCCAAGCGCAAGGAATGGGAGCAGCGCCACAGGCAGCAGGATGCCTTCGCGCAGTCGGGCTATCCCGAGGGCGCGCAGCTGTGCCTCAAGTGCCACACGACGGCGGTGGTGATGATGGACGGCTGCATGACCTGCCTCGCCTGCGGCGAGTCGAAGTGCGGATGAGCCGGTCGGGTTTTCATCACGCGCCAGCCGGGTCCCCGCCCGGCGGCCCCTGATACCAGGGGCTGCGCGTGACCTCCCAGGCGGCCTTCGGGCCGCCTTTTTTCCCGGTCGCCATCGTCGCCGCGTTTCTCGCCGGCTGCGCGACCGAGCGCGCCTACCCGGGACCGGAACTGCCACCGGCGCAGCGCGCGGTGGTGCGCGCCGATCCGGCGCTGTCGGCGGGCTTGCCCGTGACGGTGCGGCTGCGCCAGGTGGACGGTCGCGACGTGCCGCTGTCCGCCGCGCGCGTCGAACTCGCACCTGGCGCGCACCGGTTGCTGGTGGACTGCCGCGTGCGCGAATCGGGCGCGCAGGCGCGCTTCGCGCTCGCGGTCGAGGTCGAAGCGGGCGGTTCTTACCGCCTCGTAGCCGAGGCCACGGCGCGAAACTGTGAAGCGGTTCGACTGATCGGCGACTGACCGGCCATTGCCGCCGGGTGGCGCTATAATCCGGCGCCAGATGAACCGCAAGTCATTGATTCCGGTACTCCTGACGGCGCTCGCCGCATTCGGCGCGCGGGCCGACTCGTTCGCCGCGCCGGTGGCGTCGGGCATGCTGCGCCCGGCCGAGAGGATCGTCGTCAGGAAGGCGGACCGGCGCATGGAGCTATGGCGCGACGGCGCCATGATCGCGAGCTACCGCATCTCCCTCGGCCTGGTGCCGGAGGGGCACAAGCAGCGCGAGGGCGACTTCCGCACGCCGGAAGGCAGCTACACGCTGACGCGCCGCAATGCGCGCAGCGATTTCTTCCTCGCGGTGCAGGTCTCCTACCCCGAGCCGATCGACCTCGCGCTCGCCCGCCGGAACGGCTGGGCGCCGGGCGGGCTCATCATGGTGCACGGGCTGCCGAACGTGCCGAAATACCCCCGCGACCGCTACCTCAACACCGACTGGACCGACGGCTGCATCGCGCTGTCCAACGAGGACATGCTCGAATTCTGGCTGCTGACGGGACAAGGCACGCCGATCGAGATCCGTCCGTGAGTTCCGCGCCGGGACTGGACCTGGCGGCAGTCGTGCGCGCACGGGTGTCGCCCAAGGGCGTGCTCGAGAACCTGTCGCAGCAGGAAGTCGACAAGCTGCTCGACCGCGGCCAGGGCGGGCTCTACCCGCTGTTCCGCCGCTGCGCGCTCGCCGTGCTGAACTCCGGCACGATGATCGACGACGCGCGGCTGATCTTCGAGGCCTACCGCGACTTCGACCTGAAGATCATGCGCGAGCCCTGGGGCATCAAGCTCGAGATGCGCCACGCGCCCGGCAGCGCATTCGTGGACGGCGAGATGATCCGCGGCGTCAAGGAGCACCTGTTCGCGGTGCTGCGCGACATCGTCTACACGCACAACGAGATCGTCGCGCGCTTCGACTTCAACGACCCCGCCAGCATCACCAACGCCATCTTCTGCATCCTGAGGAACGCCCGCCTGCTCGAGTACAAGGGCCGGCCCGACCTGGTCGTGTGCTGGGGCGGCCACTCGATCCCGCGCGAGGAGTACGACTACACCAAGCTGGTCGGCTACGAGCTCGGCCTGCGCGAGCTGTCGGTCTGCACCGGCTGCGGCCCCGGCGCGATGAAGGGCCCGATGAAGGGCGCGACCATCGGGCACTCCAAGCAGCGCAAGAAGGACGGCCGCTACGTGGGCGTGACGGAGCCCGGCATCATTGCGGCCGAGCCGCCGAACCCGATCGTCAACCAGCTGGTGATCATGCCGGACATCGAGAAGCGCCTCGAGGCGTTCGTGCGCCTGTGCCACGGCATCATCGTGTTCCCCGGCGGCGCCGGCACCGCGGAGGAGGTGCTCTACCTGCTCGGCCTGCTGCTCGACCCCGCGAACGCCGGCCAGACGATGCCGCTCGTGTTCACCGGGCCGCGCGAGAGCGCGGGCTACTTCCGCCAGCTCGACCGCTTCATCGGCACGACGCTGGGGCCCGAGGCGCAGCAGCGCTACCGCATCATCGTCGACGACCCGGCCGAGGTCGCGCGCGAGATGCAGCGCGGCTTCGATGCCGTGCGCCGCTCGCGGCGCCGCGCGGGCGACGCCTACAACTTCAACTGGCTGCTCCGGGTCCCGCCCGCGTTCCAGCAGCCGTTCGAGGTGAACCACGCCTCGATGGCGGGGCTCGCGCTCTCGATGGACCTGCCGGTACACGAGCGCGCCGCCAACCTGCGCCGCGCGTTTTCCGGCATCGTCGCCGGCAACGTGAAGGAACACGGCCTGCGCCTGATCGAGGAACGCGGCCCGTTCGAGATCCACGCCGACCCGCAGATCGCAAAGCCGCTCGACGAACTGCTGCGCGCGTTCGTGGCCGAACGGCGCATGAAACTGGTGGGCGAGTACCGCCCGAGCTACCGCATCGTCTGATTGCGTTAAATCGCGGGATTGGCAGCCGCCGGGCTGTGATGCAGTTCCTGTTTCCCCCGTTCCCCCGCGCGTAACTTGCGGGGCATGACGCCTGATCAGGCCCTTTCCCCGTGAGCGAGATCAAGGCACCCGCGGGTGGCGAGCGCGGCGACGCCGTGGTGCGCGCGCCGCGCCGCGGCGCCCCGTCGCGCCACGGCGCGATCTCGCGCGAGCTGACCAAGTACGCCAGCTACAAGTCCTGGGCCGACAAGGTCCGGGGCGCGTTCGCCGCCGAGGCCGAGGAGCCCGCGGGCGTCAACGGCAACGCCAACGTACGCGGCACCGACCGGCGCTGACCGCCCGCATGGAGCGCATCGTGCAGCTGCTGGACGAGATCGAGGACCTGGTCTCGCTGCTGCGCCACCGCCTCGGCCTGTGGCCGGCGGAACGGGGCTCGCGCCGCGCCTGAGCGCGCGCCGGCCCGGCCGGCGCACTTGAATCCCGCCAGACCTGCCACCATTGGCGCTTCCCGGAAGGGAGGGCCCGATGGACCATTCGGCGACCGAGACCCGCGGCTTCCAGGCGGAGGTCAGCCGCCTGCTGCAGCTCGTCATCCATTCGATGTACAGCCATCGCGAGATCTTCCTGCGCGAGCTGGTCTCGAATGCCTCCGACGCCTGCGACCGCCTGCGCTTCGCCGCCCTGTCCGACCCCGCCCTCGCCGCCGTCGCACCCGAGATCCGCATCGATTTCGATTCGCAGGCGCGCACGCTGTCGGTCACCGACACCGGCATCGGCATGACGCGGGACGAGGCCGCGGCGCACCTCGGCACGATCGCCAGGTCCGGCACGGCCGAGTTCCTCGCCGGCCTGACGGGCGATGCCCGCAAGGACAGCCGGCTGATCGGCCAGTTCGGCGTCGGCTTCTACTCGGCATTCATGGTGGCCGACCGTGTCGAGGTGCTGTCGCGCCGCGCGGGCAGCGCCCCCGGTACGGGCGTGCGCTGGAGCTCCGCCGGCGCCGGCGAGTTCACGCTCGAGGACGTCGAGCGCGAATCGCAGGGCACCACGGTCACGCTGCACCTGAAGGAGGACGCCGCCGGGTTCGCCGACGCCTTCCGCCTGCGTGCGCTGGTGCGGCGCTACTCGGACCACATCGCCTTCCCGGTCCTGCTGCGGCCGGACGGCGGCAAGGGCGAATACGACCGCGTCAACCAGGCCCAGGCGCTGTGGACGCGGCCGCGCCAGGAACTGTCGGACGACGAGTACCGCGAGTTTTACCGGCACGTCTCGCACGACGCCGGCGAACCGCTCGCCTGGGCCCACCACCAGGTGGAGGGCCGGCGCGAGTACACCACGCTGCTGTACCTGCCGGAGAACCCGCCCTTCGACCTGTACCAGCGCGAGGCCGCGCGCGGGCTGCGCCTGTACGTGCGCCGGGTGTTCATCCTGGACGATGCCGAGCAGTTCCTGCCGCTGTACCTGCGCTTCGTGCGCGGCGTGGTCGATTCCACCGACCTGCCGCTCAACGTCTCGCGCGAGCTGCTGCAGCAGGACCCGGAGGCGGCGGCGATCAAGGCGGCGATCACGCGCCGCGTGCTCGACCTGCTGGCGAAACTCGCCGCCGACGAGCCGCAGAAGTACCGCACGTTCTGGGCCGGCTTCGGCAACGTACTGAAGGAAGGCGTGATCGAGGACCCGGGCAACCGCGAGCGCATCCTGCCGCTGCTGCGCTTCGCCTCGACCGCGGCGGAGGGGCAGTCCGTGCCGCTCGCCGACTACGTCGCACGCATGCCCGCCGGCCAGAAGCACGTCTGGTACCTGCTGGCGGACAGCGAATCCGCCGCGCGCGCGAGCCCGCAGCTCGAAGGCCTGCGCGCGCGCGGCGTCGAGGTGCTGCTGCTGTACGACCGCATCGATCCCTGGCTGCTGGCGCAGCTCGACGCTTTCGACGGCAGGGAACTGCGCGACGCCGGCAGCGGCGAACTGGCGGAGGAGGACCTGCCGCCCGCGACCGCGCCGGCGCCCGCGGCGGCGGGCACGGCGCCGGCGGATGTCTGCGCGCGCGTGGCGGCAAAGCTCGCCGGGCGCGTCGCCGGCGTGCGCCTGAGCCGCCGGCTGGCGCAGTCGCCCGCCTGCCTGGTGCGCGATGCCGCCGATCCCGCGCCGCAGCTGCGCCGCCTGCTCGCCGCCGCGGGCCAGCAACTGCCGCCGTCGCTGCCCTGGCTGGAACTGAACCCCTCGCATGCGCTGATCGCGCGGCTGGGCGCGCTGCCGGACGGCCCGGCCTTCGACTCGCTTGCCGCCCTGCTCGCGGACCAGGCGACGATCGCCGACGGCGGCGCGCTGCCGGACCCGGCGGGATTCCTGCAACGCCTCAACGACTGGATCCTCGGCGCCCACTGAGCGCGGTCTCCGCCGCGGGCCCAAAGCTGCTATATTTTTTTCGATGAGCGGCACTTCCATCCTCCACGCCGCGGCGATGTTCCTGCTCGCGGCCGCGGC
>DATBMQ010000183.1:0-29687 GCA_036554765.1 Steroidobacteraceae bacterium | reverse complement strand
TCGACGGCCGCACGGAATTCGGCGATGGCCGCCGCGGTGCGGCCCTGAAGCGTTTCCTCATCGACCTGCACGGTGCCGGCACTTCCCGCCAGCAACGCCGCCAACGCGACCGCGAGTCGCGCGCCGATTCGATGACCTGCGTTCACGATCCGAGTCTGCCCCCGATCAGGCGTTAGGGCAATGCGTGCTTGCCGTAGTATCGATCGAGGTACGCCGTGATCTCGGCGACGTCCTGCTTCGACAATGGCGCGCCCATGACCGTGACCATCTTGTTGATCGTCCGCTCCCAGCCGCCCTGGTCGAGGATTGGCGAGTTCATGACGATGTAGTCGAGGCTGTGGCACATCGAGCAGGCCGCCTGCACGCGTTCGCGACCGGGTCCGTCTGCGAGCACGGTATCTGCTTCATCGGCCGCCGGGGCGAGGACCGGAAGGACCAGCAGGACGACAGAGAGCAGACGGCGATTACGCGACAAGGTAGCGGACCCGCTGCATGACGTTGTGGTGATAGCCGGCCGGATTCGCGACCAGCGACGGAGACTGAGTCGACCCGTCGCGTGCGATGGCACGTACCATCAACTCGACGACACCCCGCTGACGCGCCTGCAATGGAAAGCGCCAGTGACGCCAGGAATAGCGGCCGAGCTCCCGGTCGAGCGCGGCCTCGCGCCAGCTGGCACCGCCATCCTGCGAGACTTCCACGCGGGCAATGCCGGAGCCGCCGTCCCAGGCGACGCCGAGCAGCTCGCCGGACCGCCCGGCGGGAATCGTCGTGCCAGGTTCGGGCGCGACCACCAGGGAATTCACCCGGATCGTCGTGATCGGCGAGTTCTGCGGCGTATCCTGCGATTCGAATCCGCTCGCGCCGAACAGTCCGCGCGGCACGCGATACGCGGTCTTCATCCAGAACCCGTCGCAAGGTGCATCGCGCAGCGTCAGCTCGGTGAGGGCCTTGACCCAGTAGGTCGCGGTCCAGCCCGGCACGACCAGGCGCGCGGGGAATCCATGCCAGCGCGAAAGCGGCTCGCCGTTCATCTCGAACGCAACCAGCGTATCGGCATCGAGGGCCTTCCACATCGGCAGGCTCTTGACGAAATCCGGGCCGGAGAGCATCGGCACGTCGGCGCCGTCGGCCTGCAGTTCCAGCGCGGCCGGGGCGATGCCGGCATCCTCCAGCACGTCCTTCAGGCGCACGCCGCGCCAGGCAGCATTGCCCATCGCTCCGTAGCCCCACTGCACGCCGGCGACGTGCGGATCGAACAGCCCGCGCCGGTTGCCCGAGCACTGGTTGACGGCCACCACCTCATGCATGCGGAAGCGGCGTCGCAACTGGGCAAAGCTGAACTCGCGTGGCGTCCGCGCCGCGGGGCCGGCCACCCGCAGCCGCCAGTCGCGCCGTGCGAGATCCGGCACGCCCATGTGCCAGCGCACGTAGAACAATGCGTTCGGCGTCAGTGCATGGCGGAAGTGTGCGACGGGAGTTTCGTAGTTCGGCGGGCGGAAGGTGCGCTTGATCAACGGCTGCTTGCCAGGCAGTGCGTCCATGACGGCGGACGCAACGGTGCCGGCCGGAAGCTCCGTTTCGGCCGCCTCGGCCAGCGGGCCGCGCAACAGGCTGCTCCCGGCTACGGCCGCGGAAGTGCCCAGCAGGAATCGTCGCCTGTCGATGACCAGACCCCCCGATGATCTGCCGCAAAGTATAAGCTGATCGTCATCCGCTCATGACACCGACACTCCCCGACATCCGCCAGGCGCAGGCGCGCATCGCAGGTGTCGCGCTGCGTACGCCGCTGGTGCGGCTGAACGCGGATGCACCCGCGGAAGTCTGGCTCAAGCTCGAGAACCTGCAGCCGATCGGCTCCTTCAAGATCCGCGGCGCTGCGAATGCGATGGCGCAACTGATGCCCGCCGATCTCGCGCGCGGCGTGCTCACGGCCTCGGCCGGCAACATGGCGCAGGGCGTGGCCTGGTGCGCCCGCGACCGGCGCATCCCCTGCACGGTCATCGCGCCGGACACGGCGCCGGCGGCGAAGACGCAGGCCATCGAACGGCTCGGGGCGCGCGTGATCAAGGAGCCGTTCGAGCGCTGGTGGCAGGTATTCCAGGACCGCGCGTACCCGGGAGTGGAGGGGACCTTCATCCACGCCTTCGACGACGACCGCGTGATGGCCGGCAACGGCACGATCGGCCTCGAGGTCCTCGAGGACCTGCCGGACGTGGACACGGTCGTGATTCCCTGGGGCGGCGGCGGCCTTGCCAGCGGCATCGCGACCGCGCTGCGCGCGCTGCGGCCCGAGTGCCGGATCCATGCGGCGGAGGTGGAGACCGCCGCACCGCTCGCGCCGTCGCTGGCGGCCGGATCACCGCAGGTGGTGGACTACCGGCCCTCGTTCGTGGATGGCATAGGCAGCCGCACGGTCTTCCCGCGGATGTTCGAGCGCGCGCAGCGACTGCTCGACGGCTCGCTGGTCGCCTCGCTCGCCGAGGTCGCGGTCGCCGTCGCACTGCTCGCGGAGCGCGCACACGTGATCGCGGAGGGTGCCGGCGCCTGCGCGCTCGCAAATGCGCTGGCGGGACGCGCCGGCGGCGGCAAGGTCGTCTGCATCGTGTCAGGCGGCAACATCGACGCCAACCGCCTCTGCGAAGCCTTGGCCGGACGCGTGCCCGGATGACGGCCCGACTGGCGTATTCTCGACATAACGCCGCCGGCCAGGGGCGTGGAGTGCTGGAGGTACTGACATGATTCGCGCGGCATATCGATGGTCCCAGGCTGCGGCGGTCGCGGCCCTGGTTGCGGCCTGCGCCACCAACCCCGTCACCGGGGAAAAGGACCTCATGCTGGTAGGCGCCGGCGCCGAGCTCGAGATCGGCCGCAAGAACTACGCGCCCATGCGGCAGGCCGAGGGCGGCGACTACGCGATGGACCCGCGACTGACGGCCTATGTCCAGCAAGTGGGGCAGCGCGTCGCGGCCGTCAGCCCCAACAAGCTGCCGTACGAATTCACCGTGCTCAACAACTCGATTCCGAACGCCTGGGCGCTGCCGGGCGGCAAGATCGCCGTCAACCGCGGGCTGCTGATGCAGTTGAAGTCGGAAGCCGAGCTCGCCGCCGTGCTCGGACACGAAGTCGTGCACGCGGCGGCGCGACATTCCGCGCAGCAGATGAGCCGCGGCATGCTGCTGCAGGGAGGGCTGATCGCGGCGCAGGTCGCCGCCAGCGACAGCGACTATGGCGGCCTGGCCGTGGCGGGCGCCGGCATCGGCGCGCAACTGCTGATGCAGCGCTACGGCCGCGAGGCGGAACTCGAGGCGGACAAGTACGGCATGAACTTCATGCAGCAGGCGGGTTACGACCCGCAGGGCGCGGTGACCCTGCAGGAGACTTTCGTCCGCATGAACGAGCGCAAGGACTCAGGATGGCTGGCCGGGCTGTTTGCCAGCCACCCGCCCTCGCAGGAACGGCTCGACGCCAACCGCAAGCGTGCCGCCGCGCTGCCGCAGGGCGGCGACCTGGGCGTCGAACGCTACCAGGCCGCGCTGGCGCAGACGATGCGCGCGAAGCCCGCCTACGACGCCTACGACGAAGGCCGCAAGGCGCTCGCCGGAAAGAAGCCGGACGTCGCGCTCACGAAAGCCGAGCAGGCGATCCGGCTGCTGCCGGGCGAAGCGCACTTCCATGCGCTCAGGGGCGACGCGTACCTGGTGCAGAAGAACTTCAAGGCGGCGACCCAGGCGTATACCGACGCCATCGGCCGCAACGACGGGTTCTTCTATTACTACCTGCAGCGCGGCCTGATCGCGGAACACGAGCGCAACGACGCGGCCGCCCGCGCGGACCTCGAGACCAGCGTCAAGCTGCTGCCGACCGGGCCGGCCTACTATTCGCTCGGCAACATCGCGCTGCGCGCCGGCCAGCGCGACGCCGCCAAGCAGTACTACGCGGCGGCGGCGGGAGCGCAGGGCGAGGTCGGGGAAGCGGCGACCGCCTCCCTGATGCGGCTCGAGCTGCCGGAGAACCCCGGCAAGTACCTGCGTTCCCAGGGCGCGCTGAACCAGTCCGGCATGCTCGTGGTCGCGATCGGGAACCCGACCAAGGTTCCGGTGACCGCGCTGGCGATCGCCGTGCAGTACGTGGACGCCGCCGGCCGCACGCGCGAGCTGCGCCGCGAACTGTCGGGAACCCTGGCCGCGGGCCAACAGCAGCAGGTCGCGACCGGACTCGGCCCCTTCCAGAACGCGAATCAGTACAAGGTGACCATCACGAGCGCGCGCGTCGCGGAGTGAGTCGCCGCGGCTCCGTTCAGGACTCGCCGGTGACCGGCTCGCCGTCCTTGATCGGCAGGCGCTCGCCGGGATCGCGGTCCATGCGCACGACGCCCTGGCGTCCTTCGAACTCCCAGGTCACGTCGTAGCCCGCGGGCGTGCGCTCGATGTCGTACACCGTCGTGCAGCGCTGCTCCGCCACGGTCTCGGTATTGCCTTCCTGCATCTGCTTCTGGATCTTGCTGCCCGCGTAGCCGCCGGCCGCCGCGCCCGCCACGGTCGCGGCCGTGCGTCCGCTGCCGCTGCCGACCTGGTTACCGAGCACGCCGCCGACCACTGCGCCGATCGCGGCGCCTGCGATGCGCTTCTCGTCCTTCGGCTCGGCCTGCCGTTCGACCATTTCCTCGCGGCAGGACTCGCGCGGGGTGCGCTGCTCGTCGAATGCGGGCTCCACCGCGACCACGGTGGCGTAGTCGCGGAACGGGTTGAGCCCGGAATCCGAGGTCGCGATCGCGCCCAGCGCGGTGACCGCGACGGCGCCGACGACGACGCCCGTGAGTGTGGACTTGTTCATGCCTGAACCTCCTTCCAGCCGCCAGGGGCGGCCCCGGTATCCACTGCAAGCAGGTTCCAATATCGGCCAGGGGGGCCGCTGGCGGATGCGGGCCACGTCGCCGATCGGCGACGGCTGGACGCGCAGTCGGCGATCGTGCTTCCATGCGTCGCTATGCAAGGGGATGCAGCACTGGTGACCGAACCGGTCGCCGTCCTGGTGGTCTTGCTGGCCGTGCTGGCCGCCATCTTCTGGTTCGGCGAGACCGGTCCCGGCAAACGCCTGTTCGGGATCGTGCCGATGCTGGTGTTCTGCTATTTCCTGCCGACGACGCTGACCACTTTCGGCGTGCTGCCGGCCGATTCGCCGGTATACGACTGGGTCAAGGCGTACCTGCTGCCGGCAAGCCTGATGCTGCTGATCCTCGCTCTCGACGTGCCGGGCATCATCCGGCTCGGCCCGAAGGCGCTCATCATGATGCTGGCCGGTACCGCGGGCGTCGTCATCGGGGCGCCGCTGGCGTTGTGGATTTTTTCGTCCTGGGTTCCCGCGGACACCTGGCAGGGTATGACCGCGCTTTCCGGCAGCTGGATCGGCGGCGGGGCGAACATGGTCGCGCTCGCCGAGATCGCGGGGACATCGACGTCGATGTTCGGGATGATGGTGATCGTGGACGTTGCGGTCGCCAACGTCTGGATGGGTGTGCTGCTGTACCTGGCGGGCCAGCAGCAGCGCATCGACCGGAGGACCAGGGCGGACACCTCCGCGATCGAGGATCTCAAACGCAGGGTCGCCGAATTCACCGCCAAGACCACGCGCGTGCCGACTCTCACCGACCTGGTGTTGATCGTGGCGGTCGGGTTCGGCGGGATGTGGCTGGCGACCCTGGCGGGCCGCTGGGCGGCGCCGGCGAGCGGCGTCTTCGACGCGACCATCTGGAAGTTCATCCTGGTGACCGCATTCGCAGTCGCGCTGTCGTTCACCCGCGCCCGCAACCTGGAAGGGGCGGGCGCGTCGAAGATCGGCACGCTGATGCTGTACCTGCTGATCGCCAGCATCGGCGCGCATGCGGATTTCACCCAGATGCGTGAGGCGCCGATCCTGGTGGCCGTCGGCGCGGTGTGGATGCTGTGCCACGTTGCGGTGCTGCTGACCGTCGCCTGGATCATCCGCGCGCCGATCTTCTTTGTCGCGGTCGGTTCACAGGCCAATATCGGCGGTGCCGCGAGCGCCCCCATCGTGGCCTCCGCCTTCCACCCGAGCCTGGCGCCGGTCGGCGTGCTGCTTGCGATCCTCGGCTACGTGCTTGGGACGTACGCCGGCTTGCTGGCAATGTCGCTGCTCAAGGCCGTCGCCGGCGCCTGACACGATTGGGGACAGACACCGTTTTCCGCATCGCGATCATTGGTGCCTGCCCCCAATTGCGTCAGCAGTCGAGGAGCCGGCGCAGGCGGCGGTGACGCAGCAGCTGTCGCTGGAATTCGCGCTCTGCCGGGCCCGCCTTGGCCACGATGATCCGGCCGAGCGCGCGGCGCTCGGGCGAAGTCCAGCGGCCGGAGGCCGTCAGGGCCAGCGCGAGTCCGGACCAGCGTGCCAGCATGGAGCGTTGCGCGGCGCTGAGGCGCCCTGCATCCAGTCCGAGCCGTCTTGCTGCGGCCTGCAACGCAGCCGCCTCGCGCACCAGCGGATCCGGACTGCGGTACCGCCGGGACGCGGCGACCGCCTCAGCCAGCCAGCCGTCCGTATCCGGCAATCGTGCCGACCGGTTTGGATCGAGCGAGAAGAACAGGTGTGACCGCGCGAGGGCGAGCAGGATGCGATCCGGGCTGCGGTACGAAGGCCGCGTCTTGCGCCGGGCCGCCTCGCGGGCCGCGAGCCGTCGCGCGGCCTGCGCGCGGGGCCGGAAACCGAAGCGCTGGTAGAACCACCAGGCTCCGGACTCGATGCCCTCCTCGTTGCCCTCGCCGAGCTGGTAGGGCTCGACGCTGAAGTCCTCGCAGCCGAATGCATGCCGGGCCGCGGCGATGAGTCGCGCGAACACCCTGGCCGCTTCGCCGCCCCGGAATGTCTCGAAGGTGTTGAAGGAAATCGCCGCGTGCCGCCCGAGCACGTCGAGCTGCACGTAACCGATGGGCACGCCGTTCTGCAGCGTCAGCCCCGCGTACAGGGCCGGCAGCAGCGCACGCCGCGACGGCTCGATGCCCATCCACGCGAAGGCGAGTCCGGCGCCGTCGTCGACCAGGAACGCGTCGCGCAGGTCCGGATACTGGAAGACGGCGACGTCGCGCTCGCGAGTGATCATGGAGACGCGCGCGAGCCGCAGCAGTTGCCGTGCTTCGCGGGCGCGCAGCCGCCGGATGCGCTGCGGCGGGCGGCGTGCCTCGGTGCGCAGGTCGGGCCTGGTGCGGTCCGGTCCGCGCGGACGAAAGGCGGCGGGAACGAGTTCCAGTCGCGCAGTCGTGCGCGCGGGCGTGCTGCCGCCCGACCGCAGTACGAATGGCGGGTCCATATGGTCGAAAAAAGCCTCGCGGTTCGCCTCGTCGCAGGACATCGCGGCCGCGAGCCCGATCAGGTAATCGGCGTCGGTGACGCCCTCCGGACGCAGGCGGTCCAGCACATCGAGCGTCGGGCGGCGCTGGCTGCGCAGCCACTCGGCCTCGGCCTGGCCGAGCAGCCGGGGCAATGCCTCGAGGATCGCGCGCACATGGTCCGGATCCTCGCGCTCGAGCACGAGCGCCCCGGGCCAGCTCCGGGAGATCCAGTGCGCCGTCGGCCAGAAGAAGCGGAATGGCGTATCCGTGCCGGCGATCCCGCTGCCGGCGAGCGCGGCCCGGTGCCGCCGCAGGTCGGCGCGCGCATGAAATGCGTCCAGCAGGCGCCGGGCGGCACGGCGCACCCGCGCGTCGTCCGGGTAGGCGTCCAGCAGGCACAGCGCCTCGTGCAGGTCGCGGACCTCGGCAGCGGTGCGCAACGGCGTTTCCGCGAGCGTCGTCATGAGTGCGCGCTTGCGCAGTGCCAGGCCGTCGCCATATCGGCGCGCGATGCGCGCGAAAGCGGCTGCCAGCCTGCGGCCCCGTCGCCTCATCGCTCGATCCTAGCAAACGGTCTGCGCTAGAGTGGCGCCTGATGCGCGCGCTCGCACTGGTCGCACTGGTCCTTTCCGTACCCGCCGCGGCGGAGGTCCCCGCGGTCGCGCTCGATGAGGCCGCGGCCGGCCGCTTCGCACGCCTGGCGCTCACCTGCGTGCACCTCGAGTACCCGAACAAGATCGCGCACGTGCTGGGCAGCGACGCCGACGTGCGGCCGCCGCGCGAGCTGACGCCGGTGTTCTTCGGCTGCTACGACTGGCATTCGGCCGTGCACGGCCACTGGCTGCTGGCGCGACTCGCGCATCTGTACCCCCAGGCCGCCTTCGCCGCGCCCGCGCGGGCGGCCCTGCGCGAGAGCTTGACTGCCGAAAGGGTCGCGGTCGAACTCGCCTACCTGCGCGGTCCCGGGCGGACGTCGTTCGAGCGTCCCTATGGGCTCGCGTGGCTGTTGCAGCTCGCAGCGGAGCTTCGTTCCTGGCCTGATGCCGAGGCCGCGCGCTGGGCGGAGATGCTGCAGCCGCTGGAGGCGGAGGCCGCCGATCGCGTGCGCGCGTGGTTGCCGAAGCTGCGTTACCCGATCCGTGTCGGCGAACACTCGCAGACGGCATTCGCGTTCGGGCTGATCCGCGACTGGGCGGTCATCGCCGGTGATGCCGGGATGCAGGCACTCATCGACGAGCGTAGCCGCCGCTATTACCTGGCCGACGAGGATTGCCCGCTCGACTACGAACCCTCGGGAGAGGACTTCCTATCGCCCTGCCTGGCGGAAGCGGACCTGATGCGCAGGGTGCTGCCGCGCGCCGAGTATGGTCCCTGGCTTGCGCGTTTCCTGCCGGGCATCGCGCGCAACGGCGATCCGGACTGGCTCGCGCCCGGCATCGTCACGGATCGCGCCGATCCGAAGCTTGCGCACATTGACGGACTCAACCTGAGCCGGGCGTGGATGCTGCTCGGCATCGCCTCGGGACTCGGCGAGCACGACCGCAGGCGGCGCGCGTTGGCGGCCGCGGCGGCGCGCCATGCCGACGCCGCACTGCCCGCCGTGACCGGCGAGCACTACGAAGGCGGGCACTGGCTCGGCAGCTTCGCCGTCTACCTGCTGGGCGGTTCCGGCCGTTGAGCCGGAACCACCCGCAGCCAGCGCTTACTTGAAGTCGATCCTGCGGAAGTTCTGCTCGCCGTAGAACGAGCGGAATTCCTCGTAGCCCTGGACCAGCGTGTCCTGCTTCTGTTCTTCCAGCTGCTTGCGCATCTCGGCCTGGAACTGCTTGAACTGCGCCTCGTTGGGGTCGCTGCTCGCGCCGCTCGGGAACTTCATCACCAGCATCATGTTGAAGTCGCGGGTCGCGGTGGTCTCGCTCACGTAGATGCCGCAATCGAGCACCGTCCCCATCTTCTTGCCGATCTCGCAGCCGCTGTGCCAGGTCTGCTTCAGTCCCTCGAGGTAATCGTCGATCCGGTTCGGATTGACTTTCACCATCGTGACGTTCCAGACCTCCTTGGTCGGCGTGTAGTCCGTATAGACCTCGAAGGCCTGCGCGGAGGCACCGGCAAGCAGTGCGGCCGCGGCCACAGTGACGAACTTCTGCATCTCATTCTCCCCTGTCAGTTGGCTTGGTTGCACGTGTTGAGAGATGGTCGACTGCCACGTGCAGCAGCGACCGGAGCCCGACGGCGATGCCGTCTTCGTCCACGTAGAAAAGGTCCGAGTGGTTGTCCGGCGCCGTCGCCGCGTCGCGGCCGGGCGGGGTGACGCCGATCCAGAGGTAGACGCTCGGGACGCGGCGCGCGATGTGTGCGAAGTCCTCGGCGACGGTCAGCAGGCGGCTGGTCTCGACCGCGTCCTGGCCCAGGGTGCGCCTGAGTGTCGCCGCGGCGCGCTCGGTGAGCGCCGGGTCGTTCTCGAGCACCGGGTTCGGCGCCGGCATGATCTCGAGTGTCGCGCTCGCGCCATTCGCGGCGGCGACGCTTTCCGTGATCTTCCGCAGGCGGGCAATGATGTCCTCGCGCGCGGCGTCGCTGAACGTGCGGATGGTGCCCAGCATCTCCACGCTGTCGGGGATGATGTTGTGCCGGATGCCGCCGTTGATGGCACCCACGGTCACCACCGCCGGCGCCCTGGTGATGTCGAGCTGGCGGCTCACGATCGTCTGCAGCGTGTTCACGATCTGGGCCGCGGCCACGATGGGGTCCACGCCGGACCACGGCCGCGAGCCGTGGGTCTGGCGGCCCGTGACGACGATCCGGAAGAAGTCGGAGCCCGCCATCAGCGGGCCGGGGCGCAGCGCCACCTTGCCGGTGTTCAGCGACGAACCGACGTGCAGCGCGAAGGCCGCGTCCGGCTTCACGATCTCGAGCAGGCCCTCGTCCAGCATCAGGGGCGCGCCGCCGCGCTCGCCTTCGGGCGCGCCTTCCTCGGCCGGCTGGAACACGAACAGCACCGTGCCGGGCAGGCGCTCGCGCAGGCCTGCGAGGATCTCCGCGGCGCCCATCAGGATCGCCGTGTGCGCGTCGTGTCCGCAGGCGTGCATCACGCCGACCGTGCGGCCCCGGAACTCGCCGGTCGCGGTGGAGCGGAACGGCAGGTCGGTGCGCTCGGTGACCGGCAGCGCGTCCATGTCCGCGCGCAGCAGGATCGCCGGACCCGGCAGCGCGCCCTTCAGCACTGCGACCACGCCGGTGTGCGCCATGCCGGTCCTGACTTCGAGGCCGAGCGCTCGCAGGTGCTCGGCCACCTTGGCGGCCGTGCGGGTCTCGCGGTTCGCCAGCTCCGGATGGCGGTGGAAGTCGCGGCGCCATTCGACGACCCGCGGCTGCAGCGCGGCAGCGGCGCGATCGAGCTCCGCCGAGGTGATCTCGGCGCGGGCCGTGGGCGCGGCGGCGAGCAGGACCAGGGCGGGCAGCATGCGCTTCATCAGCCCCTCCGTATGCGGACGCGGTAGAACAGCAGCCAGAAGCCGGTGGCGGACAGCACGAGCGCGAGCGCCGAGGCCCCGATCAGCAGCGCGTGGTTGAAATCCACGCGCTCCTTGTAGTCCATGATGTGCAGCATCCAGAAGAAGTCGTACAGCCGCCAGATGTCGGTGCGCCGCGCCACGACCTGCCCGTTCTGCGCGGAGACGTAGATCGTGGTGTCGCGCGCATCGTCGAGCCGCAGCTGCCAGACCGGCAGCGGACCACGGTATTCGCCGGGTCCCTCGGTGAGCAGCGTCGCCGCCACGATGCGGCCCTCGCCGGTGAAGTCGCGCGCCGCCACCTCCCGCGCGGTCGCCTCGTCGATGCCGTCAATGCGGCGGCCATCCGCCGCGTCGAGCAGGACAGGCGCCGCCCCGGCGCGCTGCGCCTCGACATGCAGCCTGCCCGCAATGCGCAGCGTGCGCAGGCCGGTAACCGGGCCGT
This sequence comes from Steroidobacteraceae bacterium, assembly GCA_036554765.1. Lineage (GTDB taxonomy): Bacteria > Pseudomonadota > Gammaproteobacteria > Steroidobacterales > Steroidobacteraceae > SCUD01. The sequence continues at coordinate 18,384 of DATBMQ010000183.1, read as the reverse complement.
GGGCGGCGATCATCTCCCGCAGGTCGATGCGCAGCTCGTCTGAATTGATGGCGGCAGGTTCCGGCTGCGCAGCCCGGGTCTCGCCGCGCACGAGTTCGATCGGGAAGGCGCTCATGACGAGCCCGCCGGCCACCCACAGCACCACCTGGATTCCGATCACGACGCCGATCCACTTGTGGATGCTGGTCAGGGTGGCGGGCAGTTGCATCAGCGGGGACTCGCGGCAACGGAGGGCGCAGTCTAGCGCAGGGGTTGGAGGTGCAGGCCTGAATCGCGCGGGTTGAGGCGGCCGGGGGGCCTGCGGTATCATGCGCGCCGGTCGGGGGCGTGGCGCAGGCCGCCGCGGCAGGGCAGCGAGGCCCGGTCGTGGTCCCCCGGATCCGGAAGGTCGATCAGGAGGCCCCCTCGCGGGGCTTTTTTGTGGCGATCGGAAATGGGCCTCGTGCCCATTTTTTGTTTCCGGGGCCGACGGAGGCCGGATGAAGGACAAGCTGTTCGGCCTGCTGGAGCCGGCGGTGACGGCACTCGGTTACGAGCTGCTCGACGTGGAGTACGCCTCCGCGGGAAGGCACTCGCTGCTGCGGGTGTACCTGGACCGCGGCGACGGCGGCGCCATCGGCCTCGACGACTGCGAGCGGGCGAGCCGCGCGATCGGCGCGGTGCTCGATGCCGAGGATCCCATCGGCCACGAGTACCGCCTCGAGGTGTCCTCGCCCGGGTTCGACCGGCCGCTGCGCACGCCGGCGCACTTCGCCCGCTTTGCGGGCAGCGAGGCGCGGATCGAGCTCGCGGTGCCGGTCGAGGGCCGGCGCAGGTTCAGGGGCCGGCTCGGCGCGGTCGAGGGCGGCCAGGTGACGATCGAGGTGGACGGGCGCGAGTGGAAGTTGCCGCTCGCCGGAATCAGCAAGGCGCGATTGGCAGGATGAGCATGAACAAGCAGATACTGGAAGTCGTCGAGGCGGTCTCGAACGAGAAGGGCGTCGCGCGCGAGATCATCTTCGAGGCCCTCGAGGCCGCGCTCGCGTCCGCGACGCGGCGCAAGCACGGCGACGACATCGAGGTGCGCGTCGAGATCGACCGCAAGACCGGCGAGTACAAGACCTTCCGCCGCTGGAAGGTATTCGCCGATGATTCCACCGAGCTCGAGTTCCCGGAGCGCGAACTCAGGCTCGACGACGCCACCGACGTCGAGGCGAACGCCGAGGTCGGCGGTTTCGTCGAGGTGCCGATGGAGTCGGTCGCGTTCGGCCGCATCGCCGCGCAGACCGCCAAGCAGGTCATCGTGCAGAAGGTGCGCGAGGCGGAGCGCGCCCAGGTCGTGGGCGAGTACAAGGACCGCGTCGGCACCCTGGTGTCGGGCATCGTCAAGCGCGTGGACCGGCACGGCGTCTACGTGGACCTCGGGGGCAATGCCGAGGGTTTCGTGCCGCGCGAGCACATGATCCCGCGCGAGCTGGTGCGCCCGCAGGACCGCCTGAAGGCGCTGTTGCGCGAGGTGCGTTCCGAGGCGCGGGGCCCGCAGCTGTTCCTGTCGCGCACCTCGCCCGATTTCCTGATCGAGCTGTTCAAGCTCGAGGTGCCCGAGGTGGGCCAGGGCCTGATCCAGATCCTGGGCGCGGCCCGCGATCCCGGCGCGCGCGCCAAGATCGCGGTCAAGAGCCTCGACCCGCGTATCGACCCGGTCGGCGCCTGCGTCGGCATGCGCGGCTCGCGCGTGCAGGCGGTCTCGAACGAGATCGCGGGCGAGCGCGTGGACATCATCCCGTGGGTGGACAATCCCGCGCAGTTCGTGATCAACGCGATGCAGCCGGCGGAAGTGACCTCGATCGTCATGGACGAGGACGCGCACTCGATGGACATCGCGGTGACCGAGGACCGCCTGTCGCAGGCGATCGGCCGCGGCGGCCAGAACGTGCGGCTCGCGAGCGAACTCACCGGCTGGCGCCTGAACGTCATGTCGGAGCAGCAGGCCGCGGAACGGAGCGACGAGGAAGCCGGACAGCTGCGCGAGATGTTCAAGACCCAGCTCGACGTGGACGACGACGTCGCGAACGTGCTGGTGCAGGAGGGCTTCTCGACCATCGAGGAAGTCGCCTACGTGCCGACATCCGAGCTGCTCGGCATCGAGGAGTTCGACGAGGACATGGTGGAGGAGCTGCGCAACCGCGCCCGCGACGTGCTGCTGACGCAGGCGATCGCGAGCGAGGAGAAGATCGACGAGTCCGGCCCGGCCGAGGACCTGCTCGGGGTCGATGGCATGGACAAGGAACTGGCCTACGAACTCGCCTCGCGCGGCATCCGCACGCGCGACGAACTCGCCGAGCAGTCGCTCGACGAGCTGGGCGAGGTGCCGGGCCTCGACCCGGAGCGTGCCGGCCGGCTGATCATGGCGGCCCGTGCGCACTGGTTCGACAACGCGGGCCAGGCCTGAGGGCGGGCGGAGGGTGGCATAGATGTCCGACGTCACGGTCGAACAGTTCGCGGAAGTCCTGAAGGTGCCGGTCGACCGGCTGCTGGCGCAGCTCGAGGAAGCCGGCATCAAGGTCAAGGGGCCGAAGGACCGCATCAGCGAGGATGCCAAGCACGAACTGCTGACGCACCTGCGCAAGGCGCACGGCAAGGCCGAGGACGGGGGCGCGCCGCGCAAGATCACGCTCAAGCGCAAGGCCCAGAGCGAGATCCGCATCGCCGCGCCGCAGGGCAAGGCGCGCATGGTCAGTGTCGAGGTGCGCCGCAAGCGCACGTACATTAAGCGCGACGTGCTCGAGGAGCAGGCTCGCGTCGCGCAGGAAGAGCTCGACCGCCAGCGCGAGGCGGTGGACGCCGAGCGGCAGGCTGCCGAGGACAAGGTGCGGCGCGAGATCGAGCAGCGCGAGGCCGCGCGCCGCGAGCGCGAGGAGTCCGAGCGCCGCACCGTGGAAGAGGCATCGCGACGCCAGGCCGAGGAGCAGGCGCGACGCGAGGCCGAGCAGAAAGCCCGCGAGCAGGCGGAGAAGGAACGGCGCCAGCGCGAGGAGAAAACCCGCAAGACGGCCGAGGACGACAAGAGCACGCGCTACGGGCGCCAGGAACTGCACATCGCCGGCGGCCTGTCGGCCAGGCACAAGAAGGGACGCGCGCGGCCCGAGTCGCGCCGGCGCGTCGCGTCGGTCAGCATGGACCGCAAGCACGGCTTCGAGCTGCCCACCGAGCCGGTTCAGCGCGAGGTCGCGGTCGGCGAGACCGTCACGGTCGCGGAGCTCGCCCAGCGCATGGCGGTCAAGGCCAGCGAAGTCATGAAGACCATGCTCAACATGGGTGTCATGGCGACCATCAACCAGCCGGTCGACCAGGACACGGCGGTGCTCGTCATCGAGGAGATGGGCCACGTCGCCAAGGTGCTGAAGGCCGACCAGGTCGAGGAAGCGCTGCAGGCCGGAATGCATGCCTCGGAGGAGGCCGTGCCGCGCCCGCCGGTGGTCACGATCATGGGCCACGTGGACCACGGCAAGACCTCGCTGCTCGACTACATCCGCCGCACCAAGGTCGCGGCGGGCGAGGCGGGCGGCATCACCCAGCACATTGGCGCGTACCACGTCGAGACGCCGCGCGGCGTGATCACCTTCCTCGACACGCCGGGCCACGCCGCGTTCACCGCGATGCGCGCGCGCGGTGCGCAGGTCACCGACATCGTGGTGCTGGTGGTCGCGGCCGATGACGGCGTCATGCCGCAGACCAAGGAGGCCATCCAGCATGCCAAGGCCGCCAACGTGCCGATCGTGGTCGCCGTCAACAAGATCGACAAGCACGATGCGGACCCCGAGAAGGTGCGCAACGAGCTGACCCAGGAAGGCGTCATCGCCGAGGAATGGGGCGGCGAGAACATCTTCGTGCAGGTGTCGGCGAAGACCGGGCAGGGCATCGACAAGCTGCTCGAGTCCATCCTGCTGCAGGCCGAGGTGCTCGAACTGAAGGCGGTGCAGGACGCACCGGCCGTCGGCGTCGTGCTCGAGGCCTCGGTCGAGCGCGGCCGCGGAGCGGTCGCGACCGTGCTCGTCAAGCGCGGCACGCTCAGGGTCGGCGACTCGGTCGTCGCCGGCGAGCAGTTCGGGCGCGTGCGCGCACTGTTCGACGAGCTGGGCAAGGAGATCGAGACCGCAGGCCCCTCGATTCCGGCCCAGATGCTGGGCCTGTCGAGCCCGCCGAATGCCGGCGACGAGCTGCTGGCCGTGGAGAGCGAACGCAAGGCGCGCGAGGTCGCGCTGCACCGCCAGGGCAAGTTCCGTGACGTGCGGCTCGCGCGCCAGGCCGGCCAGAAGTCCGAGGACGTCTTCCAGCAGATGGGTGAGGACGCCAAGGGCACCGTCAACCTGCTGATCAAGACCGACGTGCAGGGGTCGGCGGAAGCATTGCGCGAGGCGCTCACCAAGTTGTCGACCGACGAGGTGTCGGTCAAGGTGATCGCGAGCGGCGTCGGCGCGCTCACCGAATCGGACGTGATGCTGGCGGCCGCGTCGAAGGCGCAGGTCATCGCATTCAACATCCGGGCCGATGCGGCGGCGCGCGAGGCGCTGCGCGACCAGAACGTCCAGGTACGCTACTACAGCATCATCTACGAGGCGATCGACGACATCCGCGCGGCGCTCACCGGCATGCTGGCGCCCGAGGTCAAGGAGCAGATCGTGGGCCTTGCCGAGGTGCGCGACGTGTTCCGCTCCAGCAAGTTCGGCACCGTCGCGGGCTGCCTGGTGGTGGACGGTTACGTGCGCCGCAACAATCCGATTCGCGTGCTGCGCGACAACGTCGTGATCTTCCAGGGCGAACTCGAGTCGCTCAAGCGCTTCAAGGACGACGCTTCCGAGGTGCGCGCCGGCACCGAGTGCGGCATCGGCGTGAAGGGCTACAACGACGTCAAGGTCGGCGACCAGATCGAGTGCTTCGAGCGCGTCGAGGTCGCGCGCCAGCTCTGAAGGGAGCCCGACCGCGATGCCGCGCGAGTTTCCGAGGGCACGCCGGGTCGAGGAGCAGCTCAAGCGGCTGCTCTCCGAGCTCGTACGCCGCGAGGTCAAGGACCCGCGCGTGGGTCTCGTCACGATCACCGGGGTCGAGGTCACCAGGGACCTCTCGCATGCGCGCGTCTACTTCACGCCGTTCGCGGGGGTCGGCGACGCGGGCGCCGCGCTCGAGGCGCTGCGCCATGCGGCCGGCTACCTGCGCCATCAGGTGCGCAACGAGATGCGCCTGCGGGTCGCGCCGGAGCTGGACTTCCAGCTGGACGATTCGGTCGAGCGCGGCGCGCGCCTGTCGGCCCTGATCCACGACGCGGTCGAGAGCGACCGCAAGCGCCACGTCGACACCGACCCGGACGGGGAATGAGCGGCCACGGCACGCCGGCGCGGCCTGCGGCCGCACGCCGGCAGGTGGACGGCATCCTGCTGCTCGACAAGCCCGAGGGTCTCAGCTCGAACGCCGCGCTGCAGCGCGTCCGGCGCGCGTTCAACGCCGGCAAGGCCGGCCACACCGGCAGCCTGGACCCGCTCGCCAGCGGCCTGCTGCCGGTCTGTCTCGGCCAGGCGACCAAGGCGAGCGGGCTGCTGCTCGATGCCGACAAGACCTATGACTTCACGATCGCCCTCGGCGAGCGCACCGCGACCGGCGACCGCGAGGGCGAGATCGTCGAGCGCGCCGCGGTCCCTGCGCTCGATCCGGCCGGCGTGCGGCGGGTGGCCGCCGGGTTCCAGGGCGAGCAGACGCAGGTCCCGCCGATGTACTCGGCGCTCAAGCACGGGGGCGAGCGCCTGTACCGGCTGGCCCGCAAGGGTGTCGAGGTCGAGCGCGCCGCGCGGCGCATCGTCATCCACCGGCTGGAACTCATGGGCATGGACGGGGCGCAGCTGCGCTTCGAGGTCCGCTGCAGCAAGGGGACTTATGTCCGGACCCTGGCGGAGGACATCGCCCGGGCGCTGGGCACGGTGGGGCATGTCGTCCGCCTGCGCCGGCTGGCGCTGGGGCCTTTCGTGGCATCCGGCATGCACGAGCTGGCGGAGGTCGAGGAGGCCGCCGGCAACGAGCAGGTCCTGGACGCCATGCTGCTGGCGCCGGATGCGGCGCTGGTGGCGCTGCCGGCCGTGCATCTGGGGGCGGCCGAGCAATCCTGCGTCCTGCAGGGCCAGCCGGTGCTGGTGGCAGGCCCGGGAGGGTCGAAAGTCCGCATCTATGGCAGTGACGGTCGCTTCCTGGGCGTCGGCCAGATGACGCCCGAAGGGCGCCGCCTGGCACCCGACCGGATCATGATCGACCTGGCGGCTGCGACCTCCGCAACTGCTTGAGGGGACAGGGGGCCGCGGGTACAATGCGCGGCTCTTAAAAGGGTTAAGTGAACGAGATGCCTCTGACGAATGCACGCAAGGCCGAGGTTGTCGGCAAGTTCCGGCGCGCTCCGCAGGACACGGGCTCGCCCGAAGTGCAGATCGCATTGCTGTCCGAGCGGATCAACGGGCTGACCGAGCACTTCACCACGCACAAGAGCGACCACGCCTCCCGGCGCGGCTTGCTGAAGATGGTGGCACAACGCCGGCGGCTGCTGGATTACCTCAAGGCCAACGCCCCCGAGCGCTACACCAAGGTCGTCAACGAACTTGGCCTGCGCCGCTAGCGCAGGACTGGCCTGCGCCCGCCGCTTGCGGCGGCACGCGGCCTGACATCGGGGCTGGGCCCAGAGGAAATCCGTGAGCGTTTCCAAGCAGACATTCAACTATGGCGCGCATAGCGTCACGATCGAGACCGGCCGCCTGGCCCGTCAGTCCGACGGCGCGGTCGTGGTCACCATGGGAGACACCGTGGTGCTCGTCACCGCGGTCGGCAAGCGCGAACCGGTCGCCGGCCGGGATTTCTTCCCGCTGACCGTCAACTACGTCGAGAAGACCTACGCCGCGGGCAAGATTCCGGGCGGCTTCTTCAAGCGCGAGGGCCGGCCGTCCGAGAAGGAAGTGCTGACGTCCCGCCTGATCGATCGCCCGATCCGGCCGCTGTTCCCGGAGGGCTTCTACAACGAAGTGCAGATCGTCGCGACCGTGCTGTCGCTCGATCCGGAAATCGATTCCGACATCCCGTCGCTGATCGGCGCCTCCGCCGCACTCGCCATCTCGGGCATACCATTCTCAGCGCCGATCGCCGCCGCGCGCGTCGGCTACAAGGACGGCAACTACCTGCTGAATCCGACCACGACGCAGGTCAAGACCGAGTCCGACCTGGACCTCGTGGTCGCGGGCACGGCCGATGCGGTGTTGATGGTGGAGTCCGAGGCCAGGGGTCTGTCGGAAGAGGCGATGCTGGGCGCGGTGCTGTTCGGCCATGAGCAGATGCAGACCGCGATCGGCGCGATCAACAAGCTGGCCGCCGTTGCCGGCAAGCCGCGCTGGGACTGGAAGGCGCCGGAACCGAACGTCGCGCTGAAGCAGGCCGTCGCCGCGCAGGCGAAGGCCGCGCTCACCGAGGCCTACGGCCTCGTCGTCAAGCAGGCCCGCGTGGGGCGCCTCGCCGAGATCCGCCAGTCCGTGCAGGCGGCGCTGGCGGGCGGCGACGCCCCGCAATTCACGAAGGACCAGGTCTCGGCCGAGCTGCACGACCTGGAATACCGCCTGGTGCGCGACTTCATCCTCGACGGCAAGCCGCGCATCGACGGCCGCAACCTGACCACGGTCCGGCCGATCACGATCGAGGTCGGCGCGCTGCCGCGCACCCACGGCTCCGCGATCTTCACGCGTGGCGAGACACAGGCGCTCGTGACCACGACCCTCGGCACCGGCCGCGATGCGCAGATCGTCGACGCGCTGGCCGGCGAGCGCCGCGAGCCGTTCATGCTGCACTACAACTTCCCGCCGTTCTCGGTCGGCGAAACCGGCTTCATGGGTTCGCCCAAGCGCCGTGAAATCGGCCACGGCAACCTGGCCCGGCGCGGCATCAATGCCGTGATGCCGAATCTCCAGGAGTTCCCGTACGTCCTGCGCGTCGTGTCCGAAGTGCTCGAGTCCAACGGCTCGAGCTCGATGGCGACCGTCTGCGGCACCAGCCTCGCGCTGATGGATGCGGGCGTTCCGCTCAAGGGGCCGGTCGCGGGCGTGGCGATGGGCCTGGTCAAGGAGGGCGAGCGCTTCGCCGTCCTGACCGACATCCTGGGCGACGAAGACCACCTCGGCGACATGGACTTCAAGGTCGCGGGCACGAAGGACGGCGTGACGGCGCTGCAGATGGACATCAAGATCAACGGCATCACCGCCGAGATCATGAAAGCCGCGCTGGAACAGGCCAAGGCCGGCCGCCTGCACATCCTGGGCGAGATGAACAAGGTGCTCGACAAGGCGCGCCCGGAGATGTCCGAGTGGGCGCCGACGATCGTCACGATCAAGATCGACCCGGAAAAGATCCGCGACGTGATCGGCAAGGGCGGATCGGTCATCCGCCAGATCACCGAGGAGACCGGCGCGACGATCGACATCGAGAACGACGGCACCGTCAAGATCGCGTCGGTCGATGCGGCCTCGGGACGCGAGGCGCTGCGCCGGATCGAGATGATCACGGCCGACGTCGAGGTCGGGCGGGTCTACGAAGGCAAGGTCGTGCGGCTGATGGATTTCGGCGCTTTCGTCGCCATCCTCCCGGGCCGCGACGGTCTCGTGCACATCTCGCAGATCTCCGACGAGCGGGTCGAGCGCGTCAGCGACAAGCTCAAGGAAGGCGACCTCGTGAAGGTCAAGGTGCTCGAGGTGGACCGCCAGGGCCGCGTGCGGCTCTCGATGCGCGGAGTCGCCTAGCCGCCCTCGGGCGGTATGCCCGGCAGCGCCGGCAATCGCCGCTCGCGGCGGCCGACCAGCCGCGCGGGCCTCCAGTTCGCGAGCGCCCAGCCCCAGATCTCCGCCACCGGCGCGCCGGCAAGCGCGGCCGGCGGTTCCTGCTCCAGCCATCCGAGCACGTCCCAGAGCTGCCGTGACGCCAGGCCCGCGTCCAGCGGCACGGCGCGGCGCGACTTGGCGAGCTTCTGGCCGCCGGGCTCGGTCAGCAGCGGCAGGTGGCCGTAGCGCGGCGGCGGCAGCCCGAGCGCGCGCTGCAGCAGGATCTGGCGCGGCGTGGAGGAAAGCAGGTCCGAGCCGCGCACGACCTCCGTGACGCCCTGCAACGCGTCGTCCACGACCACGGCGAGGTGGTAGGCCGCGAATCCGTCGCGGCGCCGTATCACGAAGTCGCCCGCCTCGCGCGCGCAGTCCTGCCGCACGCGCCCCTGCCACGCATCGTCGAACTCGATCGGCGGCTCGCCCGCGTCAATGCGAAAGCGCAGCGCGTGCGGTCCGCTGCCTGCGTCCGGATCATGGCGGCAGGTGCCGGGATAGACCGGTTCGCTGCCCGGCTCCAGGGCAAGCGCAGCGATCTTGGAGCGGCTGCAGCGGCAGGGGTAGCAGCGGCCTTCGCGGGCCAGCCGGTCGATCGCTTCGGCATAGATGGCGCCGCGCCGGGACTGGAATGCGACACTTCCATCCCACTCGAAACCAAAGCCGGCCAGCATCGCCTGGAACTGGTCCGCCAGACCGGGGATGCGACGGTCCCGGTCGAGGTCCTCGATCCGGAGGAGCCAGCGGCCGCCCTGGCTGCGCGCGCTGAGGTAGCTGCCGGCTGCGGCCAGCAGGGAACCGAGGTGCAGGGGTCCGGAGGGGGTCGGCGCGAAGCGGCCGCAGGGCGGCGCGTCAGCGGTACCAGTCGTCCCGGTCGCCGTATTGCTTCTCGCGCCGCTCACGCCGTTCCTGGGCTTCGATGCACAGCGTCGCGACCGGCCGGGCCTCGAGGCGCTTGACGCCGATCGGCTCCCCGGTCTCGACGCAGTAGCCATAGCTGCCGTCGTCGATGCGGGAGAGCGCCTCCTCGATCTTGCGGATCAGCTTGCGTTCGCGATCGCGCGTACGCAGCTCCAATGCGAACTCCGACTCGAGCGTCGCGCGGTCGTTCGGGTCGGGCGGGTTTGCTGCCTCGTCCTTCATGTGCGACATGGTGCGGTCGACCTCTTCCATCAGGTCGCGCTTCCAGTTGCTGAGGATGCCGCGGAAGTGATCGAGCTGGTCGCGACTCATGTACTGCTCGCCCTTGCGCTCGCGGTAGGGGCGTACGTTGCGCGGGCCGAGCAAGAGGTTGTGGCCGGCGCCTTCCTCTTCCTCGTCGCCCCCGGGCCGGCGGGCGGGTGCACGCAGCGCGATGGCCGCGAGCATCGGGCGGCCCTCTGCGACCTGCGCGATCGGTGCGGGCGGCTTGGGCTTCAGGATCGCGGGCGCGCGCGGGGAGGCGGCCTTCGCGGCGGGGCGCGCCGCGACGGCCGGGCGAGTTGCGACGGCCGGGCGCGCGGCTTTCTGGGGCTTGGTCCGGGACTGCCTGGCGGGCTTGGCGCGCGCGACTGCGGGTCTGGTCTTGCGGGCCGGCCTGGCGACCTTGCGTGCGGCCGGCGCCTTGCGCGCGGCGGCCTTTTTGGCGGGTTTTCCGGTCTTCGCGGCCTTCTTGCCTGGCATCAAATCCTCCGAGCCCGTTCAGTCGAGCGCGGGATTATAGCCCCGGGTTTCCCGGGGTCCAGTCTTATCGGCGTCGCACCGGGCACACATGCCGGGTCAGGGCAATGCCACCGGTGACGGCGCGGCCCAGCCCGGCCTGCGGTGCTCGGCGACCACCGTCGTATGGATACCGCCGCGCACGTTGAACTGCGCCGTCAGGCGCAGGAAGCGCGGCTCCAGCAGCGCGGCCAGGCAATTCGCGATCTCGTTGGTGACCGCCTCGTGGAAGGCCCCGCGGTCGCGAAACGACCAGATGTAGAGCTTGAGCGACTTCAGCTCCACGCACAACGCTTCGGGGACGTATTCGAGTTCGAGCGTCGCGAAATCCGGCTGGCCCGTGCGCGGGCACAGGCAGGTGAACTCCGGAATGCGCATGCGGATCGTGTAATCGCGCCCCGGCTCCGGATTCGGGAATGTCTCGAGGTCGCCGGATGGCGCCGTGCTGCTCATGCGGGGTGGTCCCGGTCGTCGTCAATCGCGGGCGGTTAATCTACACTACGCCGAATGCGCCTCGCCAGGATAAAACTCGCCGGTTTCAAGTCATTTGTCGATCCCACCACCGTCAATTTCCCGGCCAGCCTGACCGGCGTCGTCGGGCCGAACGGCTGCGGCAAGTCCAACATCATCGACGCGGTGCGCTGGGTCATGGGCGAGATCTCCGCGAAGCACCTGCGCGGCGATTCGATGACCGACGTGATCTTCAACGGCTCGCGTGGCCGCAAGCCGGTCGGCAGCTGCTCGGTCGAACTCGTGTTCGACAACGGCGATGGCAAGATTTCCGGCGCCTACGCCGGGTATGCGGAGGTGGCGCTCAAGCGCACCGTCTCGCGCGACGGCAATTCCACCTATTTCATCAATGGCTCGAAGTGCCGCCGCAAGGACATCACGCACTTGTTCCTGGGCACGGGGCTCGGGTCGCGCAGCTACGCGATCATCGAGCAGGGCATGATCTCGCGCCTGATCGAGGCGCGCGCGGAGGACATGCGCGCGTTCGTCGAGGAGGCGGCCGGCATCTCGCGCTACAAGGACCGGCGGCGCGAGACCGAGAGCCGCATTTCGCACACCCGCGAGAACCTCGACCGGCTGAACGACCTGCGCGAGGAAGTGGACAAGCAGATCCGTCACCTGCAGCGGCAGGCCGGGATCGCACGGCGCTACCAGGAGCACCGCGAGCGCCAGCGGCAACTGCAGGCCGAGCTGCTGGCACTGCGCATCCGCGACCTCGATGGCGACCTGGCAGGGCGCCATTCGCTGTCGTCCCAGCGCGAGACGGAGATGCAGGCCGCGCTGGCCGAACTGCGGGCGGCCGAAGCGCAGGTCGAGCGGGCCCGTGCCCGGCATGCGGACTGCGCGGATGCGCTCGCGGCGGTGCAGGAGCGCTATTACCAGGCCGGCGCGGACGCGACCCGTACGGAACAGGCGCTGCAGCATGCGCGCGAGCTGCGCCAGCGCCAGCGCGCCGACCTCGAGCGCGTCACGGCGGAGCTCGGCGAATCGCGCGTGCTGGTCGGCCGCGACCAGCAGCAGTTGCAGGAGCTGTCGGCCGCGCTCGCCCGCGCGGAGCCGGACCTTGCCGCCGCGCGCGGGCTCGAGGAGGCGGCGCGCGCCGCATTGGCCGACGCCGAGTCTGCGATGTCCGACTGGCAGTCGCGCTCCGAGTCCTTCAGCCGCGAGTTCGCGGAGGCCACGCAGCAGGCGCAGGTGGAACAGGCGCGCATCGGCCAGATCGAGGCGGGCCTGGCTCGCCTCGTTTCGCAGCGCGGCCGCCTGGCTGACGAGCGCGCACAGATCGAGTTGTCGGTCTCGGGCGCGAAGCCGGAGGAGTTCGCGGCGGCGGAGCGGCAGGCACGCGAGCGTGGCGCCGAGGCGCAGCGCGAACTGGAGTCGACGCTCGGGGAGCTGCAGTCGGTTCGCGACGCCGAACGCGAAGCCTCGGCGGCGCTCGACACGGCCAAGTCGCGGTTGCAGTCGATCCAGGGCGAGCTGCTGACGGTCGAGGCCGTGCAGAAGGCGGCGCTCGGCCAGGCGCAGGGGCGTGTCGCGGAATGGCTCGGCAGCCACCGGCTCGACCGCCGCCCGCGCCTCGCGCAGGAACTCGAGGTCGACAAGGGCTGGGAGCGCGCCGTGGAAACGGCACTCGGCAGCTACCTCGAGGCGGTTTGCGTGGAGGGCCTCGACGGCATCGCCGAGGCGGCGAATGCCCTCGACGCGGGACAGCTCACGCTTGCGGAACGTGTGCCGGCGTCCGCCCCAGGGGTCCCCGGCGACAGCCTGCTGGCGCACGTGCGAGGGCCGGCGGTGGTCGGGGGATTGCTGGAGCGCGTCGTCGCGGTTGAGTCGTTGTCACAGGCGCTGGGCCGCAGGCGCACGCTGCAGCCGGGACAGTCCGTCATCACCCGGGACGGGGTCTGGATCGGGCGCGACTGGCTGCGCGTGGCCCGCAGCGAGGCCGGACATGCGGGTGTCATCGCGCGCGAGCAGGAACTGCGGCGGCTGCAGGCTGCAGTCGCCGCGCAGGAGGCGACGGTCCGCGGGCTCGACGAGGCATTGGCCGGCGCGCGTACACGGCTGGCCGGGCTGGATGCGCGCCGGGATGAACTGCACGCGGTCGTGAATCGCCTGCATCACGACCTCGTCAATGTGCGTGGCGCGCACGAGGCGATCCGCTCGCGCACGCAGCAGGCGGCGGAGCGCGTCTCGCGCATCGCCGCCGAAATCGCGCAGGCCGCGGGCGAAATCGAGCGCGACGAGCAGCACATCCGCGACTCCCGCCGGCGGCTGGATGAGGCCCAGGCGCGCCTGCAGGTGCTCGGTGCGCGCCAGCCCGCGCTGGAGCAGGAGCGCGAGACGCTGCGCCGCGGGCTGGTCGAGTCGCGCGAACGGCATGCCGGCCTGCAGGCAGCGGCTCAGCAGGTCGCGATACGGGTCGAGTCGCAGCGCTCGACGCTCGCCACGCTGCGCACCAGCCTCGAACGCGTCAGCGAACAGTCGCGCCAGCAGCAGTCCAGGAAGGCCGAGCTCGAGCAGCAGCTCGCGGGTGGCGAGTCGCCGTTCGTGGAGCTCGAGCGCCAGTTGCAGAGGTACCTCGAGCAGCGCCTCGCGGTCGAGGCGGAGCTTGCGGGCGCGCGGCGCGCGGTCGAGGAGGCCGATGCGCAGGTGCGGGAATTCGACGTCGGCCGGCAGAAGGCGGAAGGCCTGGTGGAGTCCGCCCGCGCCGCGCTCGCCGAAGTGAGCCTCGGCATGCAGGAGGCGCGCGTGCGGCGCGAGTCGCTGCTGGAGCAGTTCACCGCGACGCATTTCGACCTCGGGCAACTGACGGCGGCGCTGCCGGAGGACGCGACGGTCGTGACCTGGGACCAGCTGCTCGCCGAGATCGGCGACAGGATCGAACGCCTGGGCGCGGTCAATCTCGCCTCCATCGACGAGCTCAAGGAGCAGTCGGAGCGCAAGGAATACCTGGATCGGCAGTTTGCCGATCTCTCGGATGCGCTCAACACGCTGGACCAGGCCATCCGCAAGATCGACCGCGAGACGCGCACGCGCTTCCAGGAGACCTTCGACCGGATCAATGGCGGGCTCAAGGAGAAGTTCCCGCGCCTGTTCGGCGGCGGGGCTGCGTATCTCGAGCTGGTCGGCGACGACCTGTTGACCGCCGGTGTCGCGGTCATGGCGCGGCCGCCCGGCAAGCGCAACAGCACGATTCACCAGCTGTCCGGCGGCGAAAAGGCGCTGACCGCGGTCGCGCTGGTGTTCTCGATCTTCGAGCTCAACCCGGCCCCGTTCTGCCTGCTTGACGAGGTGGACGCGCCGCTGGACGACAACAATGTGAGCCGCTTCTGTGACATCGTGCGCGACATGTCGGAGCGCGTGCAGTTCATCTTCATCACCCACAACAAGAGCACGATGGAACTGGCCAGTCACCTGATCGGCGTGACGATGGGTGAACCCGGCGTGTCGCGCCTGGTCGCCGTGGATGTCGACGAGGCCGTCAGGATGGCGGCTGTCGGCTAGGCCGGAGGCGGGGCCATGACGGAACTGCGCTGGATCCTGCTGACCGCCGGTGTGGCCCTGATCCTGGGGCTATGGTGGTGGGAGACCCGCAAGTCGAAGGTGACAGCCGCGACCGCCGATCCCTGGCCGCGTGAACGCACCGAGCCGACGGTCGACAATCTCCCGGTGCTGGATGCCGGTGCGGATGCGCTCGCAGCCGACGAGCCCGTGACGAGTTTCACGCCCACGATCGAGCGCGTGCGCGCGCCGCGCCGCCCGCCGGTCGTTGAGATTCCCGACGACATGGAAGTGGACGTCTCGGCCTATGTCGGCAAGGACCGGCGCCGCGTGCCGGAACCCGAACTGAAAGCGGCGCCGCCGGAACCATTCGCGGTGGACGAGATCGTGGACGTGGGCGAGGCCGACCCGGAAGAGGAGCAGGACGATCACCAGCGCGCACCCTGGGTGCGCACGCAACCGCTGGAACGGCTGGAGGTCGCGCCGCCCAAGGCCGAGGAGCCCGTCGAGCCGGAGTCGATGGATCCTGCGGCGCAGCATGCGGACGAGGCGTCGCGGCAGCGCATCGTGGCATTGCGCCTGGTCGCGCCGATCGAGCGCTGGGGCGGCCGGCAGCTGCGCGAGGCGCTCGAGGCCGAGAGCCTGCGCTTCGGGCGCTTTTCGGTCTTCCACCGCGAGCGCGAAGACGGCAAGACGCTCTTCTACGTCGCCAGCATGATGGAGCCTGGATCGTTCGAACTTGAGCGCATGGACCAGCAGACCTTCCCGGGCATCTCCCTGTTCGGCATCGTGCCGGGGGCGATGGAAGCGCCTGCGGTCTTCGACCTGATCCTTGCGACCGGGCGGCATCTCGCGGAGCGGCTCGGCGGCCAGTTGCAGGACGAGCAGGGCAGCACCCTGACCGCGCAGCGCATCCTCAACCTGCGCGAGGAACTCGTGCATTTCGAGCATCGCCACAAGCGCCTGCGGCGCTACTGATGAAAGCGGCACCCGCCAGCGTCAGGCAGCGAGTCGAGCGGCTGCGGTCCCGGATCGAGCACCACAACTACCGGTATCACGTGCTCGACGACCCGGAGATCCCGGACGCCGAGTTCGACCGCATGCTGGTCGAGTTGCGCGCGCTCGAGGGCGAGCACCCAGAGCTCGTGACCCCGGAGTCGCCGACCCAGCGCGTCGGCGGCGCGCCGGTCGGCGGCTTCGCGGAGGTGCGCCACCGGACGCCGATGCTGTCGCTCGACAATGCGTTCTCGCGCGAGGAGGTCGAAGCGTTCGACCGGCGCGTGCGTGAGCGCCTCGAGACGGAACGCGAGATCGAGTATGCCTGCGAGCCGAAACTCGACGGGCTCGCGGTCAGCCTGACCTACCGCGACGGTTCGCTCGAGCTCGGCGCGACCCGCGGCGACGGAATGGTCGGCGAGGACGTCACGCACAACATCCGCACCATCCAGAGCGTGCCGTTGCGATTGAGCGGCCGCGGCTGGCCCAGGGTGCTCGAAGCGCGCGGCGAGGTGTTCATGTCGCTGGCGGGCTTCCGCGAGATGAACCGCCGGGCGTCCGAGAAGGGCGAAAAGGTGTTCGTGAATCCCCGCAACGCCGCGGCGGGCAGCCTGCGCCAGCTCGACCCGCGCCTCGCCGCCTCGCGCCCGCTCGAGATCTTCTTCTACGGGGCAGGGCTCGCGGAGGGCCGCGCATTGCCGGATCGCCACAGCAGGATCCTGGAGGCGCTGCGCGGCTGGGGACTGCGGACCTCGCCGGAGCTGCGCGTCGTCAAGGGCGTCGAGGGGCTGCTGGGGTACTTCGAGCAGATGGGTCGCCGCCGCAGCAAGCTGCCCTACCAGATCGACGGCGTGGTCTACAAGGTGGATTCGATTGCGGAACAGCGCGAACTCGGCTTCATCGCGCGCGCGCCGCGCTGGGCGATCGCGCACAAGTTCCCGGCCGAGGAGGAGATGACGCGCGTCAAGGCGATCGAATGGCAGGTCGGCCGTACCGGCGCACTGACGCCGGTGGCGCGACTCGAGCCGGTATTCGTCGGCGGCGCCACGGTCAGCAATGCCACGCTGCACAACATCGACGAGCTCCTGCGCAAGGACGTTCGCGTCGGGGACATGGTGATCCTGCGGCGCGCGGGCGACGTGATACCCGAGGTCGTGCGCGTGATGCTCGACAAGCGCCCGGCGAAGACATCGGTCGCCCGGCTGCCCACCGCCTGCCCGGTCTGCGGATCCTCGGTCGAGCGCGAGGAAGGGGAGGCGATTGCCCGCTGCACCGGCGCGCTCGTCTGCTCCGCCCAGCTGAAGGAATCCCTGCGCCACTTCGCGTCGCGCCGCGCACTCGACATCGAAGGGCTCGGGACCAAACTGATCGACCAGCTGGTGGATACGGGGCTGGTGGCGGACGCCGCGGACCTGTACCGGCTGAATCTCAAGAAGCTGGCAGGCCTCGAGCGCATGGGCGAGAAATCCGCGGCCAACATCGTCGAGGCGCTGGAGCGCAGCAAGGAGACGACGCTCGCCCGGTTCCTGTTTGCCCTCGGGATCCGCGACGTCGGCGAATCGACGGCCGAGGCATTGGCCAGGCACTTCCGGACGCTGGATGCGTTGCGCGCGGCCACCACGGCCGACATCGAGCAGGTGCCGGACATCGGGCCGATCACCGCCGGCCACGTGCACGCGTTCCTTGCCGAAAAGCGCAACGCCAGGGTGATCGACAGCTTGGTGCGCCTTGGCGTGCACTGGCCGGAAACCCGCCGCGCGGCGGCGCGCAGCGACGCGCTTGGCGGCAAGACATTCGTGCTGACCGGCGCGCTCACGAGCATGTCGCGCGACGACGCCGGCGACCGCATCCGCGAACTGGGCGGAAAGGTGTCCGGCAGCGTCTCGAAGAAAACCGACTATGTCGTGGTGGGAGCGGAACCGGGCTCGAAGCTGCGGAAGGCGACGGAACTCGGCGTGCAGGTCCTCGATGAAGCAGGTTTCCTCAGGATGATCGACGGCAAGCGCTGATCAGTCGCGTCGCGGACCCGGTGTCCCGCCGGCATCCTCCGCACGATCGTCCACGATCATCTGCACGATGACGCCCGCCCGCACCGCGTCTTTCGATTCCGGCTTCTCGTGCTCCGATACCCAGCCCTCGATGTCCTGCAGAAATGCGGCGCCACGCTGGCGCAGCAGCAGGCGGAACAGGGGAATCGATGCGCGGTCAAGCGTCGCCGAGATGACGGAGTCCTCGAACAGCCGCGTCTCGACGGGGGCAGCAATGTTGTGCTCCAGCGTGCACAGGACGTCTCGGGCGGTGCTGCCCAGGTGCTCGATCGCGGCCGGCTCGGCGCCGCCCAAGGTGTAGCGCCGGGAAACCACGCGCAGCATGCCGTCCCTGAGCCGGCGCACCGCACCCACGTGCAGCAGCTCGTCCAGGATGATCGCGGGATAGATGTCGCCGCTGTAGTCGCGCACCAGCGATGCGAAGGATGGCTCCGGACCCTCAACCGGCAGCACGCGCGGGCGACCTTCACCGTCCGTGTATTCGGGGCTCTCAAACCAGCCGGCCAGCACCCTGGCCAGGCGATTGCGCTGGTAGTCCTTGTCGGCGGTCAGGTCGGCAGGCTTGCCGTCACCTGAGTTAACAATATTGCTGACGACATGACGGTGCAGCCCAGTAATTGTAGAAATACGAGAGAAACTCAGCGGTTTGCCCTGTTCCCGGAGGATATCCCGCGCTGCCTGAACAAAGGCAATATTGGCGACACGCGCAAAATCATAGGTCGACAGGCCGTGCCGGAGCATGATCCGCGCGAGGGGGCGGAGGAGAC
>DATBMQ010000178.1:0-3469 GCA_036554765.1 Steroidobacteraceae bacterium | reverse complement strand
CTCGCCGCCGCGCTCGCGGTCGGCTGGTCGGTGTGGATGCTCGCGCAGGGTGCGCCGGCGTGAGCGCCTATCCGCTCACCGACCACAGCTGCGACGTCGTCGTGGTGGGCGCCGGCGGCGCCGGCCTGCGCGCCACCGTCGGACTCGCGCAGGCGGGCTTTGCGACCGCCTGCGTCACCAAGGTGTTCCCGACCCGCAGCCATACGGTCGCGGCGCAGGGCGGCATCAGCGCGGCGCTCGGCAACATGGGCGAGGACGACTGGCGCTTCCATTTCTACGACACGGTGAAGGGCTCGGACTGGCTCGGCGACCAGGATGCCATCGCATTCATGTGCCGCGAGGCGCCCGCCGCGGTCATCGAGCTGGAGCACTTCGGCCTGCCGTTCTCGCGCACCGAGGACGGGCGCATCTACCAGCGGCCCTTCGGCGGCATGACCACCCACTATGGCAAGGGCATCGCGCACCGCACCTGCGCGGCGGCGGATCGCACCGGGCATGCGATGCTGCACACGCTCTACCAGCAGAGCCTGAAGCACGACGCGCGCTTCTTCATCGAGTACTTTGCGCTCGACCTGCTGATGGAGGACGGCGCCTGCCGGGGCGTGCTCGCGCTCGACATGGCGACCGGCACGCTGCACCGGTTCCTGGCCCAGGCCACGGTGCTCGCGACCGGCGGCTATGGCCGCACCTACTTTTCCTGCACCTCGGCCCACACCTGCACCGGCGACGGCGGCGGCATGGTGCTGCGCGCGGGACTGCCGCTGCAGGACATGGAATTCGTGCAATTCCACCCGACCGGCATCTACGGCGCGGGCTGCCTGATCACCGAGGGCGTGCGCGGCGAGGGCGGCGTGCTGCGGAACTCCCAGGGCGAGCGCTTCATGGAGCGTTACGCGCCGAACGCCAGGGACCTCGCTTCGCGCGACGTCGTGAGCCGGGCGATGACCATCGAGATCCGCGAGGGCCGCGGCGTCGGGCCGCGCAAGGACCACCTGCTGCTGCACCTCGAGCACCTGGGCGAGGACGTCATCGCCAGGCGCCTGCCCGGCATCGCCGAGACGGCGCGCATCTTTGCGGGCGTGGACGTGACGCGCGCGCCGGTCCCGGTGCTGCCGACCGCGCACTACAACATGGGCGGCATCCCCTGCACGATCCACGGCGAGGTGCTGACGCGCGGCGGCGGCGGCGACGCGGTGGTGCCCGGGCTGCTCGCGGTGGGCGAGGCCGCCTGCGTGTCGGTGCATGGCGCCAACCGCCTGGGCTCGAATTCGCTGCTCGACCTGGTCGTTTTCGGCCGCTCGGCCGCGGCACGCTGCGCCAGCACGCTGCAGCCGGGTGCGGCGCAGCCGGCGCCGCCGCAGGCGGCGACGGAAGCGGCGCTCGCGTCCTTCGACCGCGTGCGCCAGGCGTCGGGAGCGCGCCCCACCGCGTCGCTGCGCGACGAGATGCAGCGCGCCATGCAGAAGGATGCCGCCGTGTTCCGCACCGGCGACAGCCTCGCCGAGGGCTGCCGCGCGGTCGGTTCGGCCTTCGAGGCGATGGCGGAACTGCGCATCAGCGACCGCTCGCTGGTATTCAACACCGACCTGGTCGAGGCGCTCGAGCTCGACAACCTCATGCGGCAGGCGCTCGCGACCATCCACTCGGCGCGCAACCGCAACGAGAGCCGCGGCGCGCACGCGCGCGAGGACTTCCCGGCACGCGACGACGCCAACTGGCTCAAGCACACGCTCGCCTGGGTCGACGACCGGGGCGCGGTGCGCTTCGATTACCGGCCCGTGCAGCTGACGACGCGCACGGGCGAGGTCGAATCCATCCCGCCGAAAGCGCGGACCTACTGAGGAGCGCGCAACCGCACCGCCATGGTCCAGTTCACCCTGCCCGAGAATTCGCGATACTCGAAACAGCCCGGACGCCGCCATCCGGCGCCCGCCGGCGCGCAGCGCGTGCGCGAGTTCCATGTCTATCGCTTCGATCCGGACTCGAGAACAGCCCCGCGCGTGGACGTCTTCGAGGTGGACCTCGACGGCTGCGGCAGCATGGTGCTCGACGCGCTGATCCACATCAAGGATGCGGTGGATTCGACGCTCACCTTCCGCCGTTCCTGCCGCGAGGGCATCTGCGGCTCCTGCGCGATGAACATCGACGGGCTCAACACGCTCGCCTGCACCAAGCCGATCGACACGATCAAGGGCGCGGTGCGGATCTTCCCGCTGCCGCACCTGCCGGTGATCAAGGACCTGGTGCCGGACCTGACGCAGTTCTACGCGCAGTACGCCGCGGTGAAGCCCTGGCTGCAGACGCGTGCGCCGGCGCCCGAAGGCCGGGAACGGCGGCAGTCGCCGGAGGACCAGGAGCGCATCGACCGCCCGTCCGCCTGCATCCTGTGTGCCTGCTGCTCGACCAGCTGCCCGAGCTTCTGGTGGAACAGCGAACGCTACCTCGGGCCGGCGGCGCTGCTGGCGAGCCACCGCTGGGTCCTCGACACGCGCGACGAGGCCCGCGCCGAGCGGCTCGCCTGGCTCGACGACGTGTTCCGGCTCTATCGCTGCCACACGATCCTGAATTGCGTCGAGGCTTGCCCCAAGGACCTGAATCCCGCGCGCGCGATCGCCGACCTCAAGCGCCGGCTCGCGAGCGGCGAGGGCGGCTGAGCCGTGACCGGCGCCGCGCCGGGACAGGTGCGCTGGCGTTGCCGCCGGGGCATGAAGGAACTCGACGTGCTGCTCGCGCGCTGGCTCGAGCGGCGCTGGCCGGCGGCGGACCCGCAGGCGCGCGCCGCATTCACCGGGCTGCTCGAACTCCCGGATCCGCAGCTGGCCGACTGGCTGCTGCAGGGCGCGCGCCCGGCCGACGCCGCGCTCGCGGCCCTGGTCGATGACATCCTTCAGCCTCGCGATTGAGCCGCGGGCCGAACCGCGGCTCGCGGCGTACCTGCTGCTGGCGCACGCCGGCGCGGCGGCCAGCCCCTGGATCGCGCATTGTCCGCCCTGGATAGCGGCGGGGGCCTGCAGCCTCGCGGTCGCAGGCCTCTGGGCGAGCCTCGCCCGCCTGCCGGGCCGGCACCACGCGCTGCAGGCCGTCGCCTGGGACGCCGGGGGATGGCGCCTGCGGTTCGCCGGCGCTGAGCATTGGCTTCCGGCATCGCCCACGACGGCCTCGCGCGCCTACGCCGGAGTCGTGCTGCTGGAGCTCGAGGCGGCCGGGCGCAGCTGCGGCTGGCTGCTGTCCCGCGGTGCGCTGCCAGCCGGGGATTTCCGGCGTCTCAAGGCCCTGATCCGGCTGGCTTGCTAGAATCCGGCGACCGGGTCACAGGAGGCCAGTGCAACGCCCGATATCCCTGCCACACCGGCCGAACTAACGCGGCCGTTGCCGGTCATATCCGGCGTGACAGGGGCAGGCGCAGCGCGGATCGTGGAGCCGATGCGGGCTGAAGCAGGCGACATTGCGCTGGTGCGCCGCGTCCAGA
>DATBMQ010000161.1:0-4118 GCA_036554765.1 Steroidobacteraceae bacterium | reverse complement strand
GTGTCGACGTCGAACAGGTCGAGCCCGAGCGGCCGTCCCTGGTTCGAGACGACCCAGTCCACCGCCGGGTGCGGGAAGAACTGGAACAGGCCGGGCATGGTCGCGACGCCTTCCGTGGGCAGGCGCGAGATGCCGACCTGGTAGCCGTTCAGGAACTTGTGGATGGCGAGCGTGGCGCCCTGGTTGGGCACGCCGAGCAGCACGACGCGGCGCAGCTTGGCCGCGCCCGCGCCCGTCACCGGGAAGGCGTTGCCGTCCAGCACGTCTTCGGTGCCATAACGCTGGAAGTAGCGCACGATGAGCCCGCCCATGCTGTGCGCAATGACGTCGACGCGCAACGCGGGATCGCCGTAATCCCGGCGGATCTGCTCGATGAACTCATCGAGCTTGCGCACCGTCGCGACGTTGTCCTGGCGCCAGTCGTAGGTGAAGACGTACATCCGCGCCTTCTGCTGCACGATGCGCTGGCCCGCGCGGCTCGGCAGGTACCCGCCGACCTCGCGCAGCGCGCGCGTGATGCGCCCGTAGAAATCCTGCCCGACCGCGGCGTCGAAAAGGCCGCTGGGCTCGAGCCCATCGTCCAGCGGCTCGAGCGTGACCGGGTCGATGCGCAGCACCAGGTCCTCATAGCCGCTGGTCAGCAGCTTGGCCGTGCCGCCGGGCCAGAGCTCCTCGCCGGTGTCGCGGCGCGCGAGGCGCGAACCGAGCATGCCCGGAACGAGGATGACGGGCACGCGGCGATCGTCCAGCGCATGGGCATGGTACAGCCGCGCGAGGTCGGGCGTGCGGCCCGGCCCCGCGCAGGCGACGAGCGCCGCGACCAGCGGCAGGATCGCAAGCCGGAAAAAGCGCTGCAGCAAGGGTCCGACTCCAGGGTTGCGCCTGAAAGGTTAACATTCCCGGCACCGGCCGGAGCCGGGGAGTGGACTCATGAGCGGCGACATCGACACCCGGCTGGCGAACCGCATCCTGATCGGCCTCGGCATCGGGGCCGCGGCAGGCGCCGCCACGCTCATCGCCGGGAACCTCTATCCCGACCTGCTCACCGCCGCGCGCAGGTTCTCGACGCTGGTGCTCGACCCGCTGGGCCAGGTCTTCCTGCGCATGCTGTTCTTCGTCGTGATCCCGCTGGTGTTCGCCTCGCTCGCGAGCGGCGTGGCCCAGCTCGAGCGGCTCGGGCAGCTCGGTCCGCTCGCGACCCGCACCTTCGTGCTGTTCTTCGTGAACATGTCCATCGCCGTCGCGCTCGGCATGGTCATGATGAACGTGGTCGAGCCCGGCGCGGCCATGGACCCGGAGGCGAAGACCCGGCTGCTGGAGGAGTACGGCGGCGCGGCCCGGCAGCACATCGAGCGGCGTGCGGCGCAGCCGGACGTCACGCCGATGACCGTCGTCGAGATGTTCATGCCGCGCAACCTGTTCGGCGCCTTCGTCGGCAGCGACCGCAACGCGCTGGGCGACGTGCTGCCGCTGATCCTGTTCGCGATCCTGGTCGGCGCCGCGGCGACCCGCCTGGCCGGGGATCAGCGCGACCGGTTCCGTTCGAGCCTCGCCACGATCAACGACCTGATGACCGGCATCGTGCATTTCGCGCTCTCGATCGCGCCCTACGCCGTCCCCGCGATGATTTACAGCGTGATCGTGAAGATCGGCTGGGACATCGTCATCGCGCTCGGCGTGTTCGTGGTCAGCGCCATCGCGGTCATGCTGCTGCACCTGTTCGGCACCATGTCCATCTGGCTGAAGGTCCTGGCGAAACGCCGCCCGCTCGAGACCTGGAAGCTGCTGCGGCCGGTGCTCGTCACCGCGTTCTCGACCAGCTCCAGCGCGGCGACGCTGCCGACCGCGCTGGCCGCCGCGCGCGAGGATCTCGGTGTCAAGGCGCCGGTGGCGGGCTTCGTGCTGCCGCTCGGCACCACCATGAACATGGCGGGCACCGCGCTCTACGAGGGCTGCGTGGTGCTGTTCATCGCGCAGGTGTTCGGCGTCGAGCTCGGCATTGCGCAACAGCTGACGCTGCTGCTGCTCGCCGTGCTGTCCGCGGTCGCGGTCGCGGCGATCCCGGGCGGCTCGCTGCCGCTGATCGCCGGCCTGCTGGCGGCGTTCGGCATCCCGCCCGAGGGCATCGGCATCATCCTGGGCGTGGACCGCATCCTCGACATGACGCGCACGATGGTGAACGTGGGTGCCGACGTCGTGACCACGACGGTGGTGGATCGCTACACGAAACTCGAAGAACGAGCCGCTTGAGCTGACGGCAGGGAGGGTCCATGGCACGTGCGATATTCATCCTGGCCGCCGTCGCGCTGGTCGTCGTGATCGTGTGGCGGCTCACGCGCCGGAAACCGGGCGAATAGGCGGGGACTGCCCGGCAGGCGCGCCCATGCCCTGGACCGTCTCCCATGCCGCCGCCGTGCTGCCATTGCGCCGCTGGTGTCCGGCGCAGCTGTCGTTCGTCGCACTGGTGATCGGCAGCATGAGCCCGGATTTCGCCTACTACTTCGGCCTGGCGGAGATCGCGGATTTCGCCCACTCGCTGCCGGGACTGTTCGCCGCCGCGCTGCCGGGCGGGCTGCTGGTGGTCGCGGCGGCCTGGCTGCTGCGCGGACTGCTGGCGGAGCTGCTGCCGCAGCCGCACCGCTTCGCCTGGCAGCAGGCGTTCGCGTCGCTGGGCCGCGACCTGGACTGGCGGCGCGGCATCGTGCTTGCCGCGTCGATCCTGCTCGGCGCCGCGACCCATGCCGCCTGGGATTCCTTCACGCATGCGACCGGCCCGCCGGTCGCGCGCAGCGAGTTCCTGCAGCGCGTGCTGTTCCGGGTCGGCTCCCGGGACGTCGAGACCTACAATTTCCTGCAGCACGCCAGCACCGTGTTCGGCATCGTCGTGCTGGCGGTCGCGTACCGCTCGTGGCTGCGGTCCGCTGCTGCCGCTGGCGCGCCGCCGGCGGATGCGGGGGACCGGGCGCGCTGGTGGGTACTGGGTTCGATCGCGGCCATGGGCGCGGCGGCCTGTGCCGCCTGGATCGCAGCCGGCATCCTGCACG
The DNA here is from genome assembly GCA_036554765.1 of Steroidobacteraceae bacterium. Taxonomy (GTDB): domain Bacteria; phylum Pseudomonadota; class Gammaproteobacteria; order Steroidobacterales; family Steroidobacteraceae; genus SCUD01. The sequence goes on along the minus strand of DATBMQ010000161.1, from coordinate 1,074 downwards.
GCCGACCGGACCTGCAGTCGCTGGTGGTCGAGGCGGTGTTCGTCGCGAGCAACCTGATCGCGATCACCTACCTGGCCGCGGCACTCGCCTGGCGCCGCGTGCGCTCAGCTCGCGGGAGCGGGGAGGGCCCGGACTGACGGCGCGGCGGCGTCGCCGCTCTCGATCGCCGGCGGCAGCAGCTTGTACATGACGGGCGTCACCAGCCGCGCCAGCAGCGTCGAGCTGATGAGCCCGCCGATGATCACGACTGCGAGCGGCGAGTAGAGCCCGGAACCCTGCACCGCGAGCGGCAGCAGGCCGCCGATCGCGGTCAGCGACGTCAGCAGGATGGGCAGGAAGCGCACTTCGCCCGCTTCCGCGATCGCGTCGTCGAGCGGCTTGCCCTGCTCGCGCAGGCGGTTGGTGAAGTCCACCAGCAGGATCGAGTTCTTGATCTCGATGCCGACCAGGGCAATCATCCCGATCAGCGACGTGAACGAGAGCGTGTAACCGGTCAGCCACAGCGCGACCAGCGCGCCGGTGATCCCGAGCGGCACCACGCCGAACACGATCAGCATCGAGCGGAAGCTGCCGAACTCGAGCACCAGCACCGCCAGGATCCCGAACACGGCCACCAGCATCGCCACGCCCAGGCCCGAGAAGCTCTCCTCCCGCGCCTCGATCTCGCCGGCCGCGACCCAGCGGTAGCCGGGCGGCCAGGCCAGCGCGTCCAGCTTCGCCATCACCTGGCGCGTCAGCTCGTCGGTCGCATGGCCGGTCGCGGGCCAGGCGGTGACGGAGACCGCGCGCTCGCGGTTGTAGCGCTTGATGACCGAGGGTGCGGTGCGGAACTCCGGGTCGGTGATCTGCGCGAGCGGCACCTGGCGGCCGGAGAGCGAGGACACCTGCACCGACTGCAGCAGGTCGAGCGTCGGGCGCGCGCCGATCGGCAGGCGCAGCATGATGTCGTACTCGTCGCCGTCCGGCTCGCGGAAGCGGCCGGCGGCGAGGCCGGCGACCGCGAGGCGCACCGTGCGGTCGGCCTCGATCGCCGGCACGCCGAACAGCGCCGCCTTCTCGGTGTCGATGCCGAGG
>DATBMQ010000157.1:0-3761 GCA_036554765.1 Steroidobacteraceae bacterium | reverse complement strand
GAGATCGACGACGGCGAGCCGGCGGAAGCCGACCTGCGCAATGCCGGCGCCGATCGTGGACTGGTCAACTGCAACAATGGCCAGGGCGCGCGCATGCCCATCGATTACGTGGTCCTCTCGCGCAGGCTGTCGCGCAGGATGGTTCCGGGCTCGTACCGGGACTGGAATTACGCCGGGGGCGGGCGCTGGCCCGACCACTGCGTGATCTCGGTCGAACTGCAACTGGAGGCCGGCAATGGCCTATGACGCAAACAACATCTTCGCGCGCATCGTGCGCGGCGAGATTCCCTGCCACAAGGTGTACGAGGACGCCGACACGATCGCCTTCATGGACATCATGCCGCAGGCGGAGGGCCACGCCCTGGTGATCCCGAAGAATGCCGGCGAGGACATCTGCTCGACTCCGCCGGAGTCGCTGGCCGCGGCGATCCGCACCACGCAGAAGGTCGCGCGCGCGGTGAAGAAGGCCTTCGACCCGCCCGGCGTCATGATCGCGCAGCTGAACGGCCCCGCCGCGGGACAGAGCGTCTTCCACCTGCACTTCCACGTGATCCCGCGCTACTCCGGCAAGGACCTCGGCATCCACGCGGCCAGGCAGGCCGACCACGCCGTACTCGCGGAGCATGCCGCGCGCGTGCGTGCCGCGCTCGAGTGAAGCGCGCATGAGCGGCGACGCGAACGCCCGGTTCTACGAGCGCGTGCTCGCGGTCGCCGGGCTCGCGCTGCTCGCATTCCTGCTCTACCGGATCCTCGAGCCGTTCCTCGCGCCGCTGGCCTGGGCCATGTTCATCGGCTTCCTGCTGCAACCCGCGCAGGCGCGGCTCGCCGGCTGGCTGCGCGGCCGCGAGTCGGCCGCGGCGTTCCTGCTGACGGTGCTCGTGCTGCTGCTCTTCATCGGCCCGCTGACCGCGCTCGCGGTGGCGTTCGCGCGCCAGGCCGCGGGGCTCGCCGGCATCCTGCAGGACTGGATCGGCAGGCAGGACGGCAGGACCCTTGCTGACTTTGCGGGCCTGCCGGTCGTCGGCCCCGCGCTCGCCTGGCTCGACCAGTACGCCCACGTCAGCGCGGCCGAGGTGCAGGCCTGGCTGATCGAGGGCGGGCACAAACTGCTCGACCGGCTGGCCTCGCTCGGGGGGACCGCATTCCTGGGCGCGGTCGGCACCGCGCTCTCGTTCACCGCGATGCTGTTCCTGCTCTTCTTCTTTATCCGCGACGGCCGGGCGATGGCGGCTGGCGCGATCGGTCTCGTGCCATTGCCGCCCGCGCGGCGCGAGGCGCTCGCCGAGCGCCTCGCGCTCGTCACCCGCGCGGTCATGCGCGGCACGATCCTGACCGCGATCGTGCAGGGGTTCCTGCTCGGCACCGGCTTCGCGATCGTCGGCCTGCCGGCGCCCGCCGTTTTTGGCGTGATCGGCGCAATTCTCTCGGTCGTGCCGTTCGGCGGCACGGCCCTGGTCTGGGTGCCCGCGGTCGCGGTGCTCGCCTTCCAGGGCCGCTATGGCGCGGCCATTGCGCTGCTGGTCATCGGCGCGATCGTCAGCAGCGTGGACAACTTCCTGAAGCCGCTGCTGATCTCCGGGCGCGCCTACGTCCCGACCATCGCGATCTTCATCGGCGTGATCGGCGGCCTCGCCGCCTTCGGCATGATCGGCCTGTTCCTCGGCCCGGTCGTGATCGCGCTGGTCCTCGCCCTCGTCCAGTTCGCCCAGGAAAAATAAGTAGAATGTGCGGCCCATGCCCGCACACCGCCTGCTCGACTCGCTGAACGACGCCCAGCGCGAGGCCGTCACGGCCCCGCTCGGCCCGGTGCTGGTGCTGGCGGGCGCCGGCAGCGGCAAGACGCGCGTGCTCACGCACCGCGCGGCCTGGCTGATCCTCGAGCACGGCGTCTCGCCGCACGGCCTGATGGCCGTCACCTTCACCAACAAGGCCGCTGCCGAGATGCGCGGGCGGATCGAGTCGCTGCTCTCCATGCCGGCCGATCCGCTCTGGATCGGCACCTTCCACGGCCTCGCCCACCGCATGCTGCGCCGCCACTGGCGCGAGGCCGGCCTGCCGCAGTCGTTCCAGATCATCGACGAGGACGACCAGCAGCGCCTGGTGCGCAAGATCATCCGCGAGCAGAACCTCGACGAGCAGCGCTGGGTCCCGCGCGAGGTGCAGCAGTTCATCAACGCGCACAAGGACGAGGGGCGCCGCTCGAAGAAGCTGGACGACCGCGGCGACCCGACCCGCCGGCAGTTGATCCGCCTGTACGCGCTCTACGAGGCGCGCTGCGAGCAGGCGGGCATCGTCGATTTCGCGGAGCTGCTGCTGCGCTGCCACGAGATGCTGCAGAACGTGCCGGATCTCGGCGCGTACTACCGCGAGCGCTTCCGTCACATCCTGGTGGACGAGTTCCAGGACACGAACGGCATCCAGTACGACTGGCTGAAGCTGCTCGCCGGGAAGACGGGCGCACTGTATGTCGTTGGCGACGATGACCAGTGCCTGGCCACCGGCACGCCGGTCACCATGGGGGACGGAACGATCAAACCCATAGAGGCCGTCCTTCCGGGCGAGAAGGTGATGTCAAGCTACGGCGCCGGCGATTTTCGTCCCGCGACAGTCACCGAGCGCTTCGTCAAGCCTCGGCGCGGCTCCATGATCTCCATTCAACTGCGGTCTGGAACGGTCATCGAAAGCACACCGGAGCACACGCATTTCGCAGGCTACGTCCTCGGCAAGACTCCCCAAACCCACTTCCTCTATCTCATGCACAAGGAGGGAGTCGGCTATCGCCTGGGGACTTCCCAGGTCTATACCAGAGGGCAGGCCAAGCCCATCGTTGGCTTCCGACAGCGCGCAGCACAGGAGCGCGCAGACGCCGCATGGATCATCCGGACCCACGCCACCGAGAATGAGGCGCGGCTGGATGAGATGATCACTGCGCTGCGCTACGGCCTGCCGACGCTGCCGTTTGTGCCACGCAAGGGAAGCGGCACAAATGGACTCGTACACGACCCCCGGCTGATCGCGCGCGTATTTTCCTCGCTTGACACGAACCAGAACGCATTGCGGCTCCTGGAGCACGCGGGTCTGGACCCCGCCCGGCCACATCACCACCCGCGCGGCCGCAACTCCAGGCGCCGCAACATCGTCATCACCCTCTGCGGTGATCGTCGGGGGGCAACTCCGATGCACCGAATCACCATAGTTGGTGTGGACAGCGGGGATGCAGCTTCCCTTGAAGCCATGGGGCTCAGCGTCAGGACCAACGGACCCCGCAAGCGGAGCTGGCGCTTCGATACCGTGCGCCGAGACTTCGGCGAGATCATGGCTATCGCACGGCGGATCCGGGAGCGATTCGGCGACGCCCATTATGTCCTCCAGGGGCACATCCTCGATCGCTCCCTGCCGTTCACGAATGCCTCGAGCATCCGGCCCGGAATGGTCATGCCGACCGGCGCGGGTGAATTCGACGTCGTGGAGCGGATCGAGTACAGGGAGTGCGAAGGCGACGTCTACGACCTCAACGTCGATCGCACTCACAACTTCATCGCCAGCGGCATCGTCACGCACAACTCGATCTATCGCTGGCGCGGCGCGCGCGTCGAGAACATGCAGCATTTCAAGCGCGAGTTCGGCGCGAAGGTCTATCGCCTCGAGCAGAACTACCGCTCGACGCAGGTGATCCTGGCCGCCGCGAATGCGGTCATCTCGCGCAACACCGACCGCATGGGCAAGGAGCTGTGGACCGCGGTGAAGGGCGGCGAGCCGAT
>DATBMQ010000151.1:0-3175 GCA_036554765.1 Steroidobacteraceae bacterium | reverse complement strand
GAAGGACGGCCGGGTCGTCGAGGTCAAGGCCAGGCTGCCGGCGGACATGCAGGCCCTGGTTGACGCGCTGCGCGAGGACGCGAAGGCGGCGTCCTGATGCGCACGATCGGGTTCATCGAGCCGGACTGGCCCGTGCCCGCGAGCGTGCGTGCGGCGGTGACGACGCGGTTGGGAGGCGTGAGCGCGGGGCGCTACGCCACGCTCAACCTGGCCACGCACGTGGGCGACGATCCCGATGCGGTCGCCGAGAACCGCCGGCGGCTGCGCGCCGCGCTCGCGCTGCCGTCGGAGCCCTTCTGGCTCGCGCAGGTGCACGGGCGCGAAGTCGCGATCCTGCCGGGCCCGATGCCCGCGAGTGCCGATGCGGCCGTGACCTTCGGCCAGGGAGCGGTCTGCGCGGTGCTGGTCGCGGACTGCCTGCCGGTGCTGCTGGCGGGACGCCGCGGCGATCGCGTCGGTATCGCGCACGCGGGCTGGCGCGGGCTCGCGGCCGGCGTCGTCGAGGCGACGGTGCGCGCATTGGGCGCGAGGCCGGACGAACTGGTCGCCTGGCTCGGTCCCTGCATCGGCCCGCAGGCGTTCGAGGTCGGCCCCGAAGTGCGTGCGGCTTTCCTCGCGCAGGACGCGGAGGCGGCGCAGGACTTCCGCGCCGGCGGCGCCGGGAAATTCCTCGCCGACCTGGCGGGGCTGGCACGCCGCCGGCTCGCCGCCTGCGGCCTGCGCGAAATCCACGGCGGCGGCTTGTGCACGCACGCGGATCCCGCGCGGTTCTTTTCCTATCGCCGCGACGGCGAAACCGGCCGCATGGCCGCCCTGATCTGGCTCGAAAATGGAGGCAGGCTCCTTTACCGCAGTGCAGAAAAGGTGCCTGCCTCCTTTTCCTTTTCCGGGTAGGCTGGCGGGATGTCGACGCTCACGTTGATCGTGCTGTTCACGGCCGGTTCGGGCGCGGTCTCGGCCCTGGTCGCGAGTGCGTTCCTGCTGCTGCCGGCGAGGCGCCGCGACGCGCTGGTGCCGCACCTCGTGAGCTTTGCGACCGGCACGCTGCTGGGCGCCGCGCTGCTGGCCCTCGTGCCGCACGCGCTCGACGCGGGCGTGGGCGCCCACGGCATCGGCATCGCGCTGGTCGCCGGCATCATCATCTTCTTCACGCTGGAGAAGATGGTGCTCTGGCGCCACTGCCACGCGGACGCCTGCGAGGCGCACGGCCCGCAGGAGCATCACCGCGACAAGGCCTCCGCGACGCTGATCCTCTGGGGCGACGCCTTCCACAACCTGCTGGACGGCGTGCTGCTCGCCGCCGCGTTCCTGACCGACGTGCACCTCGGCATCGTCACCGCGATTGCCGTGTTCGCGCACGAGATCCCGCAGGAGATCGGCGACCTCGCGATCCTGCTGAACGGCGGCATGCGCCGCCGGCGGGCGCTGGTGCTGAACGTCGTCGTCAGCCTGACGTCCGTGGCCGGCGCCGTGATCGCGTACTTCCTGCTGGAGCAGGCGCTCGGCGTCCTGCCTTACGCGCTCGCGATCGCCGCCGCGTCGTTCCTCTATGTCGCGGTCGCCGACCTGATCCCGGGCCTGCACCGGCGCGTGGATGCGCGCACCTCGGTCCAGCAGGTCGTGCTGATCGCGGCCGGCATCCTGCTGATCGGCCTGACCCACGAATTCGCCCATTGAAACGGCCCGCTGACGGCCTCATGGACGGGGCAGACCCCGGTTCCGGAGCATCGACGTGCGCAGCGACCGCCTGACCACCAAGTTCCAGCTCGCGCTGGCGGACGCCCAGTCGCTCGCCGTCGGCCGCGACCACCAGTTCATCGAGCCGGCGCACCTGATGCTGGCGCTGCTCGACCAGGACGGCGGCACGGTGCGCCCGCTGCTCGACAAGGCCGGCGCCAACGTCGCCCTGCTGCGCTCGCAGCTGTTCGCGCAGCTCGGCCGCATCGCGACCGTGGAAGGCACGCACGGCGACGTGCAGGTCTCGAGCGACCTGGCGCGGCTGCTGAACGTCACCGACAAGCTGGCCCAGAAGCGCGGCGACCAGTACATCTCGAGCGAGCTGTTCGTGCTCGCCGCCTGCGACGACAAGGGCGTGCTGGGCACGATCCTGCGCGACACCGGCGTGGTGAAGGGCGCCGTGGACAAGGCCATCGGCGAGATCCGCGGCGGCCAGAAGATCGACGACGCCGGCGCCGAGGAGCAGCGCGGCGCGCTCGAGAAGTTCACGCTGGACGTCACCGCGCGCGCCGCGCAGGGCAAGCTCGACCCGGTCATCGGCCGCGACGACGAGATCCGCCGCACCATCCAGGTGCTGCAGCGGCGCACCAAGAACAACCCGGTGCTGATCGGCGAACCCGGCGTCGGCAAGACCGCGATCGTCGAGGGCCTGGCGCAACGCATCGTCAACGGCGAGGTGCCGGAGGGCCTGAAGGACAAGCGCATCCTCGCGCTCGACATGGGCGCGCTGATCGCCGGCACCAAGTTCCGCGGCGAGTTCGAGGAGCGCCTGAAGGGCGTGCTGAACGACCTCGCCAAGCAGGAGGGCTCGGTCATCCTGTTCATCGACGAGCTGCACACCATGGTCGGCGCCGGCAAGGCCGAGGGCTCGATGGACGCCGGCACCATGCTGAAGCCCGCGCTCGCGCGCGGCGAGCTGCACTGCGTCGGCGCGACCACGCTCGATGAGTACCGCAAATACGTGGAGAAGGACGCCGCGCTCGAGCGCCGCTTCCAGAAGGTGCTGGTCGACGAGCCGTCGGTGGAAGACACCATCGCGATCCTGCGCGGACTGCAGGAGCGTTACGAAGTGCACCACGGCGTCGACATCACGGACCCGGCCATCGTCGCCGCGGCCACGCTCTCGCATCGCTACATCTCGGACCGCCAGCTGCCGGACAAGGCCATCGATCTCATCGACGAGGCCGCAGCGCGCATCCGCATGGAGATCGATTCCAAGCCCGAGCCGCTGGACAAGCTCGAGCGCCGTATCATCCAGCTCAAGATCGAGCAGGAAGCGCTCAAGAAGGAGAAGGACGAAGCCACGAAGAAGCGCCTCGCGGACCTGCAGGAGACGCTCAAGGGACTCGAGCGCGAATACGCGGATCTCGAGGAGATCTGGAAGAGCGAAAAGGCTTCGCTGCAGGGCGCGGCTTCCGTGCGCGAAGAGCTCGAGAAG
>DATBMQ010000150.1:0-6601 GCA_036554765.1 Steroidobacteraceae bacterium | reverse complement strand
AATGACGGGCAGTCGCACCCGATCCGGGACTGACGCGACCCGCGGCTGAATGAATCCCGAGTCGATCTGGATCCTGCTGGGAGTCCTGTTCCTCGGCGGGGCGATCGGCTTCTATGCCGCGCGCAAGCCGCGCCCCAGCGCAGTGGGCGCCGAGCGGCTGCGCGGCAACTACATGGCCGGCGTCAACTTCCTCGTCAACGAGCAGCCCGACCGCGCGCTCGAGGCCTTCCTGCGCGCCGCGGAACTTGACGGGGACACGGTCGAGACGCACTTCGCGCTCGGCAGCCTGTACCGCCGCCGCGGCGAAGTGGACCGCGCCATCAAGATCCACCAGAACATCGCCACGCGCGAGTCGCTCGAGCCCGCGCAGCGCGAGCAGGCCGGCTTCGCGCTCGCCCAGGACTACCTGAAGGCCGGCATGCTGGACCGCGCCGAGAAGATCCTCGAGCCGCTCGCGGCCGCGGGCGCGCACCGCATGGCGGCGATGCGCAAGCTGATGCGAATCTACGAGCAGGAGAACGACTGGCCCCGGGCGATCGCGGTGTTCCGCGAGCTGGAAAAGGCGGGGCGCGCGCCGCAGGAGAATGCGATCGCGCACTATTTCTGCGAGCTCGCCGAGGCGGCCCATGCCCGCGGCGCTTTCGACGAAGCCCGCAAGCACCTGCGCGCAGCGCGGACCGAGCGCCGGCGCTTCCCGCGCGGCGCGCTGGTGCGCGCGGACATCGCCATCGAGCAGCGCGATTTCGGCCTCGCGGAGCGGCTGCTGGCCGCGGTGCTGGCGCAGGATGCCGCGCTCGCGATCGAGGTGATGCCGCGCCTGGTGCGCCTCGCGCGGGCGGCCGGCGGCGAGGGTGACGCGGTCGTGGCGCGGCTGGCGGCGGCGCGCGCGGATGCCGGCCACGAGATCGCGTTCGCGGCGATCATGGCGGACGCGCTCGAGTTCGCGCCGCTCGAGGAACGGGTGCGCGCCTACCTGGCGCAGGATCCCTCCATCGCCGGGCTGCTGCGCGCCGCAGGTCGCGAGCCGGCGTCGCTCGATGCGGGCGCGGTGCGCGAGGTGGCCGGGGTGCTGCGGCGGCTGGCGGTGACGACGCCGCGCTATCGCTGCGCGACCTGCGGCTTCTCCAGCATCGACCACTTCTGGCAGTGTCCTGGCTGCAAGAGTTGGGACAGCCAGCGGCCGCTGCTGCGCTTCGACCTCGTGGCCGGCCTCGAGCGCGGCAAGACGTAGCCGTCCCTTTTCTGTCGATACGCAGGCGATTGCCGTGCGGCGCCGCCCCGGCGCGGCCGCTAGCCTTTCTTCCAGGCGCGGCGATGGTCGCCGCGCGCGACCACAGGGAGTCAAGTCATGTTCACCAAAGGACTGGGAGCGGCGCTCGTGGCCGCGATGCTGCTCGCGCCGGCCGCCATCGCCGGGCCTGTCAATGTCAACACCGCGGACGCGAAGACGCTGGCGCGCGAACTCGACGGCGTCGGCATGGCCAAGGCCGAGGCCATCGTCAGCTACCGCCAGAAGAACGGTCCCTTCCGCAGCGCCGACGACCTCGCCAAGGTCAAGGGGCTCGGCAGGAAGACCATCGAGCAGAACAAGTCCAACCTGCGCTTCGAGGCCGAGAAGGGCTGATTTCGCCCCAGGTCGGTGCGGGCCGGAGGCCGGCTCCGGTATCATCCGGCCGGTGACCCGACCCGCACCGATCCGTTTTGCCGTCTTTCCGGTCGCCGGCCGCGGCACCCGCTTCCTGCCCGCCACCAAGGCGAGCCCGAAGGAGATGCTGCCGATCGTCGACAAGCCGCTGATCCAGTACGCGGCGGAGGAGGCGCTGGCCGCCGGCGCACGCAACCTCGTGTTCATCACGGGCGCGGGCAAGCGCGCAATCGAGGACCACTTCGACTCGGATCCTGAACTCGAGGCGGCTCTCGAGGCCCAGGGCAAGCGCGACCTCGCCGACGCGCTGCGCGGCATGCTGCCGGCCGATGCCGCCTGCATCTACATCCGCCAGCCCGCGCCGCTCGGGCTCGGCCATGCGGTGCTCTGCGCGGAGCCCGTGGTCGGCCGGGAGCCCTTTTACGTCCACCTGGCCGACGACCTGATCGATGCGGGGCCCCCGGTGCTCGCGCAGATGCGCGACCGCTACCTGGAGACGCGCGGCAGCCTGGTCGCGGTCGAGGAAGTGCCCCCGGCCGAGACGCATCGCTATGGCATCGTGGCAACCGATCCGGCGACCGGCCCGGTCGCACGCATCACGCGCATCGTCGAGAAACCGAAGCCCGCCGACGCGCCATCCAGCCTCGCGGTGGTGGGCCGCTACCTGCTGTCGGCTGCGATCTTCGGCCACCTGCGCCGGGTCGGGCGCGGAGCCGGCGGTGAGATCCAGCTGACCGACGGCATTGCCGCGCTGCTCGCGGACGAGCCGGTGCATGCCTACCGCTTCGCCGGCAAGCGCTACGATTGCGGCAACAAGCTGGGATACCTCGAAGCGACGGTGGAGTACGCGCTGCAGCATCCCGAGCTGGGCGAGGGTTTCGCGCGTTACCTGGAAGGCTTTGTCGCCGCGCGACGGCGCGGCGGCTGACCGCTCAGAACAGCTGGTACGAATCCGCGGCCGCGTGCGCCGGCGGCGGCTCCCGCAACGGTTCCGTGATCGCGCGATCCCAGCGCCGCGCGTAGACCTGCAGTCGCACCTGGTCGAAGTCCTCGCCGCGCATGCCTTCGAGGCGCACGCCGGCGATCGCGCGATTCGACACGCGCCACTCGACCGTGGCCGCGATGCGCGCGCCAAGGCCCTCGCGCGAGTCGCCCGCGTAGCGCGGATCGCCGCTGGCGGCCTGCCGCGCAGGGTCGTCCGGGAAGAATTCGCTGGTGGCCTCGCGTACCACCTGCCAGGCCACGCCGCCCTCGAGTCGGAAGCTGGCGGCATCGCGCTGGCGGCGCAGGTCGAAGGTCGGGCCGACGGCGAGGAACTTCTTCGGGCTGAAGTAGCCACCGTGGCCAAGCGTGAAATGCGAACGGTTGTCGTCGAAACCCTCGGCGCGCAGGCTGCCGCCGAGATTCGCCTGCCAGTCATTCCCGGATGCGCTGCGCTGCCAGAATCCCGCTTCGCCGGACCACTGAGTGTTGTCGTCCACGCCATGGCCCGAGAACAGCGCGCCGGAAACCGAGCCGTAAAATCGCAGGCTGTCGCCGCCGAGGTTTGCGCTGAGATAGGCCCGGTTGCGCGTCACGCCACCCCAGTCGCGCCCGGTGACCGGGTCGATGGTGCCGGCCAGGGACAGCAGGGAGTCCGCGACTGGTTGCCGGTCGAGCCCGAAATTCCACGGGCCATCCGGCGTGCCCACTCGGAAGCGCAGGGCGCCCGTGACGTTGCTGACCTCGAAGGACGTGGGCGTATGGCCCAGTTCGACCAGCAGCCTCGTGCTCGGCGCCCATTGCACATTGGCGGCGATGCCCTCGGCATGCTGCGAAGCCGCAGGTGTCGCGAGTGCCGGCGAATTGCCGAAGGGCTCGCCTGCGGGCACCGTGCCGGATTCCGGGCCGGTGACGTCGGCCGCAATTCGGAACCTGCCGAGGTGCGGGGAATTCCCAGACCAGGCGACGGTCAGCTGCGGCTGCACGAGGTCGTCGTGACGCACCTGGCCGTCGCGCCAGCGGCCGCCCAGGGAGACGTCGAGATGCGGCACCCAACTGCGCTCGATTGCCCTCAACTGCGCGTCGCCGGCAAGACGCCGAGGCGCCAGGTCGCGGGCGACGACCAGCGCGTCGCGCGGGCGGTCCTGCGCCAGCAGCGAGTCCACGAGTTCGCTGGCGGCGCCGGGTGCGTCGCGATCGACGGCCAGCAGGTCACGCAAGGCCCGCTCGCGGGCCGGCTCATCGCCGCGCAGCTGGGCGAGATCGGCGCGCGCACGCAAAGTGGCCGGGTGACTCGGACGCAGTTCATCGAGCGTGGCGTAGGCCCGTCCCGCGGCATTGGCATCGCGCAGGTCGCGCGCGGTCGTGAACTCGTGCAGCACCACCTGGAAGCGCGTCTCGCGCTCGAGCTCGGCGAGCGGTGGGTCGAGCCGCCCCGAGACCCGCGCTTGCACGAAATACACCAGCGCCTGGCGCGTATGGCCGCGGCGCACGGCGAGGATCGCCAGCCCGGCCTGGGCCTGCGGATGGCTGGTCGTGCCGGCGGGCACGCCCTGGAAGTGCATGGTCGCCAGCGACTCGATGCCGAGGTCGAGGCACAGGTAACCGAGCGCCGTGTCGAGCCTGGCCCGCTCCTCGGGCGGCATCGCCTGGAGGGCGGCTGGGTCCTGCAGTCCGGGCAGTGCGGCACGCGCCGTGTTCGGGTCCAGGGCCGCGAGGGCGCGGACCCAGGCGTAGCGCGACCAGGGATCGCGCCGATCGAACGCAAGCGCGCGCTGGGCAGCGTCGAGCGCCCCAGCATGATCGCCCTGTGCAAACAGGGCGTCGGACTGTGCGCGCCAGCCCGCGGCGTCCCGCGGCCCTTCGGCCTGCGCGGCGAGCGCAAGTGTCGCGACCAGCGCGACCGTCAAGCTCATGCGGCAGTCCCCTTGTGCAGCCGCCGTCGTCCATCATAGCGGCTTTCAGGCAAGCCCTCACGCGCCAATTGTGATGCCGGATTAAGGTTTAGTGATTGATTCGATTGGGGTATGCGCATAGCGTGCCCCGGGTGCCGACACCCCTCATCTACGCCATCGTCGTCCTCATCTGGGGCACCACCTGGTATGCGATCAAGTTCCAGCTCGGCGTCGTCGCGCCGGAGATATCGCTGGTCTACCGCTTCGCGCTGGCGGCCGTCATCGTCTTCGCCTACGCCGCTGCGACCGGCAGCACGCTGAAACTCTCGTGGCGCGATCACCGCTTCGTGGCAATCCAGGGGCTGACCCTGTTCTGCCTCAACTACTGGCTCACCTATCTGTCGACGCAATACCTGACGAGCGGCCTGGTCGCGGTGCTTTTCACCGCCATCATCTTCCTGAACGTCGTCAACGCCAGGATCTTCTTCGGCACCGCGATCGAGAAGCGCGTGCTGCTCGCGGCCGGCGCCGGCATGCTGGGCGTGGCGCTGCTGTTCCTGCCGGAGCTGCAGGCCGCGATCGGCGACCACGTGGTGATCCAGGGCGCGTTGCTCGCGCTCGGCGGCACCTACCTGGCGTCGCTCGGCAACATGGCCGCCACGCGCAATACGAAACAAGGGCTGACGGTCGTGACGGCGAATGCCTACGGCATGGCCTACGGCACGCTCGGCCTCGTGTTCATCGCGCTGCTGAGGGGCACGCCGGTCGCGTTCGACCCGCGCTGGCCGTACGTCCTGTCGCTGCTGTACCTGTCGCTCGCGGGAACGTCGCTCGCCTTCGGCCTCTACCTGGTACTGATGAAGCGCATCGGCCCGTCGCGCGCGGCCTACACGAGCGTCCTGTTCCCGGTGGTGGCGCTTGCCGTCTCGACCGCCTTCGAGGGCTATCGCTGGAGCGCGCCCGCGTTCATCGGCCTGGCGGTGCTGGTCGCGGGCAACGCGCTCGCACTGGGCGGGCGGGTCGGTGCGGCAAGCGAGAAGAAGTGGCTCCCCGAGTTGGACTCGAACCAACGACCCACGGATTAACAGTCCGTTGCTCTACCGACTGAGCTATCGGGGAAGCGGCTTTTCAGGGCGCGGGATTGTGGGCCCTGACGGGGCCCAAGTCAACAAATCGGCAGGGATTTTCGGCTGCGCCGCACGCTCAGGCGCGCTTCTTCGCGAGCGCGCCGGAAAGCGCCGCCTGCATGCGACGCAACGCCTCCTTGAGCGTGTCCGCGGATGCCGCGAACGAGAGCCGCACGTGCCCCGGCGCGCCGAATCCCTCGCCGGGAACGACCGCTACGCCCGCTTCGGTGATCAGGAATTCCGCGAATGCATTGTCGGTCGCGGCGCCGACCATCCGCATCGCGCCTTGGACGTCGGCAAAAGCATAGAACGTGCCCCAGCCCGGCAGGCAGGAGACGCCAGGCAGCGCATTGAGTCCTGCGACCACGAGGTCGTGCCTTGCCTTGTAGGCGCGGTTCATCTCCGCGACGCAGTCCTGCGGCGAGTTGAGCGCCACGGTCGCCGCACGCTGCGAAATGGAAGACGCGTTCGAGGTGCTCTGGCCCTGCACCATCGCCATGGCCGCGATGAGGTCCCTGGGACCGCCGCAGTAGCCGATGCGCCAGCCGGTCATCGCATAGCTCTTCGAGCAGCCGTTGATCGTGACCGTGCGGTCGTACAGCCGCGGGTTGGCGGTGACAAAGCTCGTGAAAGGCTCCGGGCCCCACCAGATGTGCTCGTACATGTCGTCGGTGCCTATGACGACCTGCGGATGCCGCTCGAGCACCGCGCCGAATTCCTGCAGTTCCTTCCTGGAATATGCGGCGCCGGTCGGGTTGCTCGGGCTGTTCAGGATGAAGAGGCGAGTGCGGGGAGTGATCGCCGCCTCGAGCTCCTTCGCGGTGATCTTGAATCCGCGCTCGATGCCCGCAAATACGAACACCGGCGTGCCATCCGCAACCAGGACCATGTCGGAATAGGAAACCCAGTACGGCGCCGGGATGATCGCCTCGTCGCCGGAATCAAGCAGGGCG
>DATBMQ010000107.1:0-12495 GCA_036554765.1 Steroidobacteraceae bacterium | reverse complement strand
GGCTGGATCAGTTCCGCGTACTACGTGTCGGTGCCTGCGGAGGTCGCCGACACCGAGGCCCAGAGCGGCTGGATCAAGTTCGCGGAGCCGCGCTACCCGATGCCCGGCGGCACGCCGCTGCGCACCATCCAGCCTCGCGCCGGGCGCCTCGTGCTGTTTCCCTCGTACCTGTGGCACGGCACCAACCCGATCCTGGGCGACGAGCCGCGGCTCACGATCGCGTTCGATTGCCGGCCAGGAGCGTGAACGCGTAGGGCAGCAGCTCGGCGAGCGGCGCGGTGCGGACCTCGCCGCCATGCCAGGGGAAGTGCACCAGCACGCCGTCCGGCGCCGCGAATTCCTGCAGGCGCTGGCGGCAGCCGCCGCAGGGTGAGGCCGCGAGCACCCGGCCTTCCCGGTCGGTCGCCCAGACGGCGGTCTCCACGATGCGCAGCGCACTGCCCTCGGCGCCGACGCCCGCGGCGATCGCGGACGCCTCCGCGCAGTTGCCGACCGGGTAGGACGCGTTTTCGACGTTGCATCCGGCATACACGGCGCCGCTGGCCGCGCGGATCGCGGCACCCACCCGGATGCCGGAGTAGGCCGCATGCGCGTGGCGCGCGGCCTCGCGCGCGCGGGCGACGAGCGATTCGCGGTCGCTGGGCATTTGCGGGCGATCTTAGCGCGCGGCCCTCGCGACGGCGACGGTTTCGTGCGCGTCCGTTCCCTTCCGCCCCGCCCGCTTGCCTTGTCCGCCGCGGGCCTGTATATTAGATACGTCTTAATTAGCTGGAGTTCATGTATTAGATGCACGCCGCACCGAAATCCACCCTCCCGGACGCACGCGAGATGGGCCGCCATGCGCAGTCCGCGGCCGGCCTGCTGCGGACGCTGGCGAATCCGAACCGCCTGCAGATCCTGTGCGCGCTGCGCGACGGCGAGCTGTCGGTCGGGGCGCTCAACGAGCGCATCCCGCTGTCGCAGTCCGCGCTCTCGCAGCACCTGGCGGTGCTGCGCGCCGACGGCCTGGTCCGGACCCGGCGCGAATCGCAGACGATCTACTACGCGGTGCGTCCCGGCCCGGCGCTGGACGTGATCCGCGTGCTGTACGGCCATTACTGCCGCTCACCGCGCACTGGACGAAGGAGCCAGCCATGAACACGCGCATTTCGACCGCCGTTCCCGCGCCTGCCTCGAACATGGACCAGTGGGTGTTCCGCATCGCCGGGACATTCGTGCTGGCCTCGCTGGCGCTGTCCCAGCTGCACAGCATCCACTGGCTGTGGTTCACCGCCTTCGTGGGCGCCAACATGCTGCAGGCGTCGTTCACGGGCTTCTGCCCGGTCGCGACGGTCCTGGGCAAGCTCGGCGTCAGGCCGGGTCCCGCCTTCGGCAAGGCCGCGTGAGTGCCGTCCGCGATGCGTGACCTTGGGCCCGGCACGGCGCTGCACCGCGGCGCCTGGCTGCTGCTGGCGGTCCTGGCCTCGGCCTGCTCCGGCGACGCGCCCGCGGGCGGCGCGGGCAGCGCCGCATCCGCGGCACTCGCCGTCCAGCCGGTCGAGCGGTCGCGCGTGCCGCGCGAGACGGCCTTCGACGGCGCCGTGGAGGCGATCAACCAGGCGACGGTGTCGGCGCAGACGACGGGGCGCGTCGTCGAGCTGCCATTCGACGTCGGCGATTACGTCGAGAAGGACGCCGTCATCGTCCGCTTCACCACCACCGAGCAGCGTGCGCGCAGCGGCGCCGCCGCGGCCTCGCTCGCCGAGGCCAATGCCCGCCTGGCCGAGGCGCAGCTCGCCTACGACCGCATGCGCGACGTGTACGAGAAGCGGCTGGTGGCCAAGGCGCAATTCGACAAGGCGGCCTCCGACCTCGACGCCGCGCGCGCGCGCGCGGCCGCCGCGCAGGCCTCGCTCACGGAGGCGCGCGAGGGCCTCGGCTACACCGTGATCCGGGCGCCATACGCGGGCATCGTCGTGGCGCGCCACGTGCAGATGGGCGAGACCGTGGCGCCGGGCAGGCCACTGATGACCGGCCTCTCGCTCGAGCACCTGCGTGCGGTGGTCGAGATTCCCCAGCAGCACATCGGTCCCCTGCGCCGGCACCGCAAGGCGCGTGTGATCCTGCCGGACGGCCAGTCGGTCGCGGCGGCGGAACTGCGCATCCCGCCTGCGGCGGATCCCTCCACGCACACCTTCCGCGTGCTGGTGACGCTGCCGCCCGGCGAGCACGGCGTCTTCCCGGGCACGCTGGTGAAGGTCGCCTTCGTCAGCGGCGAGGAGGAGCGCGTGCTGATCCCGCCGGAGTCCATCGTGCGCCGCGGCGAAGTGACCGGCGTTTACGTCGTGGGCGCGGACGGCCGCATCGGGTTGCGCTACCTGCGCGTCGGGACCGCGGCGGCCGACGGCCGCGTGCCGGTGCTGGCCGGCCTCGCCGCCGGCGAGCGTATCGCCACCGACCCGATCGCCGCGGGCATCGCCTACAAGCAGCAGTCTCCGCAGCCGGCCGGGGACGGCGAATGAGCGGGGCCGCGGACCCGCGGCTCGGCATCTCCGGCCGCATCGCCCGCGCATTCCTCGCCACCGAGATCACGCCGCTTCTCGCGCTGGCCGGCCTGCTGCTGGGCCTGGCCGCGGTCCTGGTGACGTCCCACGAAGAAGAACCGCAGATCAACGTCACTTTCGCCAACGTCTTCATCCCGTATCCCGGCGCGTCGGCGCGGGAGGTGGAATCGCTGGTGACCACGCCTGCCGAGCAGATCGTCTCGGAAATCGAAGGCGTGGAACACGTGTATTCCGCCTCGACGCCGGGCATGGCGTCGCTGACGGTGCGCTTCGAAGTCGGCGAGCCGCGCACGGATGCCATCGTGCGCCTCTACAACGCCTTCTACTCCAACCAGGACTGGTTGCCGCCGAATGCCGGAGTCGGCCAGCCCCTGATCAAGCCCAAGGGCATCGACGACGTGCCCATCGTCGCCGGGACGCTCTGGAGCGAGAACCCGGAGGTATCGGCGGCGGACCTGCTGCGCATCGCCCACACGATGGAGGCGGAACTGCAGCGCGTGCCCGGCACGCGCGACATCGAGACGCTCGGCGGGCCGGATCGCGTGGTTCACGTCGTGTTCGACCCGCAGCGCCTCGCCGGTTACGGCCTGGCGCTCGAAGACCTGCGGCGCGCGCTGTCCTCGGCCAACGCCTCCACCGGCGCCGGCCGCATCGTGGATCGCGACCGCGAGGTCCTGGTGCAGGCGGGCACCTTCCTGATGACGCCGGAAGAAGTCGCCGACCTGGTCGTCGGCGTCAGAGACGGCGCGCCGGTGTTCCTGCGGGACGTGGCCGCGGTCGCCGAGGGGCCGGACCTGCCGGAACGTTACGTGACTTTCGGCGCGGGCCCGGCAGCCGGGGCCAGGGGCATCTCCGCCTCCGGCCGCCACCCGGCTGTGACCATTGCCGTGTCCAAGAAGCCGGGCGAGGACGCCGCGGACGTCGCCGCCGCCGTCATCGAGCGCTTCGAGAAAATGCGCGGGATCCACTTTCCCGACGGCGTGCAGGCCACGGTCACCCGCAACTACGGCGCGACGGCCCGGGACAAGGCCCAGACCCTCATCAGGAAGCTGCTGTTCGCGACGGCCTCGGTCGTCGCGCTCGTGCTGTTCACGCTGGGCAGGCGCGAGGCCATCGTGGTCGGGGCGGCCGTCATCGTGACGCTCGCGGTCACGCTGTTCGCGTCCTGGGCCTGGGGCTTCACGCTGAACCGCGTGTCGCTGTTCGCGCTGATCTTCTCGATCGGCATCCTGGTGGACGACGCGATCGTGGTGGTCGAGAACATCCACCGCCACATGCAGATCGGCGGGCGCACGCTCAGCGACGCGATCCCGGCGGCCGTGGACGAGGTCGGCGGCCCGACCATCCTCGCGACCTTCACCGTGATCGCGGCGCTGCTGCCCATGGCCTTCGTCACCGGCCTGATGGGTCCCTACATGCGGCCAATCCCGATCAACGCCTCCACCGGCATGCTGATCTCGCTCGTGGTCGCCTTCGTCTTCACGCCCTGGCTCTATCGCCGGTTGTTCCTGAACGCGGTCGCGTCACATGGCGCTGCGGATGGCGGCGAGGGCACGTTGCAGCGTGTCTTCACGCGGGTCATGACGCCGTTCCTGCGCCGGGACGAGGGCCGGCGCAACCGGTGGAGACTGCTCTGCGTGCTGCTCGCGCTGATCGTGGTCTCGCTTTCGCTGGTCGCGTTCCGCGCCGTGATCCTGAAGATGCTGCCTTTCGACAACAAGAGCGAGTTCCAGGTGCTGGTGGACATGCCCGAGGGCACGCCGGTGGAGGAAACCGAGCGCGTGCTGCAGGCGCTCGCGGACCGCCTCGAGACCGTGCCCGAAGTCACCGACTACCAGACCTATGCCGGCGCCTCCGCACCGATCAACTTCAACGGCCTGGTGCGCCAGTACTACCTGCGCGGCGCCCCGCACGAGGGCGACATCCAGGTGAACCTGCTGGACAAGCACGAGCGCGACCGGAAGTCGCACGAGATCGCCGTATCGGTGCGCGAGCCGCTGCAGGAGATCGGCAGGCGCCACGGCGCCAACGTCAGGATCGTCGAGGTGCCGCCGGGCCCGCCGGTGCTGGCGCCGCTCGTGGCCGAGGTCTACGGCCTCGACTATGCCCGCCAGCAGGGCGTCGCGCGCCGCGTGCGGGAGGCCTTCGAGCAGACGCCGGACGTCGTCGACGTGGACGACACGGGCGAAGCGCTGCAGGAAAAGCTCATCATCGTCGTGGATCGCGCGCGCGCGGCGCGCTTCGGCGTGTCGCAGCAGTCCGTCGCCGCCGCCGTGGCGGCCGCCCTCGGCGGCGAGGACATGTCCTATGTTCACGACGAGCACGCAAAATTTCCGGTGCCGGTGCGGGTCGAGTTCTCACCCGGCGACAAGGCCTCGATGGATGCGCTGCGGTCGTTGCGCCTGCGCGCAGAGGGCGGCGCACTGGTGCCGCTGTCCGAGATCGCGGAAATCCGCCACAGCACGCGCGACCAGACGATCCACCACAAGGACCTGCTGCCCGTGGTCTACGTCACCGGTGACGTCGCAGGCAGGACCGACAGCCCGCTGTACGGCATGCGCGCGATCGCCGGCCGGCTGCGGGACACGGCGATCGACGGCGATCCGATCCGCCAGTACCTGACGCGGCAACCGGACGATCCCTACGAGTGGAGCCTGACGTGGGACGGCGAGTGGCAGGTCACGTTCGAGACCTTTCGCGACATGGGCGCGGCCTACGCGGTCGGCCTGGTGCTGATCTACCTGCTGGTGGTGGCGCAGTTCCGCTCGTACGGCGTGCCGCTCATCATCATGGCGCCGATCCCGCTGACGATGATCGGCATCCTGCCGGGCCACGCCCTGCTCGGGCAGCAGTTCACGGCGCCCTCGATGATCGGCATGATCGCGCTCGCGGGCATCATCGTGCGCAATTCGATCCTGCTGGTGGACTTCATCCAGCAGGAGGTCGCGGCCGGCAAGCCGCTGCAGCAGGCGACGATCTCGGCCGCGGCGGTCCGCGCCCGGCCCATCGCCCTCACGGCCATCGCCGCGATGCTGGGAGGGTTCTTCATCCTGGACGACCCGATCTTCGGCGGGCTGGCCGTGTCGCTGATCTTCGGCCTGTTCGTCTCGACCGTGCTGACGCTGCTGGTCATCCCGGTCGTCTACTATCATTATCACTGGCAGCGCGGCGCTTCCCCCGGCTGAACGCACGCCGCAACGGAGCATCGACCATGGCAACCCGAAAGTCCGGCACCCCGGCCATCGACATCGGCATCGGCGACGGCGACCGCAGGAAGATCGTTCGCGGCCTGTCGGAGCTCCTGGCGGACAGCTACACGCTGTACCTCATGACGCACAACTTCCACTGGAACGTCACCGGCCCCCAGTTCAACAGCCTGCACCTGATGTTCATGGCGCAGTACACCGAGCAATGGAACGCGCTCGACCTGATTGCCGAGCGCATCCGCGCGCTGGGTTACCCGGCGCCGGGAACCTACAAGGAATTCGTCGGCCTGGCCTCGATCCCCGAGGTCGAAGGCGTGCCGAAGGCGACCGACATGGTCCGGCACCTGGTCGCCGCGCAGGAAGCCACGGCGCGCACGGCGCGCAAGGTGTTTCCGCTGGCGGAAGCCGCCAATGACCAGCCCACGGCCGACCTGCTGACCCAGCGGCTGGAAGTCCACGAGAAGACCGCCTGGATGCTGCGCAGCCTGCTCGAGGACTGAGCACGCGGCAGGGTTGGAGCGGGTGATGGGAATCGAACCCACGTTAGCAGCTTGGGAAGCTGCAGTTCTACCATTGAACTACACCCGCGTGGATGCGCCGAGTTTACGGTCGCCTCCGCGCCGGGACAAGCGTCGGCCCATGTTAGAGTTTGCGGGCAACCCCAGGAGCGCCAACGCCCGGCATGGATCACGCGACACCGCTCATCGCGATGCTCGTCGCGGGTCTCGGGCTCGCGTTCATCCTCGGCGCCCTGGCCGCGCGGCTTCGCATGTCGCCGATCGTCGGCTACCTGCTCGCGGGCATCGCGGTCGGTCCCTTCACGCCCGGCTTCGTCGCTGACCAGAAGCTCGCCAACGAACTCGCCGAGATCGGCGTGATCCTGCTGATGTTCGGCGTCGGCATGCACTTCTCGCTGCGCGACCTGTTGTCGGTGCGCGCCATCGCGCTGCCCGGCGCCGTGGTGCAGATCACCGTCGCGACCGTGCTCGGCGCACTGCTCGCCCAGGCGCTCGGCTGGGGCTGGGGCGCCGGCATCATCTTCGGGCTCTCGCTCTCGGTCGCGAGCACCGTCGTGCTGCTGCGCGCGCTCGAGGACCGCGGCCTGGTCACCTCCGAGCGCGGGCGCATCGCGGTCGGCTGGCTGATCGTCGAGGATATCGCGATGGTGCTCGCGCTGGTGCTGCTGCCCGCGCTCGCGGGCTGGCTGCGCAGCGACACGACGGGACCGGCGCCCGACGCCGCCGCGCTCGCGACCGCGGTCCTCGTCACGCTCGCCAAGGTGGCCGCCTTCATGGTGGTCGTCCTGGTGGTCGGGCGACGCACCATCCCATGGCTGCTCCACGCGGTCGCCCGGCACCGCGAATTGTTCCGCCTCGCGGTGCTCGCCATCGCGCTCGGCGTGGCCTTCGGCTCCGCCACGTTGTTCGGCGTGTCGTTCGCGCTGGGCGCGTTCTTCGCCGGCATGGTGCTGTCCGAGTCGGAGCTCTCCTACCGCGCCGCCGAGGAGACGCTGCCGCTGCGCGAGGCGTTTGCGGTGCTGTTCTTCGTCTCGGTCGGCATGCTGTTCGATCCGGGCGTCGTGCTGCGCGAGCCGCTCGCGCTCGCGGGCGCGCTCTTCATCGTGCTGGTCGGCAAGTCGGTCGCCGCGTTCCTGATCGTGCTGCTGTTCCGCCACCCGGTCGGCGTCGCCATGACGATCGCCGCGAGCCTCGCGCAGATCGGCGAGTTCTCCTTCATCCTGGCCGGGCTCGGCATGTCGCTCGGCCTGCTGCCGGAGGCGGGGCGCGACATCGTGCTCGCCACCGCCATCATCTCGATCGTGCTCAACCCGATCGCGTTCGGCGTCAGCCGCCGGCTCGAGCCATATATCGAAGCGGCGCAGCGCCGGCTGCGCGGCACCGCGACGGCCGGCGAGGACGCCGCTGAGCCGGGCGGCCACGTCGTGCTGGTGGGATTCGGACGCGTCGGCACGCTGGTCGCCGCGACGCTCGCGGAACGGGGCGTGCCGTTCCTCGTGATCGAGAGCGATGCCGACCGGGTCGCGGACCTGCGGGAGAAGGGTTATGCCTGCGTCGAGGGCAATGCGGCGAGCCGCGGCGTGATCGTGCAGGCAGGCATCCGCCGGGCCAGCGAACTGCTGGTGGCGATTCCCGGCACGTTCGAGGGCGGCCGTGCCATCCGGCACGCGAAGGAAGCCAACCCGGGCATCCACGTCGTCGCGCGCGCGCATTCAGACGCCGAGGTCGCCCACCTGGGGCGCCTCGGCGCGGATGTAGTGATCATGGGCGAGCGCCAGATCGCGCTCGAGATGATCGCCGCCAGTGGCGTTACTTCGCGACCAGGATCTTCTTGACCCAGCCGCTGCCGCTGCCGGACTCGACCTTGAGGTAGCCGTTCTGCTCCTCGCCCATGTAGATCATCTCGTCCGTCTTGGCGAGCGTCGCAAGAACCTTTCCGGCGTCGCCGGCCGTGCCCATCAGCTTCACGCCGCCGATCTTCGGGAACAGCACGTCGCCCTCGTTGAAGACCGCGCCGGCCTTGGTCGAGCCGCCGGCGGCCGCTTCCTGCGCCAGCGTGCCGACGTCGCGCTGCAGGTTCGGATCGTTGCGGATCACCTGCACGATGTTGTTGTAGTTGTCGGCGAATGACGCCGCGATGATCTTGCCCTCGTTCGTATTGCCGTAGCCGCCGATGCCGCCGCCCGCGCCGCCGCCGAAGATGGCCGCGCCGAGGGCGAGGTCCGCCTTCTTCGAGCTGCCCTCCGCCGCCGCCACCTGGACGCCGGAACGCGAATCGGCAACCAGCATGCTGGTCTGGGCCTCCTTGAACTTGAGCCCGCCGACCAGCGCACCGATCGCCGAGCCGCGGCCGCCCAGCAGGCCGCCGAGCGCGCCGCCGACGCCGCCCGCGTTGCTCTCGGAGAACACGACCGAGGGCGTCAGGATGAAGTCGGCCGCGACCATCTGGCCGCCGCCGATGTTGGAGCCGCCGCGCATCTCGCCGCCGCCGGCGAGCGCGCGCTCCTGCATCATGTTCTGCATGCCCTGGCCGCGCTCGACGACGATGAAGCAGTTCGACTGCTGGATCATCATGCGGATCAGGCTGACGGGCGACTGCAGGTTGTAGCGCGCCAGCGCCTGCATCACGTAGTCCTGTGGCTCGACCACCGCGACCGCACCCATCGGCTTGTCGCAGCGCTGCAAGTCAGACGCGGCTCCCTCCGCACCCTGCGTGCCGGCCGCGCCCTGCACTTCCGAGCCGCCCTTGCCCTTCTTGGTCCCCAGGATCTGCGCCTGGGCGCCGGCGGCGACCACCGAACCGATCAGCACCGCTGCCAGCGCGCGCAGCACGTTCGAATGCGAATTCATATCCCCTCCGAATGAAGGATCGACTCTGGAGTCAGCCACCGCTCCGGGGCGCTCTCTTGCGGGAGCCTGGGGTCAGGCCGCGGCACACGATGCGCCGCCAATATACTCCGGCGATCCGGCGCGTGTACATTCGACGGCATGGAGGCCGGCAGGTACTCGGCGGACGTGGCGATCGCCGGTGCCGGCATCGCCGGCATCGCCGCGGCCCTCGCGGCGCTGGCGCGCGGACGCCGCGTCCTGCTGCTCGACCGGGACGAACCGGACGGCCTCGGCGGCCTCGCCCGCGAGTCCATGGGCGGCCTGTGGTTCGCCGGCAGCCCGCTGCAGGCGCGCTACCGCCTGCGCGACTCCGCGGAGCTGGGCCTGGCCGACTGGCTCGCCTTCGGCGAGCTCGGCCCGGACGAGCGCTGGCCGCGCGCCTGGGCACGGGCTTATGTCGAGCGCTGCATTCCCGAGGTCTTCGACTGGCTGCGCGGCCTGGGCGTCGAGTTCCTGCCGATGCCGATGTGGGTCGAACGCGGCCTGTATGGCCAGGGCAACTCGGTGCCGCGCTTCCACGTCGTCTGGGGCACGGGCCGGGCGCTCGCCGACACCCTGGTCGACTGCCTGGAGAACCATCCACACCGCGACCGCCTCGAGCTGCGCTTCGGGCACCGCGTGGACTCGCTCGTGCGCCAGGGCGGGCGCGTCGCCGGCCTTGCGGGCGCGACCGAGCCGGAAGGACGCGCATTTGAGGTGGCGGCCGAGTCGGTCGTGATCGCGGCCGGCGGCATCAACGGCGACGTCGAGCGCGTGCGCCGGCACTGGCACGCGGACTGGGGCGAGCCGCCGCCCGTGATCCTGAACGGCTCGCACCGCTTCGCCGACGGCAGGCTGCACGACGCCGCCGAGGCCGCGGGCGCCCGCGTGACCCACCTCGACTGGCAGTGGAACTACGCGGCCGGCATCCGCCACTGGCGGCCGCGCAAGCCCGGGCACGGGCTGTCGCTGATCCCGCCCCGGTCGGCACTCTGGCTCAACGCGCGCGGCGAGCGCATCGGGCCGATGCCGCTCGTCGCCGGCTACGACACCCACGACCTGGTGGCGAAGGTCTGCGCCGGACCCGGCGGCTATAGCTGGCAGCTGCTCAACCGCCGCATCGCGCTCAAGGAGCTCGCCGTGTCCGGCGCGGAACTCAACCCGGCGATCCGCGACCGCCGGCGGCTGCGCTTCGCGCTCGACCTGCTGTTCGGCAATCGCTGGCTCTACGGCGAGCTGGTGCGCAACAGCGAGGACTTCGTGGTCGCCGACACGCTGCCGGAACTGGTGGATCGCATGAATGCACTCAACGGCGACGCCGCGGTGGAGCTGGCGACGGTCGAGGCGGCGGTCGCCCGCTACGACGGCGCGATCGCGCGCGGCGAGCGCTTCCACAACGACGAGCAGCTGCGGCGCATCGCCTTCCTGCGCCGCTGGCCGGCCGACCGCCTGCGCACCTGCCGCTTCCAGCGCATCCTCGATCCCGCGGCGGGCCCGTTGCTGGCGATCCGGGAATTCATCATCAGCCGCAAGAGCATGGGCGGCATCCAGACCGATCTTGCGTGCCGCGTGCTGGACCGCGCCGGCGAGTCGATCGAAGGCCTGTACGCCGCGGGCGAAGCCGCAGGATTCGGCGGCGGCGGCATGAACGGCATGCGCGCGCTCGAGGGCACCTTCCTCGGCGGCTGCCTGCTCACGGGGCGCGTCGCGGGACGCAACGCATAGGCGAACCATGAACTACTGCGACGCCATCAACATCGACGAGCTGCGCGCGATCGCGCGCCGGCGGCTGCCGCGTTTCGTATTCGACTACGTAGACGGCGGCGCGGAGGACGAGGCGACGCTCGCCGGCAACCGCGGCGCGTTCGGACGCCTGCGCTTCCGGCCACGCACGCTGGTGGACGTGTCCGCACGCGACCTGTCGGCGCCGCTCCTCGGCGCCCGGTCGGCGTTGCCGTTCGTGGTCGGGCCGACCGGCCTCAACGGTCTCTGCTGGCGCGACGGCGACATGGAGCTGGCGCGCGCGGCGGCGGACGCCGGGGTGCCGTTCGCGATGTCCACGGTCTCGATGAGCTTCATCGAGGACGTCGCGCGCGAGGCGCCCGGCCGGCACTGGCTGCAGGCCTATGTGTTCTCAGAGCGCGCGATCACCGAGGCGCTCATGCGCCGTGCCCGCGAGGCGGAGTTCGAGTGCGTCGTGCTGACCAGCGACTTCCCCGTCGCCGGCAAGCGCGAGCGCGACTGGCGCACCGGCCTGCTGCCGGCGCAGCGGTTCACGCTCGCGACCAAGCTCGACATGCTGATGCACCCGCGCTGGCTCGCGACCGTCGCGACGCGCCGGCCGCGCTTCGTCAATGTCGAGCGCGAGCTCGGCCCCGGCCGCGACGTCAATGCCTTCGTCGGTCACAACATGTTCGATCCGGCCTTCCGCTGGGACGACCTGAGCCGCTTTCGTGACCTGTGGCCACGCAAGCTGCTGCTGAAAGGCGTGCTGCGCGCCGATGACGCGGAACGTGCCGTGGCCGCCGGCCTCGACGGAATCGTGCTCTCGAACCACGGCGGCCGGCAGCTCGACTCCGCGATCGCGGGCCTCGAGGCGCTGCCCGAAGTCGTCCGCACGGTCGGCGGGCGCGCTTCCGTCCTCGTGGACGGCGGCGTGCGCCGTGGCGGCGACATCGCCAAGGCGCTGGCGCTCGGCGCCGAGGGCGTGCTGCTCGGCCGCGCGCCGGTCTACGGCCTGGCTGCCGGCGGCCGGGCGGGCGTCGCGCGCGCGCTCTCGATCCTGGCCGACGAGTTCGACCGCACGCTGGCGCTGACCGGCTGCCGGGACGTCTCGGGACTCACCCCGGACCTGATCGCCCCGGCCGGCCCATGAGCGCGGCAGGCGATGCCGGCGGCGGGCGGCAGTCAATCCGCAGCTTCGTGCTGCGCGCGGGGCGCATCACGCCGGCGCAGCGCCGCGCGCTCGCAGAATTGCTGCCGCGCAGGGGCATCCCGTTTGCTCCGGGCTTGCTCGATTTCGACGCGATCTTCGGCCGTCGCGCGCCGCGCGTGATGGAAATAGGTTTCGGCGACGGCGCGCAGCTGCTGGAGCTTGCGGCCGGCGCGCCCGGCACGGACTTCATCGGCGTGGAGGTGCATCCGCCCGGCGTCGGGCGCTGCCTGCTGGGCATCGAGGCGCGCGGGCTCGCGAACGTCCGCGTGATCATGCACGACGCCGTCGAGGTGCTCGCCACGCAGGTCGCACCCGCCTCGCTCGACGAGGTGCTGCTGTACTTCCCGGACCCCTGGCCCAAGAAGCGTCACCACAAGCGGCGCATCGTTCAACCCGCCTTCGTCGCGCTGGTGGCCGAGCGTCTT
>DATBMQ010000068.1:0-8992 GCA_036554765.1 Steroidobacteraceae bacterium | reverse complement strand
CCGCGCTCATGTTCGCTTTCGTCGGCCAGGCCATGGCGGCCGCCGCGGGGCCGGCCACGTTGACGCTGATCGCCCCCGGGCAGATCAAGTCGCAGGCGACGGCGATCTACTATCTGGCAATCGGCATCGCCGGGCAGCTGCTCGGTCCGCTGCCGGTAGGCCTGATGACTGACCTGTTCGGCGACCCGGCGGATATCCGCTATGCCATGACCATCCAGGCGGCCGTGATCGGGACCGTGGCGCTGATCGTGGTTGCGGCCGGGCTCGGCAGCTATCGCCGCTGCGTGATCGAGGTCGAAGCGGCCATTCGCCCGACGACGTCGCCGGGAGCCGCTCATGGTTGAGCGCGGCGAATCACTGCGGCTCGAATGCATCCGTGGCGTGACCAGCTGCGTGCCGGATCTCGACGCCGTTGAGGTGGCTTACGTCCGGTGGCTCGGCTACCGGGTGCTTGAACGTGGCGTCGTGCCGGTGGAGACAGCGCGTGCGTGGGGTGCGTCCGCGATGGCCGGCGTACCGTACGTGACGCTGGGACCGCTGAGCGGCGAGGAGACCTACCTGCGCTTCGTGGAAGACCAGCAAGCCGGCGGCTGGCGCGCCTTGACCACATTCGGCTGGAATGTGGCGGAGTTCGTGGTGCAGGACGTCGAAGCGCTGGCGGCGACATTCGGCGGATCGCCGTTCCGGGTCATCGGTCCGCCGACGAGCCTGCAACGATTCCCGATGATCCGCGCCATGCAGGTGCTCGGGCCGGCCGGCGAATGCCTGTACTTCACCCAGGTCGGTCCGGGCAGCGGCCTCGACCTCGCCGCCGCCCGGTCATTCGTCGGCCGTATCTTCATC
Organism: Steroidobacteraceae bacterium; assembly: GCA_036554765.1. Lineage (GTDB taxonomy): Bacteria > Pseudomonadota > Gammaproteobacteria > Steroidobacterales > Steroidobacteraceae > SCUD01. The sequence goes on along the minus strand of DATBMQ010000068.1, from coordinate 8,149 downwards.
GTGGTGGCCGGCGGGCCGGATCTCGACGCGATGTTCGGCGCTTACCACCGCTTCCGCAATGATGTGGATCCGCCCGTGTCGACGCGAGTGCGCGTGATTTCGCTGCTGAACAGGCTGCCCGAGGACACCGAATACGCCCACGGACTGGTGAAGCTCGGCTGCGGAGCGCTGATCGAGCTGGACCAGTACCCCGCCCAGGCCAGACACCGCGCCTGCGTCCGGGACCGGCTGCCGCCGGGCATGGCCATGGTGAGCTTTGCGACTTCCGGCGGCGGCTGCGACGCCGCCGCCGAATGGTCCGTGCCGGCGTTGTTCCCGGGCGCGCGTGCGGCGGCGGTCACGATACGTGGTGCAACCGGCGAACTGATCGAACTGATGGCGGGCTGAGATGATTCGACCCATTGCGGACCAGGCCAGGCTCGACTTCGCGCTTTCGCTGCGGCGGCAATGGGCTGCCAGCGTCTATCCGCGGCTGCGCGCGGAATACGATGCCGTCCCCGGCGGCCGTCGGTCGACGATCGCGAATGCCAGCCGGGTCGTGCACGCGCTGCCGGGCTACGGCCCATTTGCCTGGCTGGAGCGCGGCTCGCAGCAGCTGTTGTGGCACGCCGTGAGTGAGGCGGTGGAGCACGAGGCGCCGCCGCCGGAACCACCGCCGGGTCCGTCCACCCTGGTGCTCGACCCGAAGCTGAAACTGCCCGGCTGGTACACCGACTGGGACATCCACCTGCAGCCCGGCGGCGTCTGGTCCAGCGATCAAGCGGCGCGCGTCTACGAGCTGGGCGCCAGACTCGTGATGCTCGGCGAGAATGACGACTACGAATTCCACCGCCTGTTCACGTCGAGCGCCGTGCCGGCGCGGGACTACCGCCGGATCGTGGATCTCGGCTGCGGCTTCGGCAAGTCCACCTTCCCGCTGCGCCAGCGATTCCCCGAGGCCGAGGTGATTGGCGTCGACCTGGCGGCCCCGTGCCTGCGCCTCGCCTTGCGGCGCGCGAACGAGCGTGGCCTGCGCATCACGTTCCGGCAGGCCGACTGCACGAAGACCGGCCTGCCATCGGGGTGCGCGGACCTGGTGACGTCCACGATGCTGCTGCACGAGCTCCCGCGGGCCGTGCTGCCGAGGCTGTTCCGGGAGGCGGCCAGGCTGCTGGCGCCGGCGGGCCTGCTGCGATTCCTCGATTTCCAGTACACCGGTGACGCGTTCCGCGATCTCGCCATGCGGGAGCACGGCGCGCGCAACAACGAGCCCTATCTGGCGCCGATGCTGGCGGCCGACATCCGCGGCATGGCCCGGGCGGCCGGGTTGCGAGATGCGGCCTGGCGCGCGTTCGACGAGCGCGGGCGCGGTCTGCTCGAAGGGCTGCACTGGCCGGCGCGGCGCGAGTGGCATTTCCCCTGGGCCGTGCTCGGCGCGGAGATGCCCGCATGAACCGACCCGAATCCGCGCCGGACAGGCGCCAGCTGGCTGGTCTGGTGTTCGAACTCGCTTCGCAGCTGCACGTGGAGCGTGCGCAACGGATCGCGCTGCAGTCGGCGCTCGAGCGGTCGGGTGCGCTTGACGCCGCGAGGCTCGAGGCGCTCGCCGACGACCCCGATCACCGGCGCCTGAGTCGTGCGCTGCTGGAGGAATCCATTGCGAGGCTGCTGCGGGTGCTGGCGGAGGACCGTGATCCTCGCCGCCCGTTGCGCGGCACGCCGGGCAGAAAGCTGAGCAAGGGAGCGAAGCCTTGAGCCGTCCATGGATCGAATTCATCCAGTCCCAGAATCTCCCGTGGCAGTCGGGGGACCTGGGCGGCATGCGTGCCGGCGTGCAGTTCAAGCAGCTGAGCGTCGACCGGGAAAGCGGCGCGTGCAGCCTGCTGGTCAGATATCCGGCCGGGTGGCGCGCCGAGGCCGGCGCGCTCGCGGTCGATGATGAGTTCCTCGTGCTCGAAGGCACGTTACGGCTGGGTGAATTCGACTACGCGCCGATGTCCTATGCACACCTGCCCGCGGGCTTCGACCCGGGCCCGCGGGCAAGTGCCGCCGGCGCGGTCGTGATCGAGTTCTTCTCGGGCCGACCGGCCGCGGCTCCAGCTGGAGCGGATTACGACGAAAGCCGACTGGTGCGCCACCAGGATGCCTTCGTCGTGCCTTACACGGGAAACTTCCACCCGGAGTTTCCTCCGGGAGCCGGAAGGAAGCTGCTTTACACGGACCCGGAAACACGGGACACCACCTGGATCCTGGGCACGCTGCCGATGCGCTGGGCCGAGCGGGCGGAGATCCATCCGACGGTGGAAGAGATGTACCTCATCAGCGGCGAGGTTCACGGCAATCGCGGCGTCATGCGACCCGGCGCCTACTTCTGGCGCCCGCCCTCCAAGCCGCACGGCCCCTACGGAACGCGAACCGGGAATCTGTACCTGTTCCGGACCAAGGGCGGCGTGCTGGCGACCGATTACGTCGAGCCGGAACGCAAGTTCCGCTGGTGGCCGGAGTTTGATCCCGTTCTGCCGCCCGAACTGGAGGCATACCGCGGCGAGGGACCGCGGGCGCCCGCCTGCTGGTGATCCTATGACACAAATTGCCCCGAAGGTGCTCGGATTCCTGCTGCTGTCGCCGGCCTGGGCCGGCGCGCCATCCACCGAATGCGACCGGCTGGCGTCGAATCCGGAGGATCCGGATCGCGTTGCACCGGGCGTCGAGCGGGCCGACATCGATCTTGCAAAGGCGATCGCCTCCTGCGAGACGGAGCTCGCGGCGCATCCGGAGGACGCCAGGGCCCGTTATCAGCTCGCGCGCGTGCTGTTCTACGCGGGTCAAACCGGCCGCGCGGCCGGCGAGATGAAGTCTGCGGCGGATGCGGGCTACCGGCAGGCGCAGTTCGTGTACGGGTTGCTGATCAGCCGGCGGCGCGATGACGCGCCCGCGGACATCTGCATTGCCGAGCGCTACTGGCTGCTGGCAGCGCGCAACGGCCGGCAGGCGGCCCGCGTCAGCTACGTCCGTCACTTCCTGAACGGGCGTTTCGCCGGCTGCGAGGTCCAGGCCGATGCGGCCGAGATGCGCGGCTTCCTGGACCAGGCAGCCGCGGCTGCAAGCAACTACTACGAGGGGATGCTGATCGAGGACCTGGCCGACAGGCTCGGCTCGGCTCAGCAGCGGGTTGAGGGTTCAAGCAGTCACCGCGAGTGACAGGAGACTGAGATGACAGACATGACCATTCGTCGGCGGTCGATGCAAGTCACGATCGCGGTGAGTCTGGCTCTGGGCTCGACCGCCGCTTTCGCGGCCACGCTGGAGGAGGTTTACGTCAGTGCGCGCAAGGTTGATGAGCGGCTGCAGGATGTGCCTGTGTCCATCACGGCGTACACCAGCGAGGCGCTGGAGGCCACACAGTCGCTGGACGTCTACGACCTGACCCGCATGACGCCCGGATTCTCGTTCGAGCGTCTCAATCGCTATGGCGTCCAGGGCGGCGTCGGCAGGCCGGTCATCCGAGGCATGTCGAACATCCTGGGCGAGGGCAATGCCTCGGTGTTCGTGGACGGCATCCTGTTCTCGGATTCCATCCTCGCGTTCCCGTTCGACATCGTCGAGCGGGTCGAGATCATCAAGGGACCCCAGGCCGCCCTGCTGGGTCGCGGCACTTTCTCGGGCGCAATCAATCTGGTCACGAAAAAGGGAACGAACACGCCGGAGCACAAGGTGAGTATGCGCGCGGCGGAATACGACGACTACGAGGCAAACGTGCTGCTCCGCGGACCGATCACGGAGGACCGGCTGTTCTTCATGCTCCACGGACGCTATTACACGTTTGGCGGCATGTACGACAACACCCTGGACGGCCGCAGGGTGGGCGGCGAGGAGTCCACCGACTTCAATGCATCACTGGAGTTCCGCGGGGACATGTTCTCGGCGCTGGTCGGAGCCGGGTATTCGGAGATCGACGACGACATGGCGGCGGTGACGCTGCAGGACCGCTTCGCCAACAACTGTCACCTCGATGCGCCACGACAGTACTACTGCGGCGCCGTCATGGAACAGGGTAGCGTGACGCTCGATCGCGGCAACCTGCAGGGAGACGACGGCGTCCACCGCGACTCGACCCGTCTGTCGGCCCAGTTGACCTGGGACTTCGACACGGTCCAGCTGGTCTCCAACACGGGGTACTTCGACACGCACATCGAGTACGGCTACGACTCGACCTATCAGGCGGGTCACGCCATCGCGCCGACCACGGTGCCGGACGCGCCGGGGTATGTGCGGACCGCGACGGACCCGGTTCGGACCGGCAGCGTGACGCGCAACGAAGTGTCCGACCGGCAGGAATGGTCCACCGAGCTGCGCCTGCAGTCGGCGGAGGAGCAGAAGGTGCGCTGGCTGATAGGCGCCTATCTGTACCAGAGCCGGCGGGACCTGGAGGAGCGCCACTACCTGGCTAGCGCGCCGACCATCCTGTTCGGTGAAACGCGGGTGGACAATCAGGCGCTGTTCGGGTCGGTCGGGTTCGACCTCACGGATCGCTGGGACCTGAGCATCGAAGGGCGTTACGCGGAGGACAAGATCGGCAACCTGAAGACGACGCCGGCCGTGGTGCTGATCGAGAAGACGTTCACGTCGTTCGTGCCGCGCGTCACGACCAGCTTCCACGTCACGCCCGGGACGATGCTCTACCTGAGCTTCGCCCAGGGAAACAAGCCTGGCGTCGTGAATGCCGACCCGCGTTTCCCGCCTGACATCCAGTTCGCCGACGAGGAGGAGAGCGACAACTGGGAGATCGGCATCAAGAACACGCTGCTGGACGGGCGGCTGATCCTGAACGCCGCGGCGTACTACATCGACTGGAAGAAGCAGCAGCTGACGACGACCTTCTTCTTCCCGACCGGCGGCACGCAGTCCTACATCATCAATGCCGGCGAAACCGAAGTTCAGGGCCTCGAGCTCGAGGTTCAGGCACGGGTCACCGATGCGGTGACGCTCGGCTTCTCCTATGCCTACACCGATGCCGAGTTCATCGAGCTGGTGGATACGGAGGCGGGTCAGCTCTTCGGCAACACCTCGCTGGAGGGCTTTACTCCGCCGGGGGTACCGCGCGACCAGGCGAGCGCATTCGCCAGGTTTGGCTTCAACGTTGGCGCCAGCCTGCAGGGCTACGTGCGCGCGGATGCGTCCTACACCAGCAAGAAGTACGACCAGGTCTTCAACCTCGCGCACACGGGCAACCAGGAACTCGTCAATCTGACGTTCGGTCTCGAGGGCAAGAACTGGAGCGGCTCGCTGTGGGTGAAGAACCTCACCGACGACCGTACGCCGTCCAGCGTCACGCGGTACGTGGACCAGATGAACCTGAACGTGCCGCAGTACGTCAATGCCAACCCGGCGCAGAACAACGTGCCGGGCACGACGACGCTCGAGCGGGCCTTCTTCTATCCGCTCGCGCGCAAGCGGCAGTACGGGATGAATCTGTCCTACCGCTTCTGAACGACGCGCGCGGAGGCCGCAACGGCGAAGGAGACGATATCGCTTGAAGGTCCGGAAGATCCTGAAATGGCTGTCACCGGCATGCATCGCCTGCGCAGCCTGGCCGCTGCTTGCGGCCGGCGAGGGGCTGCCGGTGACGGAGGACGCGCGCGCATTCTGGCGCGAATGCGCGCGGGGCCTCGGTGCGCCGGCTGGGGGGCCGCTGCGCGCCAGACGCATCGGCAGCACACCCGAGACGATCGAGATGCTGCTCGGGCTCGTTCTGGCGCGCGAGAAGACGATTACCAGCACCAGTCCGTGGCTCTACGATGACGGTCTCCAGGCAGCCCCCATGGCCGGCGACATCTGGGTGATGATGGACAGCGCAGGGAGGCCGGCCGCGGTGCTGCGCACGACCTCGGTCAAGGTGCTGCCGATGGATCAGGTGACCGAGGAGGACAGCCGGCACGAAGGACCGGGAGCCAGGCCGATCGAGGCGTGGCGGCGCGTGCACTGGAACTTCTTCATGCGCGTGCTTGCGCCGCTCGGCAAGGTTCCGGCCCCGGACATGCCGGTTACGCTCGAGTACTTCGAGGTCCTGTGCCCCCGGCCGGCGCAGTAGGAATGGCGGACGGCGCGACTTGCGAACTGCTGATCCGCGATCTTCGCATCGTCCGTCCTGGCCGGCCGGCCGTCGAGCGTGGCGACCTCGGCGTGGCACGCGGGAAGATCGTGGCCGTCGGTGCGGACCTGGCGGCGGGTCCGGAGACGAAAGTGGTCGACGGCGGCGGGCTGCTGGCCTTTCCGGGGCTGGTGGATGCGCACATGCATACCGGCATCTACTCGCCTCTCGCGGAGGATGCGCGCACCGAAAGTCGCGCGGCCGCGCAGGGCGGCGTGACGACGAGCCTCAACTACATCCGGTCAGGCCAGTACTACCTGAACAAGGGCGGGCCTTACGCCGAGTTGTTCCCGGAAATCCTGGGGCAGGCGGAAGGCCGGTTTCACGTGGACTACGGGTTTCACCTCGCGCCGATGGATCGCCGGCAGATCGGCGAGATCCCGATGCTCATCGAGCGATTCGGCGTGACGTCCTTCAAAATCTTCATGTTCTACGGGGGCTACGGCCTGCATGGGGCATCCGGGAATCAACGCGATTTCCTGATGATCGGCCCCGACGAGCGCTACGACCTGGCACACTTTGAGTTCGTCATGCGCGGCGTGAAGGACGCGATGCACCGATATCCGGAGTTCCACCAGGCGATCTCACTGAGCCTGCATTGCGAAACCGCGGAGATCATGACTGCATACACGCGACTCGTGCAGGAAGAGGGCCGGCTCAGCGGATTACGTGCGTACAGCGCCGCGCGTCCGCCTCACTCCGAAGGACTGGCCATTTGCATCGCTGCCTATCTGGCCCAGGAGACGGATTGCATCAATATCAATCTGCTGCACTTGTCGTCACGCAAGGCGGTGGATGCCGCGTTGACGATGGCAGAGGCATTCCCGCAAATCGACTTCCGGCGCGAAGTGACCATTGGCCACCTGGTGCTGGATTACGACACCGCCGCGGGGAATCAGGCGAAGGTCAACCCGCCGATCCGCTCGCGCGAAGACGTCGACTACCTGTGGGAAGCGCTGCTCGCGGGCAGAATCGACTGGGTCGTGTCCGACCACGCCTGCTGCCGGCATGAACTGAAGCTGAGCGGGGAGCACCCCGACAACGTGTTCCTCGCAAGGTCGGGTTTCGGCGGCACCGAATATCTGCTCTCAGCCCTGCTGACCGAAGGCTCGAAGCGTGGCCTGCCGCTGCACCGGGTCGCGGAGCTGACCTCGCGGAATCCGGCACGGCGGTTCGGGCTGGCCTCCAAGGGCGATCTGGCCCCCGGGTACGACGCGGACGTGGTGCTGGTCGATCCCGACCGGTCGTTTCTCGTCCGTGGGACGGAGTCCGAATCGGCGCAGGGCTACACGCCATTTGAGGGACTCGAATTGCGCGGCAAGGTGAGAAGCACTTACTTGCGTGGTCAATTGATCTACCACGACGGCAACATCGTCGGCGATCCACGCGGTCGCTACCTGAGGCGCGCAGCCAGCCCCGCGCGCGATGTGTGAAGCGTCTGGCTGACGGGAACCCGTCGCGTTTCAGTCCGAAGCGCTGACGGCCTCGAGCGTGTAGGCGAAGTCGCCGGCCTGGGACTCGTCGCCGTCGCCGGCAACCGCCGCGGCGTGCAGCACGACGCGCCCGCCGGATTCGGGCGCGGTCCAGGTCAGATTCCAGCGCACCTGGTCGTCCTCGCCGGGCGCCGGGCGCATGATCCGGTGCTGCGCGAACTGTACGCCGCGCTCGGTGAGCAGGCCGGTGTGCGCCGCCTCGGTCCCGGGCACCGTCATGATGCCCGCCTGTGCGCCGTCGGGATCGCTGCGGATCGCAAGCTGGAACCCGGCCACCGCCATGCCCGGCCGTGCGAGCGCAAGCTCGAGCTCGTAGGTCGCACCCGGCTGGTAGATTCCCGGAAAGCCGCCGAGCATGAGCTGGCCACGGCTCTCGTTGAGCTCGTTGCCGAAGTGGCAGGCGGCGCAGGAATCCTCCCCGAAGCCCCCGGTCACGCGCGCCGGCGGGCCGTCGCGGAAATGCAGCGCCAGGAGCGCAGGCGCGGTCAGGAGCAGGGCGGCGAAAGCGGCGGGCGGCGCCACGCGG
>DATBMQ010000249.1:0-2277 GCA_036554765.1 Steroidobacteraceae bacterium | reverse complement strand
GAGATCGTGGCCGTCGGCGGCATCGACTTCAACAACCTCACGGGGTTCATCAACGAGCCGCGCCGCTGGGGCCTGGAGTTCTCGACGAAGTTCTGACGCCTGCCGGGGCGGAAACCTCCGGCGGGCCTGAAGGGTCGGAGTTTTCACGTGCCGGAACTGCCGGAAGTCGAGACGACGCGCCGGGGCATCGAGCCCTGGCTCGTCGGCCGGCGGATCGAGCGCCTCGTCGTGCGCGAGCCGCGGCTGCGCTGGCGCATTTCGCGCACGCTCCCCGCGCGTGTGCGGGGCACGATCGTCCGTTCCGTCGGCCGCCGGGCGAAGTACCTGCTGATCGGCACCGAGGCCGGCACCCTGATCTGGCACCTCGGCATGTCGGGCAGCCTGCGGATCCTGGCTGCGGACAGCCCGCCGCTGGCGCACGATCACGTGGACCTGGTGCTCGACTCCGGACGCTGCCTGCGCTTCAACGACCCGCGCCGCTTCGGCAGCCTGTTGTTCACGGCCGCGGATCCCGCGCGCCACCGCCTGCTCGCCGCGCTCGCCGCCGAGCCGCTCGAGGCGGGATTCGACGCGGACGCGCTCTGGCGCCGGGCGCGCGGCCGGCGTGCCTCGATCAAGTCCTACATCATGGATTCGCGCACCGTGGTCGGCGTCGGCAACATCTACGCGAGCGAGGCGCTGTTCCGCGCCGGCATCCGCCCGGGCGTCGCCGCCGGCCGCGTGAGCCGCGCGCGCATGGCGGCCCTGGTCGCGGCCATCCGCGAGGTGCTGGGCGAAGCCATCACGGTCGGCGGCACGACGCTGCGCGACTACGTGGATCCCGCGGGCATGCCCGGATACTTCGCGCAGCGGCTGTTCGTCTACGAGCGTGCGGGCAAGCCTTGCCGGCGCTGCGGCACGACCGTCCGGCAGTACACGCAGGGGCAGCGCAGCACCTACTGGTGCCCGCGCTGCCAGCGCTGAACGGGTCCGCTCAGCCGCGCTCGGCGCGCCGCCTCGCCATGGCCTCGGCGACCACCGGGTGCACGAACTTCGAGACGTCGCCGCCCAGGCTCGCGATCTCGCGCACCAGCGTCGAGGAGATGAACGTGAACTGCTCCTTCGGCGTCAGGAACACGTAATCCACGTCGGGCGCGAGGTGGCGGCTCATGTTGGCGAGCTGGAATTCGAACTCGAAGTCGGACACCGCGCGCAGGCCGCGGATGACGACCCCGCAGGCCTGCTCGCGGGCGAAGTCCACGGTCAGCCCCCGGTAGCCCATGACGCTGACGTTCGGCAGCTCGCCCACCACCAGGCGCGCGAGTTCCACGCGCTCATCGAGCGTGAACACGGGAGCCTTGCCCGGGTTCGCGGCGATGCCGATGACCACCCGGTCGAAGATGCCGGAGGCGCGCCGCACGAGGTCCTGGTGGCCGTTCGTGATGGGGTCGAAGGTGCCGGGATAGACCGCGCTGCGCTTCAGGTTCATCACTGGCCCTCGGCGGCCGCCGGGGGCCGCAGCGCAAGATGATAACCGACCGCGCCCGCGCGGCCGGACCGGTGCGGCACCCACCCCGCGGGCAGTGGCGGCACACGCTGTTCCGCTGGCGCCTCGAGGTAGATGCGTGCGCCCGGCGCCAGCCATCCGCCGGAGGCCAGCGCCTGCATCGCCGGTTCCAGCAGCCCCTCCCCGAACGGCGGGTCCAGGAAGACGATGTCGAAGGGCTGCGGTGCCGACCTGAGCCAGGCTAGCGCGTCGGCCTGCACCACTTCGCAGGACTCCGGCGCGAGCAAGGCGGCGACCTCGCACAGGCGCTCTGCGGCGACCCGGTCGCTTTCCACGAGCACGACGCGCCGGGCCCCGCGCGAGGCAGCCTCCAGGCCGAGCGCCCCGGTGCCTGCGAACAGGTCCAGGCAGCGGCTCCCGGCGATCACGGGCGCCAGCCAGTTGAACAGGGTCTCCCGCACGCGATCGGGCGTCGGGCGCAGTCCCGGCAGTTCCGGCACGGCAATGCGCCGGCCACGCCAGCGCCCGCCGATGATGCGCACGTAGCCGGGCCTTTTTTGCAGCGCATTGTTACGTCCGCGGACGCGAATACGACGCACCATCCGACGCCAATCCCTTAGACTTGCGGGACGAATCGGGCGCAGCGTAGTCTGGCCCGAAACAAACGAGCGCGATGATACGCGCCCTGATCGCGGACAACACTTTGCCGGAGTTCCCGTCATGAGGATTCGTTTCACCGCCGCCGCACTGCTTGCTGGCCTGGTCCTGGCGGGTTGCACCGGTTCGCCGGC
>DATBMQ010000034.1:0-3951 GCA_036554765.1 Steroidobacteraceae bacterium | reverse complement strand
AGCGCGACCGCGACCGCGGTCTCGCCGGTCACCAGGAAGGCGCCGATGCCGTACAGCAACAGCGCCGCGACCTCGGTCGTCTGCCCGGCGTCCACGTCGCCGCCCTTGGCCTGCATGAAGTTGCTGACGACCAGCAGCGCCGCCAGCGCGACCAGGCCGGCGGCGATGATCCAGCCGCCGTGGTCGAGCGCCAGCCAGCCGCAGAGCGTGCCGAACGCCGCGATCAAGGGGAACGTGCGGATGCCGCCGACCGACGCTTCGGAGCGCTGGCGCTGCAGCCCGACCAGCAGTCCGAGCAGCAGCGCCGTCGCCAGCTGCGTGAACATCCCGGGCGCCATGCTCTGCATCCCTGCATCATAATCGGGCCCATGGAATCCGGCACCCACGCAACGCCGCGGGCCCTGACCGGGATGCTGGTCCCGGTCTTCGTCGTGCTGCTGCTGCAGTTCCTCGGCCTGGCCGGGGAACTCGAATACCTGCGGCCCCTCCTCGCCTCCGAACCGTGGCGGCTGGTCACCGGCCATTTCGTGCACATCTCGTGGCTGCACGCGGTGCTCAATTGCGTGGCACTGCTGCTGCTCGAGCGGCTGTTCGCGGGCCGCTTGCGGCGATCCGAGCAGTGGATCGTGCTGGCCGCGGCGCCGCTCGCGATTTCGCTCGTCTTCTGGATCGCACTGCCGGGGCTCGCCTGGTATCGCGGCCTGTCCGGGACGCTGCACGCCTTCTACTTCGCGGGTTGCATGGTCTGGCTGATGACGGCCGCAGGACACGCGCGCTGGCTGCCGGGCGCGGCGCTGGCGGGCGGCGTGATCAAGGTGCTGCTGGAGCAGCCCTGGGATGCCACGTTCCCGTTCCAGCAGTGGCTGGGTGCCGCGGTGGTCCCGCAGGCGCACCTGTTTGGCGCGCTGCTCGGTGTCGCAGCCGGTCTCCTGCTGGCGAGGGCCAGACGACCGTCGTCCGTGGCGACGGATTCGCCGGCGCGGGACGGTGACGGCTAGTTCAGGGTCGTCTGCGCACGCGCGAGTTGCCGCTTGAGGGCTGCGACGTGCACCCGCAGTTGATTGGCCTCGTTTCGGGCCGAAATCCAGCCGCTGCCGAGATAGATGCCGGCAGCGCACAGCGTGACGATGATGATGGTGTTCATGAGTTGGCGACACCATACGCTGTTTGCCGGGGCGCGACACGCGATTTCCCGGCGATTGGGTCACACGCCGCCGCAATAGCGCGTATAAGTAACTGCATGAGGCAGGACCCGTGACCAGCAGCGCCCCCGTGTCCGCGGAACTGGATGCCGCGCTGCGCTCGTACTACACGGCGTTCGGTCACGAGGTCCCGGTCGAGATCGTCGACAAGTACGCGACCCGCTGCGGGCCGCTGATGCTGGAGATCCGCCAGGCCGTCGCGCTCAGGAAGCCGGTGCAGGCCTGGCTCGCGCGCTCGAAGACGATCGGACCGCTGCCCTGACGCGCTGGCGGGCGGTGCCTCGCGCCGCCAGCAAGACCAGCGCGAGCAGCCACAGCAAGCCGGCTCCCGCTGCCCCGCCGCCTCCCCCGCCGCCGCTGCCCGGCCCCGGTGGCAACGCCGCGTCATTGTCGGTGATGGTGACGTCGATCACGGGCGATCCCTCGATCGCGACGCCACCGGCCGCGTTCGAAAGCGTGATGCGGAACGACTCGCCGGCCTCGGTCTGGCTGTCGTTGATGACGGGCACGTTGATCACGCGCTCGCCGATGTCTCCCGCGCCCCAGTTCAGCGTGCCGGAGGCCGCCGTGTAATCGGACCCGGCCATGGCCGTGCCGTCGCTGGTCGCGTAATCGATGCTGACGGCACCGGCGAAGCCCGCGTTGCGGCGCAGCGTGACGCGCGCGCTGCCCGCGTTCTCGGCCGCAGTGACGGCCGTGCCGACATAGCCGACCTGTCCCGCGCTTTGCGACAGGCCCGCGGCGCGGTCGCGCAATACGAACAGCCCGTTCGTGATGTCGCTGATCAGGATCGTTCCGGATGGCAGGAACGGGTATACGCCCCAGGCGCCGTCGAACCCGGCCACATTCGCCGCCGGCGCGATGAAGGTGTCGAAATGGCCGATCTCGCGCAACTGGGCGGGATTCGAGGCGTCGAAGATCACGAGTCCGCGGCGATAATGCGACACGTACAGCAGGCCGCCCTTCACGTAGCCGTTGTGATCGGTCGTGGTGTCGGGGCCCTGGTAGCTCGCGACGATGAACGGGTTCAACAGGTCGTCCACGTTCATCGTGTAGATCTGCGTGAAGAGCCCGCGGCGCACTTCCTCCAGCTCGTCGTGCACGAAGATGTGCCGCTGGTCCGCGGTCGGCCAGCCCGAATGCGTGTAGTTGACGTCGGAATACGTGGTCGAGGACAGGCGCACGGGCGATGCCTTGTCGGTCACGTCCCACAGGTCCACGGTGTTCTCGTTGAAGTCGACGTAGATCTCGCAGGGACTGTGACCGGGCGCGCACTGCGAGGTGCGCGCATCCGTGATCAGCAGGCTGGTCGCGTCGTGCACGTAGCCCGCGCCCGGCGCCTGCCGCATGAACTGCGGCTGCGCCGCATTCGCGAGGCTGTAGACGCGCCACGAACCGCCGCCGACGTTGCTGCCGGCCAGCCACAGGAAGGCCTGCGCACCGGGCAACGCCATGTTGGTCGCGTAGTCGATGTTCGAGACGTAGTCGGTATGCTGGCTGCCGGTGTCGGCCAGCGTCGTCGCGAGCGACACGGCGTTCGGCAGGCCGCCCAGGTTGATGACCTGCAGGCCGGCACCGCTGGCCTCGGTGGTGACATAGGCGAAGGCGCGATAGCGGTTGGTCGGCGGGTGGAACTCCTGGTAGACCTTGACTTCGCGCCAGGAAGACGTGTTGCCCGGGACCGTGCCGACTTCGCGCGGATTCGCCGGATCGGTCACGTCCACCACCGCGGTGCCGTTGCTGAGCCCGATGATCGCGTACTCGCGGTTGTCGTTCCGGTCCACGAACCCCCACACATTGGCTGCGGAGGCGGGGCGGCTGGAGAATGAGTTGAGGGCGATCTGCGCCTGGAAATCCACGTGGCGGCAGGGGAACTGCCCCGCCGACCCCTGTACGCAAGTGGCCGGCACGACCGCGGTCGCCTGCAGTGCCGGCGCCGGGCTGTCGTCGACGATGCCCTGTCGCGCCGACGCCAGGTCCGCGGCCCACTTGAAGCCATGGCGCATGGCCACCTGGCGGTAGCGCGGATCGACGCCGACCAGGATGGTGGGCCAGCGCTCCGGATCCTGCTCGTCGAAATGCCCGCCCGGCTCGTAGCCGCCCTTGGCGTGGTTGGCACCGAACAGGAAGGACTCGGGGTCGATGCCGCCGACGAAATAGATGCCCGCAGACATCTTGATCGTGTTGCCCGGCTCGGCGCGGGCGAGAGCGTAGCGGAGGCTCCGGCAGGGATCGTGGTGCTCGAGGCAGTCCTCGGCATTGATGCCACCGCTGCCCACATAGCGGGCGCCGATGGTGTCGTCGTGGCCGGCGGCCGGTCCGACCACGACGAACAGGCCCGCCAGCAGCGCGAGGCGCGCCGAATCCCTCATGGTCGCCATCCGTAACCCACCCTTGCTGGCCGTTGGATGATAGGCCACCTGCGCGCCGGGAAGTTCAGCGCGTTGGCCGGCGCAATGCCGCGATCATGGCGATCGAACCCCATCCACCAGTACCAGGCTCGAAATCGATGCGCCCTGGCGCAGGGCCTTCGGGCCCCGGTAGTCGTCGGACTCATACCAGTCTTTGGCTCGCTCGTAGCTGTCGAACTCGACGATGGCAATGCGCCTGCCGGCGAGCCGTCCTTCCAGGGCCTCCGCCTTGCCGCCACGGGCCAGGTAGCGCCCGCCGTATCGGGCGATCGTCGCCGGCACCTGCTTGACGTATTCGGCATAGCGGACCGGGTCCGTGATCTCGATCTGGGCGACCA
>DATBMQ010000241.1:0-12555 GCA_036554765.1 Steroidobacteraceae bacterium | reverse complement strand
GTCTTCGGCAGTTCGTAGCGGAAGAAGAAGCGGCAGGCGGCGAGCTTGCCGCGGCAGAACTCCTGCGTCGCCGGGTCGGCGCCGGGCAGTGAGCGCCGCGCAGCCTGCGCCTGCACCAGCCAGCGCCAGGCGACCACGACGTGGCCCAGGCCATCCAGGAACAGCGTCGCGTTCGCGAGCCCGCGCTCCGGATCCTGTGCCATCGCGCCGACCAGCTTGAGCGCCGTCGCGCCGGTGTCCGCGACCGCGGCGGCGAGGGCGGCCGCATGTTCCGCCAGCGCGGGGTCTGCGCGCGACTCCTCGACCGTGGCGGCGATGCGCGCGAACAGGTCCTTGAGCGCGGCACCGCCCTTCATCGGCACCTTGCGGCCGAGCAGGTCGAGGCCGTGGATGCCGTGCGTGCCCTCGTGGATGTGGTTGAGCCGGTTGTCGCGGTAGAGCCGCTCGACCGGGTAGTCGCGCGTGTAGCCGTAGCCGCCGAGCACCTGGATCGCGAGCTTGTTGGCCTCCAGGCAGAACTCCGACGGCCAGGATTTCGCGATGGGCGTGAGCAGCTCGAGCAGCGCGTTCAGCCGCTCGCGCTCGGCGGGATCCGGCGCGCAGCGCTCATGATCCTGCAGCCAGGCGCAATAGAGAACGAGCGCAAGGCCGCCCTCGACCCAGGCCTTCTGCGCCAGCAGCATGCGCCGCACGTCGGCGTGGCGGATGATCGGCACCGGCGGCGACGCCGGGTCCCTGGCCGACAGCGGCCGTCCCTGCGGCCGCTCGCGCGCGTAGGCGAGCGCCTCGCCATAGGCGGCGTAGCCGAGAGCGACCGCGTTCATGCCGACGCCGAGGCGGGCCGCATTCATCATCTGGAACATGTAGCGCAGCCCGTGGTGCTCCTCGCCCACGATCTCCGCGCGGCAGCGGCCGTTGTCACCGAAGGACAGCACGCAGTTGGTCGTGCCGCGCCAGCCCATCTTGTGGTTGAGTCCGGCGAGGCGCACGTCGTTGCCGGGGCCGAGGCTGCCGTCGCCGTTGACGCGGTCGCGTGGCACCACGAACAGCGAGATGCCCTTCACGCCCGGCGGGCCGCCCGGGACCTTGGCGAGCACCATGTGCACGATGGTCTCGGCAAGGTCGTGGTCGCCGCCCGAGATCCACATCTTGCCGCCGCTCAGCAGGTAGCTGCCGTCCGGCTGGCGCAGCGCCTGGCAGCGGATGTCGGTCAGCGACGATCCCGCATGCGGTTCCGAGAGGCACATGGTCCCGGTGAACCTCCCGGCGAGCATCGGGCGCACGTAGCGGCGCCGCTGCTCCGCGCTGCCGAAGGTCGCGAGCAGGTGGGCGGCGCCCGCGGTGAGCGCCGCATAGGAATGGAAGGCGACATTGGCGCTCGAGAACACCGCGGTGCAGGCCTTCGCGATCAGCAGTGGCAGCTGCAGCCCGCCGTCCTCGGCATCGAAGGCCGCGGCCGTGAACGACGCCTCGTTGTAGGCGGCGAGCGCCGCGCGCGTTTCCGGGATGGTCCAGGCACGGCCGTCCACGACGCGCGGCTCCTCGCTGTCGCAGGTCGCGGCGAAAGGCGCGAAGCGCTCCGACGCGATGCGGTAGGCGGCATCGAACACGGCGTCGAACACGGCGCGGTCGTGTTCCGCGTAGCGCGGCAGGCGCGCGAGCGACTCGGCACCCAGCACGTCGAACACCTGGAACTCGAGGTCGCGACGCGGGATCAGCATCACGGGATTGTAGCGGCCGTGCAGCCGCCGCCGGAATGCTACGATCCGGAAAAGGTGCCTGCCACCTTTTTGAGGGTCCGGCGATGGCGGATGAGTTCGATCTGACCGGGCGCGTCGCGTTCGTGACCGGCGCCAGCCGCGGCATTGGCCGCGCGATCGCACGGGCGCTCGCGCGCCACGGCGCGGTCATCGTGGCGGCGAGCCGCAAGGTCGAGGGCTGCGAGGCGGTGGCCGCGGAGATCCGTGCCGCGGGCGGGCAGGCGACGGCGCTCGCCTGCCACATCGGCGAGCCGGAGCAGATCTCCGCGGCGCTGCAGGAAATCGACCGCCGCCACGGGCGGCTCGACATCCTCGTCAACAACGCCGCGACCAATCCCTATTTCGGGCCGGCACTCGACATGGAACTCTCCGCGTACCAGAAGACCGTGGACGTCAACATCCGCGGCTACTTCTGGACCTCGGTCGAGGCCGCCCGGCGCATGGTCGCGCGCGGCAAGGGCGCGATCGTCAATGTCGCCTCGGTCAACGCGTTCCGGCCGATGGACGGCCAGGCGGTGTACTCGATGACCAAGGCGGCGATCGTCAACATGACGCAGGCGCTCGCGCGCGAGTGGGCGCGCCAGGGCGTGCGCGTCAACGCGCTGGTGCCGGGCCTGGTCGAGACCCGGTTCGCGGCCGCGATCCACGAGAACGAGAGACTGCGCAGCGCGATGGAACGCCTGGTGCCGATGGGTCGCATTGCGCAGCCGGAAGAGATGGCGGGCGCCGTCGTCTACCTGGTTTCCGATGCCGCGTCCTACACGACCGGCAGCTGCCTCACCGCCGATGGGGGCTGGCTGGCCTGAGGCAGCCCGTGGCAGGCGGATGAGCCGGATCTACCTCGTGCGCCACGGGCAGGCGTCGCTGGAACAGGGCGGCGCCGGCAGTCTGACGCCGACCGGCGTGCGCCAGTGCGAGGCGCTGGCACGCCACTGGCGCGCCATCGGCCGGCACATGGACCTGGTCTTCGCCGGGACGTTGCCGCGGCAACTCGAGTCGGCGGCGGCCTTTGTGCATGCGTCCGCCGCGCAGGCAGACGCCGCGGCGGCCGTGCGCCAGCTGCCCGGCATCGAGGAATACGATCACGTGGCACTCATTGCCGCCCATGCGGGCCCGGCCGGCATCCCGCGCGATGCCCGCGACCTGCATGGCCGCCTCGTGCCCGCCCTGCACGCCTGGGTCGAGGACCGGCTCGAGGGTGTCGAGCGCTTCGTGGATTTTCGCGCACGCTGCAGCGCGGCGCTCGCTACCGCGATCGGCATCACCGGACGCGGCCGGCAGGCCGTGCTGTTCGCGTCGGCCGGATCGCTGGCGGCGGCGATGCAATCCTGGCTCGGCGTCGGCGATCGCGACCTGCTGCGGCTCAAACTCACCTTCTACAACACCGGCGTCAGCTGCTTGCTGTCGGACGGCGAGAGGGTCACGATCGAATCCGTGAACACGATCGGTCATCTCGAGCAGCCGGGACTGCTGCCGCTGGTGACCCATCGCTGAGGCAGGACCATGGATTTTCACCTCGAGCCTGCGAAGCAGGTCATCGTCAACCGATTCCGCGAGTACGTGGACCGCGAACTCGTGCCGCTGGAACCTGCATTCCTCGCCTCCGGCTTCGCGGCCCTGCTGCCCGTCCTGCAGGGCAAGCGCTCGGACGTGCGCAGGCTGGGGCTGTGGGGACCGATCTACCCGCGCGAACTCGGCGGACTCGGCCTCGACCTCCTGACCCACGGCCTGATCTCGGAGGCGCTCGGCCGCTGCCCGTTCGCGCACTACGTGTTCGGCTGCAACGCGCCGGATGCCGGCAACGTCGAGCTGCTGCACGAGTTCGCCTCGCCGGCGCAGAAGAAGCGCTGGCTGGAACCGTTGGTCGCGGGTGGAATCCGCAGCTGCTTCGGTATGACCGAGCCCGGCAACAGCGGCGCGAATCCGCTGATGCTGGAAACGCGCGCGGAACAGGACGGCGGGGGCTGGGTCCTGAACGGGCGCAAGTGGTTCACGACCGGCGCCGACGGTGCCGCGTTCTGCATCGTGATGGCGGTGACGGACCCGCAGGCGCCGCCGCACGGCCGCGCGAGCATGTTCATCGTGCCGACCGACGCGCTGGGCTACCGCCTGCTGCGCAATACGCCGGTGATGGGGCACGAGGGCCGCGACCTCTTCTCGCACGGCGAGGTCGAGCTGGCGGACTGCCGGGTGCCGGGCGACCAGTTGCTGGGTCCGCGCGGCGAAGGATTCCGGCTCGCGCAATCGCGGCTCGGCCCCGGCCGCATCCATCACTGCATGCGCTGGCTCGGCATCTGCGAGCGCGCGCACGAGCTCATGGTCGCGCGCGCGGCGACGCGCGTGATCGATGCCGACGGCCGCCGTCTCGGCGACAGCGACATCGTCCGTGCCTGGATCGCGGAGTGCGCGGCCGAGATCCGTGCCGCGCGCCTGCTCGTGCTGTACGCGGCCTGGCGCATCGGGCAGGCGGGCGCCAAGGCCGCGCGCGACGATATCGCCATGATCAAGTACCACGTCGCCGGCGTGCTGCAACGGGTCGTGGATCGCGCGCTGCAGGTGCACGGCGGGCTCGGTGTCACCGACTACACGCTGCTCGCGTGGTTCTTCCGCGAGGAACGCGCCGCGCGCATTTACGACGGTCCGGACGAGGTGCACAAGATCGCGGTCGCAAAGCACCTGCTGAAGGGCCGCGACGGATGAGCCTCGTGGACGAGGCCGCGGCGCCGCGCGCGGGCGAAGCGCTCGACGCGGCGGTCCTCGGGGAATACCTGGCGCGGCAGCTGCCGGGCCTCGCGCTGCCGATCGCGGTGCGGCAGTTCCCGTCGGGTTTTTCGAACCTCACCTACCTGCTCACGGCGGGCGACCGCGAGATGGTGCTGCGCCGGCCACCGTTCGGCACGCGGCCGAAGTCCGGCCACGACATGGCGCGCGAGTTCCGCGTGCTGGCGGCGCTCGCCGGGCATTTCGCCGAGTCCCCGCGGCCGCTGCATTTCTGCGCCGACGACACGGTGATTGGCGCGCCGTTCTACGTGGTCGAGCGCATCCGCGGCATCATCCTGCGGCGCGACTATCCGGCGGAGCTGCAGCCCGTTCCGGCGCTGGTGCGCGCGCAGCAGCTGGCGCTGGTGGACGGGCTCGCGCGGCTGCACGCCCTCGACTGGCGTGCGCTCGGGCTGGAGGACCTGGGCCGGCCCGAGGGTTACGTCGCGCGGCAGGTCGAGGGCTGGAGCGCGCGTTACCAGCGCGCGCACACCGACGACGCGGCGGACGCCGCGCCGGTCACGCAATGGCTCGCCGCGCGCCAGCCGCCGGAATCATCGCATCCGGCGCTGGTCCACAACGATTACAAGCTCGACAACGTCGTCTTCGATGCCGCCGATCCGGCGCGCCTGATCGGCGTGCTCGACTGGGAGATGGCGACGATCGGCGATCCGTTGATGGATCTCGGCTGCTCGCTGGCCTACTGGGTCGAGGCCACCGACCCGCCGGCACTGCAGGCGGCGCGCATGCTGCCGACCCAGCTGCCTGGATCGCTGACACGGCACGAGGTCCTGGACCGCTATGCCTCACGGCGCGGAGTGCCGGTGCCGGACTTCCGCTTCTATCGCGTGTTCGGACTGTTCCGGCTCGCCGTCATCGTGCAGCAGATCTACTATCGGTATTTCCACGGACAGACCCGCGACGGGCGCTTCGGCAGACTGGGCCCGATGGCGCGGGTACTGGTTGCCCAGGCTGCGTCGGAAATCGCCGCGTGAGCGGCTGCGCGGGCCGTTCAGCGTGCATTCAGCGCCGCCGGGCGATGCTGTGCCGGTGATTTGCAGACCGGCCCGTCGTGCCGTATAGATACGCGTGGCCGGGGAGGGGCGATCGCTGATGATTCTTCGCAACAGCCGGTATCTGGCCTTGGCGCTCGCGTGCCTGCTCGCGGTGCCCGCGGCGCTCGCCGACGACATCCGGCCTGAGGCCCGCATGCGCCAGCCCGGCGCCGCGCGGCCGTTCGCGGACGAGAAGTGCATCGAGCAGTGCGACACGGAGTCGGACGCGTGCATGCAGGATTCCAATGGCGACCCGGACAAGGTCCAGGCCTGCGACGACAAGTACAGCGAGTGCCTGGAAGCCTGCGACACGCGGTCCTGAGCGGATCCCGGGCTGCCACCGCGGCCCCGCCCGATGCGCGCCATCGTCACCCTGACCACCGACTTCGGCCTGCGCGATCCCTTCGTCGCCGTGATGAAGGGCATGATCCTGCGCCGTGCGCCGGACACGGTGATCGTGGACGTCACCCACGATGTTGCTCCGTTCCGACCCGCCGAGGCGGGCTTCTGGCTCGCGCGCATCACGCCATTTTTCCCGGAAGGCACCGTGCACCTGGCGGTCGTCGATCCGGGCGTTGGCACGGCGCGGGGCCTGATCGCGACCGCCTGCGATGGGCAGTTGTTCCTGGCTCCCGACAATGGCCTGCTGGGCGCCATCGCCGCGCGCCCCGGCGCGCAGGCACGCCGGATCGCGCCGGCGACCTTCGAGGCCATCGGCGCCAGCGCCCACGGGACGACCTTTCATGGCCGCGACCTGCTCGCGCCGCTGGCGGCCGAGCTGGCCGCCGGACGCCTGCCATTCGCATCGTTGGGCGATGCCTGCGTGCCGGTGCTGGAGCCGGGCCTGCCGCCCGCGCGGCCCGAAGAGGGAGGCCTCGCCGGTGTCGTCGTGACCGTGGATCGCTTCGGCAACCTGCTCACGAATATCGACGCAGCCATGCTGGATCCGGTCCGCGATTGGCGCGTGGTGGCCGCGGGCCGCGAGGCCAGGCGCGTGGCGGCCTATGGGGACGCCGCTGGGGGCGTCCTGGTGGCGCTCGTGAACTCCTGGGGACTGGTGGAGATCGCGGAATCCGGCGGCCAGGCGGCCGTCAGGCTCGGGCTTGGCCGCGGTGACCCCGTTTTCCTGCGTTACCTCCGGGCAGGTTGATAAACGGCACTTTTCGTATATATTGCGCAGCCCGACGCATGTCGGGTTTGTTGTGGATATCATTGATTTCTCTAGGAATTCCACGGAATGAAAGAGCGCAATGATGAGTCCTTCGACCTCGAGGACGAGTTTCTCGGGGAGTCCAGCACCGAGCAGGATGGCGACCTGGACCGCCTGATCGTGGTCGAGCGCCGCCCCAAGGGCCAGCGCCGGCCCGCCCAGCAGTCCGCCTGGAGCCGGGTCGAAGACGTGCTGGCGGAGAAGCGCCTGCAGCGCGAGCTGGCCGAGTTCAACGACGTCGACGAGGCTTGAACCGCGCACGACAGCGAGCGCTGCCTGTGAAAGGCCGCATTCCGCAGGGGATGCGGCCTTTCGCTTTCCGGGTCCCGCAGCCGAGAATCCGGGCATGACGCAGGCGCCGGGCGAATGCTGGTGGATGGCCAGGCGCGAGGCACTGCTCGCCGCGCTGGGCAACCGCGATTGCGCGTACGTCTACGACCTTGCGATCGTCACGCGCCAGGTGGACCTGTTGCAGGGACTGCAGTCGATCGCGCGGGTCTTCTATGCGGTGAAGGCCAATCCGCATCCCGCCATCCTGCGCACGGTCGCCGCGGCGGGACTCGGCTTCGAGTGCGTCTCGCTGGGTGAACTGCAGCGGCTGCTCGGGACCCTGCCGCAGATCGCGCGGGACCGGATCCTGTTCACGCCGAATTTCGCGCCGCGGCCGGAGTACGAGTTCGCGCTGGCGCTCGGCGTGCGGGTCACCGTGGACAATCTCCACGTCCTGCGTCACTGGGGCGCGATGTTCAGCGGCTGCGAGATCTTCGTGCGCCTCGACACGGGACTCGCGCACGGCCATCACGACAAGGTCCGCACCGCGGGCGAACACTCGAAGTTCGGCGTGCCGGAGGCGGAGCTGCCCGAACTGCGGGCGGCCGCGGACGCCTGCGGGGCCCGCGTCACCGGCCTGCACGCGCACGGTGGCAGCGGCAGTTTCGAGCCGGAGCATTGGGCCGGGGCGGCCCGGGCACTGGCCGCCGCCGCACCGCTCTTCCCGGCAGCGCGCGTCCTGAATCTCGGGGGCGGCCTCGGCGTGCCGGAGGCATCCTCACAGCCGCCGCTTGACCTGCGCGCGCTGGATGCCGGGCTGGCCGCGTTCCATGAGGCGCGACCGGGATTCGAGCTGTGGCTCGAGCCCGGGCGCTTCCTGGTGGCGGACGCCGGTGTGCTGCTCGCGCGTGTGACGCAACTGAAGGGCAAGGGCGAACGCCGCTACGTCGGCGTCGCGACCGGCATGAATTCCCTGCTGCGGCCGGCCCTCTATGGCTCCCGTCACGAGATCGTGAATCTCTCCCGCCCCGATGCGCCGCCGGCAGTGCGCTGCACCGTGGTCGGACCGATCTGCGAGAGCGGCGACGTGCTCGGCGAGGACCGGTTGCTGCCGGCCTGCGAGGAAGGCGACGTGCTGCTGTTCGCGACCGCGGGCGCCTACGGCCACGCGATGGGTTCCCACTACAACCTGCGCCCGCCCGCCGAAGAACTGCTGCTGTGAGCTCAGCCGAGATCTCCCGCTCCCATCTCTGGCAACTGGTGCTGATCAACGGCATCTGGGGCTTCAACATCGTCGCGATCAAGCTGTCGGTGGACCGCTTCCCGCCGGTGTTCCTGAGTTTCCTGCGCTTCCTGATCGTCGGCCTGGCGGTGCTGCCGTGGCTCAGGGTCCGCCGCGGCGAGATGCGCTGGCTGCTGACCGCCGCGATCTGCGGCGGCGGGCTGCAGTTCGCGTTGATGTTCAGCGGCGTGAAGCTGTCCGGGAACATGTCGTCGGTCGCGATCGCGAGCCAGCTCGGCGTGCCGTTTGCGACGCTGCTGTCGGTGGCGCTGCTCGGGGAGCGCATCCGCTGGCGCCGATGGCTGGGCATCGCGCTGTCGTTCACGGGCATCGTCGTGCTGGCGTTCAGCCCCGACGTGTTCGCGTCGGCGCACGGGTTGATCATGATCGTGGCGGCGGCCTTCATCGGCGCCGTCGGCCTGGTCGCGATCAAGCGCGTGCACGAGCTCGAGCCGCTCGAGCTGATGGCATGGCTCGCCTGGGCGAGCCTGCCGTTCCTGCTGCCCTGGTCGCTGCTGATCGAGGACGGCCAGCTCGAAAGCCTGAGACAGGCAGGCGCAACGGGCTGGGGCGCGCTGCTGTACTCGGCCGTGCTCGCCAGCCTGTTCGCGCACACGGCCTACTTCGCGCTGGTGCGCCGCTACCCGGTTTCGAGCGTGGCGCCCGTGACCGTGCTGGCGCCGCTTTTCAGCGTACTGTTCTCGGTCCTGCTGCTCGGCGACCGCCTCGACTGGCGCATGATCGTGGGCGGCCTCATGACGCTCTCGGGCGTCGCCGTCATCGTCACCCGCGAGGGCAAGGCGGCCGCCACGGCAGGCTGAAACCCGGGCCGGGTGAAAACCCGACAGGCTACCGGCCGGCGTTCAAGAGGATGACGGCTGCCTGCTGCCGCCAGGCTGCTTGCGATCCCCTGGCGGGGGGTCTAGCTTGGTGTGGACCGGCGGCGTTGAAAAGGAGGTGTCCCATGACACGTGCCTGTTCGGCGGGCGGCTTGCGTCACCCGGCCGTATTCGCGACCAGCATCGGCCTGCACGTCGCTCTGTTCCTGGTGATCGCCCACGGTCTCGGTCCGCAGATCCGCAAGGCGGTCGACGAGGGCGGGCCAATCTACCTGCCTGTGCCGGAGCCCGTGCCGGTGAAGCAGCACGTACCGGCCGACCCGCTGCCGATGGAGCCGTACACCCAGCCAGTGGCCGAGCCGGTGCTGGAGTTCCCGCAATTCGTCGAGCCCGCAGGCGCCGCGGCCGGGCAGCCGTCATCCGGCGCAACCCCTGGCGGCTCGATCGCGGTGTTTCCCGGGAGCGAGAATTATGTCGCGGCGTCATTGCGCACGCGGCGCGATCGCCTCGATGCACTGATCGATTCCTGCTACCCCGCTGCGGCGCGGCGCGGGAACGAGGAGGGGCGGGCGGTCGCACACGTCGTGCTCGGCGCGCAGGGCGCGGTGGCGTCCTGGAGCGTGGCGGAATCTTCCGGATTCCCGCGCCTCGACGCGGCGATGGATTGCGTGATCCGCAGGCTGGCGTTCGAGCCGGCGCGCCGTGACGGCGCCGCCGTGGCATCGGAGGTCCGGCTGCCGATCGTGTTCCGGCTCGATTGAGCGGATTCCGGTCCGGGACGGCGTGCGACCGGGTGGAGCCGGCGGCGGATCGCAAGCCGGCCCGGCCCGGCGCTTGCAGAGGAAACGGGCAACCGCTAAGGTGGCCGCTGCCGGATTCGGGGCGCGTGGAAGTGCGCAGACTAATAATTTGGCGGGGCGCTGCGGGCCACCCGGGCGCATGCGACCGGCGAGTACCGACGAGGGGCACAGTAGGTCGGGTATGACGAACACCTATTCGGCGGGGGGATCGCGTCGCATGGCCGTCTTCGTGGCCATCATCGCGCTGCACGCCGGTTTCTTCTGGGCGCTGAAGCAGGGGCTGGTCCGGGCCGGCATGCAGCTGGTGCAGGACTTCGCGATCATGGACCTGCCGCCGCCGCCGCCGCCGCCCGAGGATCTCGACGAGCCGCCACCGCCGCCCCCGGTGGACGTGCCGCCGCCCGTGGTTCCGCCGCCGCTGATCGACCTGCCGGCTTTCGAAGGCCCGACCACGGCGATCACCGTCCAGGTCAAGCAGGAAACGCCGCGCGCGGCGCCGCAGGCGCCGCCACGCCAGGTCCAGGTCACGCCCCCGAGCCTGAGGGTCCGTCCCGACCGCATCTCAGCGGCCATCAACGCCTGCTATCCGTCGGCTTCCCGGCGCCTGAGCGAGGAAGGCCGCGTGGTCGCGACGGTCACGGTCGGCGCCGACGGCAGGGCGGGCTCGATCAACGTGACCCAGAGCAGCGGCTTCGACCGGCTGGACGGCGCGGCCGAATGCGTCATCCGCAAGCTCCCGTTCAATCCGGGCAAGCGCGACGGGGTGGCCGTCGAGGCCCAGGTGGCGCTGCCGATCGTCTTCAAGCTGGAGTGAGGCGGCGCGACAGGTCAGGGACCGGAAGGCCGCAGGCGCTGGGTGCCCGTGACTTTCCGGAAATGGTTGTCTCTTAGAGGAACTGCAGAATGGCAGCTGAAAACGGCGCGACTGAAAACCCCTATGGCATCGAAGCGCTCTGGACCCAGAGCGACTACGTCGGCAAGGGCGTGTTCGTGATACTCATCGTCATGTCGCTTTGGTCATGGCTCGTCATGATCAACAAGTGGCTCGACCAGCGGACGCTGCGCAAGGTGGCGGCCGAAGCGGAGAAGAACTTCTTCTCCGCGGGTTCGATGCAGGAAGGCATCGCGAAGCTCAAGGGCAAGGTCAACCCGTTCCGCGACATCGCGCAGGACGGCTTGCAGGCCGTCGAGCACCATCGCAAGAGCGCGGCGCGGGACGTCACCAGCAACATCGAGCTGGCGGACTTCGTGCAGACGCACATCGACAAGCGCGCCAGCATGCTGCAGTCGAGCCTCCAGAGCGGCATGGTCGTGCTCGCGTCGGTCGGCGCGACGGCCCCGTTCGTCGGGCTGTTCGGCACGGTGTGGGGCATCTACCACGCGCTGATCAGCATCTCGATCGCCGGCCAGGCGTCCCTCGACAAGGTCGCCGGCCCGATCGGCGAGGCGCTGATCATGACGGCGCTCGGCCTCGCGGTCGCGGTGCCGGCGGTGCTCGGGTTCAACGGCCTGCTGCGCGGCAACAAGGGCCTGATGGAGCGCGCGAACTACTTCGCGCACGACGTCTCGGCCGCACTGCTCGCCGGCTCGCGCGTCGCCGGGAAGTAAGCGATGGCCATTGCGATCGGCAAGGACGAGGGCGACCCGATGGTCGAGCCCAACGTCATTCCGCTCGTGGACATCATGCTGGTGCTCCTGATCATCATGATCATCACCGTCCCGGTGATGACGCATGCGGTCAAGATCGACTTGCCCAAGGAGATCAACCGGCCAACCGAGACCAAGCCCGAGAACATCAATCTCTCGATCGATTTCGACGGCGCGATCTACTGGAACGAGAACAGCGTGGACCGCAATTCGCTCCTGAACTACGTGTTGCAGGAGGCGGTCAAGGATCCGCAGCCGGAGATTCACATCCGCGCCGACAAGCGCGCCCGCTATGAATATGTCTCCGACACCCTCGCGGTCCTGCAGCGCGGAGGGATGCGCAAGGTCGGGTTCATCGCGGAGCCGCCGGCCGGCAGCTGACGCAGGCGCCGCGGCGGACGAGTCAGGGAGGCCCGCCACGGCGGGCCTCTTTTTTTTGCATCTGGCTGCGGCTGAATGCAGGCTGAACACCGCGGATATACCCGCCCGGCCGGAACCCCCGGGACCGGGGGCAGTCCATCTGATCAAGGGGATCGCAAGACAGAAGGGCGGGTTTTGGGGTATAAACCCGCCCCACGCCACAGGGCCGGCGGGGCGCCGGCGAGGAACAGAGGGGACATGATGGCACGCAACTCCCGGTGGAGCCGCCTGACGGCCGTCTGCGCGGCAATCGCGATTGCCGCAGCGTTGCCGTCCGTGGCCGCGGCCCAGCTCGTCAAGCCCAAGAAGAAGGCCGAGGCGCAGCAGGCTGCGCCAGGGCAGCAGTACAGCGCCGAATTCCGCAAGCAGGCGACCAAGATCCAGCCGCTGGTCAACGACAAGAAGTGGGCCGAGGTGCTCGCCGCGCTGCCGGCGCTGGAGGCCATTCCGGAAAAGACGCCGGATGACGATCGCGCGATCGCGACCTGGCGCCTGCAGGCCAGCCAGGGCAG
>DATBMQ010000207.1:0-6351 GCA_036554765.1 Steroidobacteraceae bacterium | reverse complement strand
GCGGATTTTGATGCATCACATCAGTGGATCAAGGGGGACTGCACAGATGACAACCAAGAGTCGCTCTGCATTGCGCAGGGCAGTGCGTTTGTCGTTGCTGGCTGCCGCGGCATCCGTTGCCGTACCGGCAGTTGCGCAATCCGACATCGACGCCGTGGTCGTGACCGGCACGCGCATCGCCAAGCGCGATGCAATCGCCGAAAGTCCGATTCTGAGTGTTACCAACGAGGACTTCGTCGACAGTGGCTACATCACCGTCGACCACGTCCTGAACACGTTGCCGCAGGTCGTACCGAGCGTGAGTTCGCAGTCGAACAACCCGAGCTCGAACGGCCGGGCGTTCATCGACCTGCGCGGCCTGGGCACCAACCGCAACCTGATCCTGATCGACGGGCGGCGCGGCATGGGTTCGACCAGCGGCGGCGTCGTCGACATCAACACGATCCCCGCATCGCTGATCGAGCGCGTCGAAGTCATCTCGGGTGGTGCTGCCGCCGTGTATGGCGCAGACGCCATTGCCGGCGTCGTCAACTTCATCATGAAGAAGAACTTCGAAGGCTTCGAGATCAACAGCGGCTACTACCTCACTGAGGAAGAAGACGGGCAGCAGGTGGGCTTCGATGTCACCGCGGGCGGCATGTTCGCGGACGGCAAGGGCAACGCGGTATTCAATGTCAGCTATTACGACCGCGATGACATGTACAAGGGCGCGCGCGCGTTCGCAGCGGAAGCCACGTCACTTACGGGCACCTTCCCGGGTGGCGGCTGGACCCCTTCCCCTGGCACCCCCGCGACCCCCACCGCTCCTGCCACCGGCGGCAACACTCCGTCGCAGGCAGCTCTCGATGCGATGTTTGGTCCTAACACCTGCAGCCGGACCGGAGGTGACGCCGGATTCGGGTTCAACCCGGATGGCAGTCCGTTCTGCACCGGTGCGCTGGGCGACCCCAACCGCAATGTCGTAGGTTATACCGGACCGGACAGCTGGATCGCGCACAACTTCTACCCGGATCGATTCAGCTACAACTTCGAGCCGGACAATATCCTGATCCTGCCGATGGAGCGCTGGAACATTTTCTCGAACGTCTCGCTGGATCTGGGCGACAATTTCCAGCCTTACGTCCAGGCGATCTTCACGAACTACAACGCGAAACAGGAACTCGCGGCAACGCCGGGTGGCATCGGCAACGTGCCGCGCACGAATCCGTTCATTCCCGCTTCGCTCGTGCCGCTGCTCGATTCACGTACGGATATCAACGGCGTTCCGGTCCCGAACGCCCCGCTGGCGATGGGTTACCGGTTTAACGCTCTTGGCGGACGCACCGGCGAGAACAACCACGACGTGTGGCAGCTGGTGACCGGGACGAAGGGTGACATCGCGGGCACCTGGGGATATGACGTTTATTACAGCTACGGTCGGTCGGTACAGACCGAGGTCCAGGGCGGCAACGTGCGCGTGCCGCGCGTGACGCAGCTGCTCAATGCGCCCGATGGCGGCAATTCCCTCTGTGCGGGCGGTTTCAACCCGTTCGGCGACAACCCGTTGAGCCCGGCTTGCCAGGCCTTTATCGGGCTGCAGGCAAAGAACCAGACTCTCGTCGAGCAGAGCATGGTCGAGGCCGTGGTCACTGGCAGCTTGTTCGACGCTCCTGCGGGCTCGGTCCAGGCGGCGTTCGGCGCCAGCTGGCGCGAGATTGCATTTGACTTCAAGCCCGACAGTGGATTGCAGCCAGGTCAGGTCATTGGCTTCAACGAACAGCTGCCGATCACAGGCAGGCTGGATTACGTCGACCTGTTTACCGAAATCGCCGTTCCGTTGCTGAAAGACCTGCCGGGCGTGCAGTCCCTGTCATTGACAGGCGGCTACCGCACGACAGACAACAACGTTTTCGGCTCCGACGATACATGGAAGTTGACGCTGGACTGGAACATCACGGATTCCCTGCGTTTCCGTGGCGGCATCCAGCAGGCGGTGCGTAGTCCGAACATCGCCGAGCTGTTCGCGCCCCAGGTCAACAATTTCCCGTCCATCGGCAACAACACCGACCCCTGCAACACTTCGGTGACAAACCCGAACACTTTCCACCCGCAAATGGGACGCAATGGCCCCAATGGCGCCGCGGTTGCGGCGCTGTGCGCGGCGCAGTCAGCGATCGCAGGCGGTGCCACGTACAACCAGGGATTCGGCCAGGCGCAGGCGCTCACGGGCGGCAATCCGACCCTGACGCCGGAGACGGCCGATTCGTGGAGCGCGGGCGTTGTCTTCACCTCAAACTCCGATCACCCGATGCTGGAGCGGCTGACGGTTTCGGTGGACTACGTGAGCATCGAGATCGAAGACGTCATCGCGGGATTTTCGGCCTTGAACATCATGCAGCGCTGCTACAACCGCGAGGGAGCGAACCCGACCTACACGCTCAACAATCAGTGGTGCAACATGTTCGTTCGTAATGACGCGAACGGCGGGCGCCCTGAGAACGTCCTGACCATCGCGCAGAATCAGTCGTTCATCAATACGAGCGGCATCGATTTCGCGATTGACTGGGGCGTGTCGCTGGGTGAGCGGGCGGGCGATCTGGGCTTCTCAATGGTCGGCACATGGGTCGAAAAATGGGAGCTGCAGGACGCCGTAACGACGCCTGTGTACGAGTACGTCGGAACGATCGGGCAGGTAACCGCATCGTCCACGCCCGAGTGGAAAGTCAACCTGACGACGACCTGGTCGCTGGCTGACGTGCAGCTGCAGCATACGATGCGCTACATCGACTCGATGTTCCACAACCTGATCGTGACGGGAACTGACCCGTCGTCAGTCTCCGGCGTGACGGAAACCTACTATCACGACCTGATGGGGCGCTATAACCTGACGGAGAACATCACGCTGCGTGCGGGCGTGAACAACCTGGGCAACCAGAAGCCGCGTCTGTACGTGCCGAACATCCAGGCGGGCACCGACCCGTCGTTGTACGACGTACTGGGTCGCAGGTATTTTGTCAGCCTGACCGCGCGCTTCTGATCCGAAGCGGACTGCGGTCCGCATGATCCGGGGGCGGGGAGCGATCTCCGCCCCCTTTTCTTTGCGCTATCCTGACCAGCGGGGTCATGCTGGTGGTCACCGAAGCGGAAATCAGGCAGCGGGCGGATGCGGGCGATGCGGCCGCGCAGACCGGGCTCGCCATCCACCTGGACCGGCGCGGCGATCACCGCCAGGCGCTCGACTGGCTGCGTCGTGCGGCGGCGGCCGGCCACGCCCCGGCCCGCTACCTGCTGGGCGCGCGCCTCATCGTGGGTCGTGCCGCGCCATTCGAACCGACCGAAGGAGCGAGCCTGTTGTCGGCCGCCGCGCGCCAGGGCGTCCCGGAGGCGCTGGCGTTGATGGCGCTGCTGGCGACGCTGTCCGGCGACTGGATCTCGGCGATGCGCCTGATGAGGGAAGCCGCCGCACGCGGTCACGCTCTGGCGCGCGGGCAACTGGCGCTGCTGGAGGATTCTGCGATCTTCGATGCTGGCGCCTGGCAGGCACTGCCGGCGGCCCGATGGCTTTGCGAGTCGCCACGCGTCTGCGTGCTGGAGGGTTTCCTGCCGCAGGCGTTCTGCGACTGGATCATCGCGCGTGCGCGGCCAAAACTCGAGGCAGCCCGGGTCAAGGACCCGGTCCAGGGCGGCCAGCAGGCCGCGTACCGCAGCAATTCGGGCGCGGGTTTCAGCCTGCTCGAGTCGGACCTGGTGCTGCAGCGGATCAACGCCAGGGCCGCGCAGGCGGCCGGACTGCCGCTCGCGAACCAGGAACCGACCAACGTGCTGCACTACCTGCCGGGCGAGGAGTATCGGCCGCACTTCGACTTCATCACCCGCTCGGAGCTGAACGAGGCCGAGTTGCGCGCCTGCGGACAGCGTGCAGCCACGGTGCTGGTGTACCTCAACGATGACTACGAGGGTGGCGAAACCGATTTCCCGCAACTCGGCCTGCGCTTCAAGGCCCGGGCGGGCGATGCCCTGCTGTTCCACAACCTCACGCCCGACGGAGAACCCGATTCCCGTACGCTGCACGCGGGCCTGCCGCCCGCGCGCGGTGAAAAGTGGCTGTATTCCAAGTGGATCCGGCAGCGGCCCTATCCGCTGCTGTGAGCTGGCGTAAACTCTGGATCACACCTCCGCCGACGGTTGCCATCCATGATCGCCAGTTCACTCGTCTTCCTCTTGCTGGCCGACGCTGCCGCGCCGGCCGCCATCGAGCGCTGCCGGGCCGCGCACGCGGGCGATGCCGCTGCGCACATCGCCTGCCTCGAAAATGCCTTGCGCAGCAAGCAGGCCGGGCCGGACGAACAGGTCGGCCTCGACCAGGTCAAGCAGCGCGAACGCGACCGCGGCGAGGGGCCGCCGCCGGCGGTCGTGCGCATCGTGTCCATCAGCTACGACGCGCGCGACTTCGGCACGATCCGGACCGAGGACGGCCAGGTCTGGCGCGAAACCGAGGCTGGCACGCGCCGGCCGCGGCTCGTTCCCGGCACGCAGTACACCGCGCGCATCGAGCACGGCAAGGTTGGCGGCTATCGCATGTACGTCGACGGCATCCGCTGGATGTACAAGGTCCAACGCCTGGAGTAGTCAGGCGCCCGTGACGCCATCCGGACCGACCAACTGACCGGGCAGCCGCCAGTCGACAGCCGCCTGCGGGACATCGCGGGCCTGCTCCAGGCCGGCCGCCCGCGCGAGGCCGAGATCGCCTGTCGTGCCCTGCTGGCGGCGCGCCCGTCCGACGCCATCGCGCTCAACCTGCTGGGCATCGCCTTGCGCCAGACCGACCGGCCCGACGAAAGCGAGGTCGCGCTGCGCCGTGCCGTCGAGTTCTCGGGCGGCAATCCCGAATTCCGCGCCAACCTCGCGCAGCTGCTGCGCGCCCGCGGCCGGTTCGATGCCGCCATCGCCGAGTTCCGCCGTGCGCTGGAGGCGGCGCCCGGCCTGCGCGCGGCGCGTCTCGGACTCTCCCGCACGGCGCTGGAGGCGGGCCAGCCGGCACTCGCCGAGCGGGAGGCGCGCGCGCTCACGGTTGCGGAGCCGCGCGACCGCGAGGCCTGGTCGGCGCTCGGCTCGGCGTTGTACGCGCAATCACGCCCGGAGCAGGCCGCCGCGGCGCTGCGCCGCGCCGTCGCCCTCGATACCGGCTATGGCGTCGCGCGCGAGAACCTCGCGATCGTGCTCGGCGTGCTGGACAAGGCCGAGGAAGCGCTCGCCGAACTGGCCGCATGCGAACGCCTCGGGCGGAAGGGTCCTGCGCTCGAGATGGCGCGCGCCCGCGCGCTGATGCAGCTCGATCGCTACGAGGATTCGGAGGCCGTGCTGGAGGGAATCCTGGCCCGGTCGCCGGACGACCGCGATGCGCAGTTCCTGCTCGCGCAGCTGCGGCACATCCGCGGCGACGCCGACTTCGCCCGCTCCGCGCGCGCAGCCGCCGAACGGCCCGGTGCGCCGGCGATGACACGTGCGTTCTACGGCGACCTGCTGCGCCGCACCGGGCGGTTTGCGGACGCCGAGGCCGTGTTGCGCGGGCTGATGGCGAGCGAGGGGCAGCATCCGCACCTGCAGAGCTCGCTCGCGACCGTACTGCAGGAATCGGCGCGCTACGCGGAATCGGTGCCTCTTGCGCGCGCGGCCTGGGAGGCAAGGCCGGACGATGCGACCTTCGCCGAGAACCTGGTGGCCAACCTGGTCGCGGCGGGCGACGCCGCCGCGGCGCTGCCGATCGTGGAGCGCTTCCATGCCAGCGCGCCCGGGGACCAGCGCTGGATCACCTACCGAGCCGACATCGCCCGGCAGGCGGGCGAGAGCCTGTTCTCGGAGTGGTGCGACGTCGGCCGGCTGGTGCGCGTGTACGAACTCGAACCGCCGGCCGGCTACCGCACGATTGCCGAGTTCCACGAGGAGCTGATCCCGGCGCTGGAATCGCGGCACCGCCATTCCGCGCATCCGCTCGACCAGAGCCTGCGCGGCGGGACGCAGACCTCGCGCGGGCTGCTGGCCGACCCGCACCCGGTCATCCAGCAGTACCTCGCGCAGCTCGCGCAGCCGATCGCCGCGTACCAGGCCGACATCGGCCGCGACGCGACGCACCCGATGCTGTCGCGCAACACCGCTACTGCGCGGCCAGTCGGCTGCTGGTCGGTGCGCCTGAAGCGCGGCGGGTTCCACGTCAACCACATCCACCCGGAAGGCTGGATCAGTTCCGCGTACTACGTGTCGGTGCCTGCGGAGGTCGCCGACACCGAGGCCCAGAGCGGCTGGATCAAGTTCGCGGAGCCGCGCTACCCGATGCCCGGCGGCACGCCGCTGCGCACCATCCAGCCTCGCGCC
>DATBMQ010000091.1:0-4990 GCA_036554765.1 Steroidobacteraceae bacterium | reverse complement strand
GATGCCGATGATGGCCACCACGATCATCAGTTCGATGAGCGTGAAGCCCTTCTGGAGAGTCTTCATTTCCAATAACTCCTTTACAACCTAAGGGCGGCGCTCATGCGCCGATGATGCATCCCCAATAGAGCAAGGATCATGCCAAGGAGCCCGACGGCCGTAAGTGATGGAGTTAGCAGTATTTTTCCGGCTGGCATAAGCCATTGTCGGGTTCTGACGACGCCCCCGTTGACGGGCTGCGTCAGGAAGTGACGCGGCGCGTCACCTGGCCGGCTACTCGATGCCCAGCTTCTTGATGCGGTAGCGCAGCGCCCGGAAGCTGATACCGAGCGCGCGGGCGGCTGCGGTCTTGTTGTAACGCGCCTCCTCCAGCGCCCGCACGATGGACTGGCGCTCGATGTCCTCCAGCGCCTTGGGCAGCGTCCCCGGGTGGTGCGGCGGGGCCGTCTCCTCGAACTGGGACGGCGAGCCGCGCAGTTCGATGTCGCCCGCCTGGATGGTGCCGCCGTCGCAGAGCGTCAGCGCGCGCTCGATCACGTTCTCGAGTTCGCGCACGTTGCCCGGGTAGTCGTGCGTGGCGAGCAGCTCCATGGCTTCGTCCGAGATCGCGGGCGGCGTCATGCCCATGCGGGTCGCGAAACGCTCGGTGATCGCGCCGGCGAGCCCGGGCACGTCGGTGAGCCGCTCGCGCAGCGATGGCACGCGCATCTCGATCACGTCGATGCGGTAGTACAGGTCCTCGCGGAAGCGGCCGGAGGCCACCAGCTCGCCGAGGTCGCGGTGGGTCGCCGAGAGGATGCGCACGTCCACCGGCTGCTCGCGCTGGTCGCCCACCGGGCGCGCGGTCTTCTCCTGGATCAGGCGCAGCAGCTTCACCTGCATGGCGAACGGCAGGTCCGCGACCTCGTCGAGGAACAGCGTGCCGCCCTCGGCCGCCTGCACCAGGCCGAGCTTGTCGGCGATCGCGCCGGTGAAGCTGCCCTTGCGGTGGCCGA
This sequence comes from Steroidobacteraceae bacterium, assembly GCA_036554765.1. GTDB lineage: Bacteria > Pseudomonadota > Gammaproteobacteria > Steroidobacterales > Steroidobacteraceae > SCUD01. Next base: position 3,995 of record DATBMQ010000091.1, on the reverse strand, counting down.
ACAGCTCGCTCTCCATGAGCTCCGACGGAATCGCGCCGCAGCTGACCGGGACGAAGGGCGCGTCCTTGCGCGAGCCGCTCTCGTGGATCAGCCGCGCCACCAGTTCCTTGCCGGTGCCCGATTCGCCGGTGATGTGCACGGGCGCCTGGCTGCGCGCCACGCGACCGATCATCTCGCGCAGCCGCTGCATCGGTTCCGAGTCGCCGAGCAGCCGGCGCTGGCCGGATTCGGTCGCCTGGCGGTCCTGCGACAGCTTGAGCGCCTGGTTGACCAGCTTGCGCAGGTCGCTGACGTCGAGCGGCTTGCGCACGAAGTCGAAGGCGCCGAGCTTGAGCGCCCTGACCGCGGCCTCGACGTGCCCATGCGCCGTGATCACGGCGACCGGCAGCTCCGCGGCGTGCGACTGGATCCATTCGACCAGCTCGAGGCCGTCGCCGTCCGGCAGCCGCAGGTCGGTCAGGCACAGTGCGAAGCGCTGGCGCCCCGCGAGCTCCGCACGCGCGCCGGCGAGGTCGTGGACGGCGGTGGAGTCCACGCCCATGCGCGCGAGCGTGAGCGAGAGCAGCTCGCACAGGTCGGGCTCGTCGTCGACGATCAGCGCGCGCGGCTTGCTGCCCATGGGCACCTAAGTCTGCTCCCAGCGCGCCGGGTCGGCGAACACGATGCGGAACACGCTGCCGCCGCCCTGGCGCGCCTCGTACACGAGCAGTGCCCGGTTGCACTGGGCGAACTCGCGCGCGATGAAGAGCCCGAGCCCCGTGCCGCTGGTGCGCGAGGTGAAGAACGGCTCGAAGATGCGGTCCGTGATCGTGCTGTCGATGCCGGGCCCGCGGTCGAGCACCTCGAGGTAGGGCCGGTTGCTGCCCGCCAGGCGGCCAACCCGGATCTCGACCTTGTCCTCGGCCATCTGCACCGAGTAGCGGAACGCGTTCTCGCACAGGTTCCAGAGGATCTGGTGCAGGTGCGAGGGGTCCACGCGCACCTCGACATCCGGGTCGGGCAGTTCCGCGACCAGCTGGCCGGGCTGGTGGCCGCCGGTCACGATGAACTCCTCGACGAAGTCCACCAGCCACTCGCCGATCGGCATGCGCTCGGGGCGGGTGCCCTCGCGGCGCGCGAGCTGCTGCACGTTGCCGATGATGGTGCTGACGCGCTCGACGTTGGTGCGGATGATCTCGGACATGCGCCGGTTCGAGTCGCTGAGTTTCGCGTCCTCGGCGAGCAGCTGCGCCGCGTGGCTGATGGCGCCGATCGGGTTCTTGATCTCGTGCGCGATCGACGCGGACAGCCGGCCGAGCGCCGCGAGGCGGGTCTGCTGGATGCGGTCGTCGAGCGCGGTCAGGTCCTCGAGGAACACCAGCACCGGCGGCGGCTGCGACTTGCCGAGCGGCGCGAAATGCGGGCGCACCTCGCGCAGGCCGTCCACCGCCAGCAGGTTGCCGCCCGCGGTGTCGGTCACCGGCTCGCGCTGGCGCCACATCGTCAGCAGGTACAGCAGCCGCGGCGACACCTCGCCGAGCAGCGCATCGGCGGTCGCCGCGTTGCCCAGGATCTGGCGCGCCGATTCGTTGATCAGCCGGATGCGGTCCTGCTCGTCCACCACCACCAGGCTCTCGCGCAGGCGCTCGACGATGTACTGCGACAGCTCGGCCAGGTTGGCGAGGTCGAGATCGCGCTGGCGCACCAGCGCCTCGCTCTCGCGCAGCCGCCGCGCGATGGGCGCGACCGCGGTCGCGGCGACCAGGATGACGCCGCCCAGCAGCCCCGCGTGGATCAGCTCCGAGGGATCGGCGAGTTCCGACAGCCACAGCGCAAGCTGCTGCCCGAGCACGCACAGCGCGGCGAGCGCGGCGATCGTGGCCGCGATCCGCGACGGCAGCAGCAGGCTGACCGCCGCGACCGGCAGGATCAGCAGCAGCCCGGCGCCGCTGGCGGCGCCCGCGCTCGTCAGCAGCAGCACCGTGACCGCGACCACGTCGATCGCGATGTGGATGAAGGCCTGCGCCTCCAGCGAGGGCCAGCGCCGCTTCAGCAGCCCGATGCAGACGATGCCGCCCGCGAACCAGGCCGCGAGCGTGTAGAAATAGATGCCGGGGAAACCGGCGCCCAGCACCTGCGGCCGCGAGGCCAGCAGCGACAGCACCAGGAGCGCGGCCGGGACGCTCAACCGGTAGAGATTGAGCAGGCCCAGCACGCGCCAGGCGAGTTCCGGATCGCCGGTCGTTTTTTCGGCTTCGGCCGGGTTTTTCACGGCGGGAACTCTAGCACGCGACCTGTCCAGGACCGGCGCGTGGCCGCGCCGGAATGCGACGCAATTCAAGCCAGTCGTTACAATGTCGTGATGAATCTCCACGAGTACCAGGCGAAGCGCCTGTTCGCCGATTACGGCGTGCCGGTCCCGGCCGGCCGGGTCGCGGCGAGCGCGGCGCAGGCGCAGGCCGCCGCGGGCGAGCTCGCCGGTCCGGTCTGGGTCGTCAAGGCGCAGGTGCACGCGGGCGGCCGCGGCAAGGCGGGGGGCGTGAAGCTCTGCCGCAGCGCGGCCGAGGTCGGCCGGGCCGCGGGGGCGATGCTCGGGGAGCGCCTGGTCACGAAGCAGACCGGCGCCGCGGGGCTGCCGATCGGGCAGGTCTACGTCGAGTCCGGCAGCGCCATTGCGCGCGAGCTGTACCTGTCGCTGCTGCTGAACCGCGAGACCGGGCGCGTCGCCTTCGTCGCCTCGGCGGCGGGCGGCATGGACATCGAGGAAGTCGCGGCGACCGAGCCGCACCGGATCCTGCGCGCGGACGTGGATCCTGCGGCGGGGCTCATGGGCTACCAGTGCCGGCGGCTCGCGTTCGGCCTGGGCCTCGAAGGCGCGCAGGTGGCGGAGTTCGAGCGCATCGCGCGCGCGCTGTACCGGCTCTACCTCGAGCGCGACCTCGCACTGGTCGAGGTCAACCCGCTCATCGTCACGAAGGAGGGCGCCCTGGTCGCGCTCGATGCCAAGATCAACGCCGAGGCGAATGCGCTGTACCGGCAGCCCGCGCTGGTCGCGCTGCGGGATCCCTCGCAGGAGGACCCGATGGAACGGGACGCCTCCGAGCACGAGCTCAACTACGTCTCGCTCGACGGCAACATCGCCTGCATGGTGAATGGCGCCGGGCTCGCGATGGCGACCATGGACCTGATCAAGCTGCACGGCGGCATGCCCGCGAACTTCCTCGACGTCGGCGGCACCGCGACCGCCGAGCGTGTGACCGCGGCCTTCCGCCTGATCCTCTCGAACGACCGCGTGCGCGCGGTGCTGGTCAACATCTTCGGCGGCATCGTGCGCTGCGACGTGATCGCCGAGGGCATCGTGCAGGCGGTGCAGACGGTGGGCGTGAACGTGCCCGTGATCGTGCGGCTCGAGGGCACCAACGCGGACAAGGCGCGCAGGATACTCGCCGCCAGCCGGCTGGCGATCACGCCGGCGAAGGACCTGACCGATGCGGCCACCAAGGCCGTGAAGCTGGCGGGCCGCGGGGCGCGCCGATGAGCATCCTGGTCGGCCGCGCGAGCCGCGTGATCTGCCAGGGCTTCACCGGCAAGCAGGGCACCTTTCAGTCCGAACAGGCGATCGCCTACGGCACCCAGCTGGTCGGCGGCGTGACGCCGGGCCGCGGCGGCAGCCGCCACCTGGACCGGCCGGTGTTCGACACCGTGCACGACGCGGTCGCGAAGACGAAGGCGGACGTCAGCATGATCTACGTGCCGGCGCCATTCGCCGCGGACGCGATCCTCGAGGCGGCCGATGCCGGCATCCGGCTGATCGTCTGCATCACCGAGGGCATCCCGGTGAACGACATGGTGCGGGTGAAGGCGGCGCTCGCGGGCGGCCGCGCTCGCCTGGTCGGACCGAACTGCCCGGGCGTGATCACGCCGGGCGAGTGCAAGGTCGGCATCATGCCGGGCTTCATCCACAAGCCCGGCAAGATCGGCATCGTCTCGCGCTCCGGGACGCTCACCTACGAGGC
>DATBMQ010000081.1:0-9828 GCA_036554765.1 Steroidobacteraceae bacterium | reverse complement strand
CTCGCCGGGCGCGGCATCCTGATCCGCAGCCCGTCGATGCGCGGCGTCGCCGAGGAAGCGCCCGGCGCCTACAAGGACGTCGGCAGGGTCGTGGACGTTGCGGACGCGGGCGGCCTCGCCCGCAAGGTCGCGCGGCTCGAGCCGCTCATCTGCATCAAGGGCTGAGTCCTGCGCGCGAGCCCCGCCTTGCCCGCGTCCTCGCGCAACTCGGGCGGCACCCACGAAACGCCGAGCGCCGCGTAGACGTCCTCCTCCGTCTTCGCCGCAACCGGCTTCCCGCGGCGGAAGAGCCCGTACTCGTTGAGCTTCAGGCCCTTCTTCTGCGCAACGCGGCGCAGGGCGACGTTGTACGCCTTGCTGCCCGTGAAATAGAGGAGTGCGGCGCCGAAACTGTCGGGAGGCACCACGCGAAGGTCCGCATCCATGCCATTCGTGAGCCGGACCAGGGTCTTGGTCGGGCCACGCGCGTGAACGGCCCGCACTTCGGGCAGGTTCTCGAAGGCCTTCGAGACCGGGCCCGGCTTCCTCGCGGCGACCAGCACGTCCACGTCGCCGATCGTGGCGCGGCGTCGCCGTATCGAGCCCGCCACGACGGCACGCTCGACGCCCGGAACGCTGGCGAGCGCAGATTCGATGCGGTGCGCGATCGGGAGCACCTCGCCGAGGGGCCGGCGGCCCGCCGCTTCCTGCTGGAGCCCGATGGCCTGCAGGATCCGCCGTTCGCTGCGCTCGCCGAAGCCCGGCACCTTGCGAAGCTCGCCCCGCTCGGCCGCACGCCTGAGGCCAGCCACGTCGCGGATGCCGAGGGCCTTCCAGAGCGCCTGCGCGCGCTTGGGACCGATCCCCTCGAGCGCCGTCAGCCCGACGATGTCGATCGGCACGGCCTTGCGATGCCGTTCCAGGTCCTCGATCCTGCCGCTCCTGAGCATGCCCGCGATCCGTTCCGCGATGCCCTTGCCGATCCCGGGCAACGCCTCGAGCGCGCGGTTGCCTCCCGCGGCATGGATCCCGGCCAGCGGCCGGTCGAGCGCACTGACGGCGTAGGCAGCCTTCTCGAAGGCCTGCGGCTTGAACGGCACGCCCTCCATCTCGAACCAGAGCGCGAGCTCGCGCAGCGCCGCCGCGACGTCCGCGTTCGAGATGCGCCTGCGCTTCACGGTGCGACGGCGCCCGTGAGCGGCCTGGCATCCGGCGCGGCGCGCCCCGGATACCGCTTGAAGAGTTCCGCCACGACATTCGCGATCGCCGCCTGCGGATCGCGCATCGCCTCCGGCGTGAGCTTGCCCTCGGCAACGCCCTCCCAGATGAGCTGGCGGCGCCGGGCGTCCACCACGTCGACGTTGGCCGTGCCGACTTTGTAGTGCACGGTGCTGACGCCGTCCGCATACAGCGGCCATGCGCCATACAGCCCGTAGCGGTAGCCGTAGTAACCGTGGCCGACCCATACGACGGGCTCCGACCGCACGTCGGTCACGTCGCGCGCGTGCGCGAAGAAGTTGACGAGCAGGTCGGGATCCGTGCCGGAGTAGGTGTACCCGCGCTCCTGCATCTCACGGTCGACCGCCTGCTTGAAGTAGCCGGTGATCAGCGTCGAGTACCCGCCGCGATCGGTTCCGAGCTCGGCCGGGAAGCCGTAGCTGCGGTACGCCGAGAAGTCCGCCGCGCGGTCGTAGTCGATGCGGATCCTGGGCCCGACGGCTGCGCAGCCCGTGAGCATCACCATCGCCAGGCAGAGCGGTCCGATCCGGGGTCCAAATGCATGCGTCATGACGCCCTCCCGTGTGGTGTGGCAAGGCATACCTCCTAGTAAACCCGTGATGGCGCCCGGACCATCGTGGAAAACCGCTAGGCCCCGCGGGCGCGTGGCCGCGTATCATCATTCTCATGAGAGAACTCGACCTCAACCGCGACGTCGTCCAGATCGTCATCGACAAGGCGCGCCAGTTCCAGGCCAAGGAGGAAGTCACTTTCCCGGAAGACCCGATGAGCCCGACCGAGGACTGGGCGATCCAGACGCTGGCCGACCATGCCGACGACCCGGTGCTGCTCGAACTCGCGAGCACCGTGGACTCGCTGGAGCTGGACCAGCAGGTGATGCTGGTGGCCCTGATGTGGGTCGGGCGCGGCGACTACGGCGTGGAGGAATGGGACGAGGCGATGGCCGAGGCGCGGGCTCACTGGAACGGGCGCACGGCGGAGTACCTGATCGGCACGCCGCAGGTCGCGGATTACCTCACGGAAGGGCTCGAGCAGTTCGACGCGGCTAGTGCTTGAGGCGCCAGCCGGTCCGGAAGATCCAGGCAATCGCGGCAAGGCACAGCAGCATGAACGCGAGCGTCATCGCCAGGCTCAGGTCCACGCCCACGTCCGACTTGCCGTAGAAGCTCCAGCGGAAGCCGCTGATCAGGTAGACGACCGGGTTGAACAGCGTCACCGTGCGCCAGGCCGGCGGCAGCATGTCGATCGAGTAGAACGCGCCGCCCAGGAAGGTCAGCGGCGTCACGATCAGCATCGGGATCAGCTGCATCTGCTCCCAGTTCTTCGCCCAGATGCCGACGATGAAGCCGAACAGGCTGAAGGTCAGCGCCGTCAGCACCATGAACGCGATCATCCAGAGCGGATGCAGGATCGTGATCGGCACGAAGAATGCCGCGGTCGCGAGAATGACGAGCCCGAGCAGCACCGACTTGGTCGCAGCCGCGCCCACGTAGCCGGCCACGATCTCGAACGGCGAGACCGGCGCCGACAGCACTTCGTAGATCGTGCCGGTGAACTTCGGGAAGTGGATGCCGAACGAGGCGTTGGAAATGCTCTCGGTGAAGAGCGAGAGCATGATCAGGCCGGGCACGATGAACGCGCCGTAGCTGACGCCGTCCACCTCGGCCATGCGCGAACCGATCGCCGCGCCGAAGACCACCACGAAGAGCGCGGTCGTGATCACGGGCGTCAGCACGCTCTGCAGCAGCGTGCGCAGGAAGCGCGCCATCTCGAAGCGGTAGATCGCCCACACGCCGTGCCGGTTGAAGGCCATGCCGCTCATGCCCGCCCCGGTCCGCGCTCGCTGACCAGGCTCACGAAGATCTCCTCGAGCGAGCTCTCGCGGGTGTTGAGATCGCGGTAGTTGATCCCCAGCTGCTCGAGCCTGCGCAGCAGCGCGGGGATGCCGGTCTGTTCCAGCGCCGCGTCGAAGGTCAGCTCGAGCTCGTGGCCATTCGCCTTGAGCGCCAGCGGCCAGTCTGCGAGGTCCGGCGGCAGCGCCGCGAGCGGGTCCTGCAGGGTCAGCGTGAGCTGGCGCTTGCCGAGCTTCTTCATGAGCCGCAGCTTGTCCTCGACCACGATCAGCCGCCCGTGGTTGATCACGCCGATGCGATCGGCCATCTCCTCGGCCTCGTCGATGTAGTGCGTGGTCAGGATGATCGTGACGCCGGAATCGCGCAGCCGCCGCACCAGCGCCCACATGTCGCGGCGCAGTTCGACGTCCACGCCGGCGGTCGGCTCGTCCAGGAACAGGATGCGCGGCTCGTGCGACAGCGCCTTCGCGATCATCACGCGCCGCTTCATGCCGCCCGACAGCGTCATCATGATGTCGTCGCGCCGGTCCCAGAGCGAGAGGTCGCGCAGCACGCGCTCGACGTGCGCATCGTCAGGCGGGCACCCGAACAGCCCGCGGCTGAAGCGCGCAGCCGCGCGCACGGTCTCGAAGGCCTCGGTCACGAGCTCCTGCGGCACCAGCCCGATCCGGGCGCGCGCGGCGCGATAGTCGCGCACGATGTCGTTTCCGTCGACGAGCACGGTGCCCGCCGTCGGCCGGACGATGCCGCAGACGATGCTGATCAGCGTGGTCTTGCCGGCGCCGTTCGGGCCGAGCAGCGCAAAGATCTCGCCGCGCTCGATGTCGAGCGAGACGTCGTCGAGCGCGTGGTGGCCGCCCGCGTAGGTCTTGGTCAGGCCGGAGATCGAGATGACGGCGGGCATCGGCGTATCTTACCCGCCCGCTTCACGGCAGTTCACGCAGCCGCTGCTCGATGTGGCGCCGCAGCGATTCCTGCCGCGAGAGCGCGAGCGCCCGTTCGAATGACCGCCGCGCCTCGGCCGTGCGGCCGAGCCGCCGGCACAGCTCCGCCCGCGCCGCATGCGCGGGCTGGTAGTCCGCGAGCTCGCCGCGGGCGAGGATGCCGTCGATCAGGGCGAGCCCCGCCGCGGGCCCGTCGCGCATCGCGACCGCCGCAGCCCGGTTCAGTTCGACGACCGGTGACGGGCCGGTCGCCAGCAGCAGGTCATAGAGCGCGACGATGCGCGCCCAGTCGGTCGCGCCCGCCGCGGGCGACTCCGCATGCACCGCGGCGATCGCGGCCTGCAGCAGGTAGGGGCCCAGCCGGCGCGTTTCGAAGGCGCGGCGCACCAGCGCGAGTCCCTCGCCGATCCCGGCCCGGTCCCACAGCGAACGGTCCTGGTCCTCGAGCAGCACCAGCTCGCCCGCCGGCGACGTCCGCGCGCGGCGGCGCGAGTCCTGCAGCAGCATCAGCGCCAGCAGGCCCAGGACTTCCGGATCCGGCAGCAGCTCCGCGACCAGCCGCCCGAGCCGGATTGCCTCTCCCGTGAGGTCCGCGCGCGTGAGCGAGTCGCCGCTGGTCGCCGCATAACCCTCGTTGAACACCAGGTACACGACGCGCAGCACGGCATCCAGCCGCCCGGGCAGTTCCGCTGGCTCCGGCACCTGATAGGGAATGCGCGCGTCGCGGATCTTCGACTTCGCACGCACGACGCGCTGCGCGAGGGTGGATGGCGGCACCAGGAAGGCGCTTGCAATCTCCTCGGTGGTCAGCCCGCAGACCTCGCGCAGCGTCATCGCGACCTGCGCGTCCGGTGCGAGCGCCGGGTGACAGCAGGTGAAGATCAGGCGCAGGCGGTCGTCCGGCAGCGCCTCGCCGGCGGCCTCGGCGGGATCGGCGCCCTCGGCCTCGAGTTCGTCCGCGAGCCCGGCGAGGCCCGTGTCGAAGCGCGCGCGGCGGCGCATGGCGTCGATCGCCTTGAAGCGCCCGGCCGACACCAGCCAGGCGCGCGGGTTTGCCGGCACGCCGTCCCGCGGCCACTGCTCGAGCGCGGCCGCGAAGGCGTCCGAGAGCGCCTCCTCCGCGAGGTCGAAGTCACGCAGCAGCCGGATCAGCGTCGCGAGCACGCGGCGCGATTCGGCGCGGTAGACCGCGTCGACCTGCGCCCGCGCGGCGCCTGCGGGACCGCCGCCACTCAGCTGCGCGGCTCCACCGGCCGCACCTCGATCGTGCCGCCGACGCGCAGGGTCGGGATGCGCGCGGCGATCGCGAGCGCCTCGCCCGCGTCACGGCACTCGACGATGTGGAAGCCGCCGAACTGCTCCTTGGTCTCGGCGTAGGGCCCGTCGGTCACGACCGGCTTGCCGTCGCGCAATCGCAGCGTCTTCGCCGCCGGGCTCCAGGCGAGCTTTTCGCTGGCGTGGTGCTGGCCGGAACGCTCGAGGCCGGCGATCCAGGCGCGGTAGTCCTTCATCACCGCATCGCGCTCGGCCTCCGGCAATGCGAGCCAGCGCTTCTCCTCGATGCAGCACATGAGCATGAACTGCATCAGTACTCGACCATCGCCTGGAAGCCGCCCCAGAACATGCGCTTGCCGTCGAACGGCATGTTCTTCGGATCCATGTACTTCTTGAAGCGCGGCTCGACCATGATCTTCTTCATGATCCGGTCCCGCTGCCGGCGCGACCTGTAGACGATGTAGGAAAACACGACGACCTCGCCCTTCTTCAGCTTGACGCTCTGCGGGAATGAGGTCCACTTGCCGGGCTTCACGTCGTCGGCGACGCACTCGACGTACTGCAACGCGCCGAACTCCATCCAGATCCTGCCCGCGAATTTCGCCATGCGGCGATACACCGCCAGCTTCCTGCGCGGCACCGGCAGCACGAAACCATCCACGTAATGCATGAGCTTGCTCCTATAGATCCTTCATGACCGGGTGCTGCGCCATGAAATCCTCGTCCGCCGGCCGCACCTCGAAGCCTCCCATGCGGATGCCGGGATGGCGCATGATCAACCGGACCGCCTCGTCCTTGTCCTTCGCTTCGAGGACCAGGATTCCGCCCAGCAGTTCCTTGGTTTCCGCAAACGGCCCGTCCGTCGCCGCCGGCTTGCCGTTCTTCCAGCGCACGGTGGTCGCGGTGGCCGCGCCCTGCAGTGCGAAGCCGGAGGCAAAGTGGCCATGGCGCTGCAGCTCGCGGTCGTAGTCGGTGCAGGCTTCGATCATCTCCTGCTGCGTCGAGGCGCCGAGCGTCCCCCACGCGGCCTCGTCCAGGTAGCCCAGGCACACGAACTTCATGGCTTGCGCTCCACGTCGCCGATGCCCAACTGACGGAATCGCTCGATCGCGTCGCCCGGCTCGAAATCCTCGTACTCGAACATCCGGCGCACCTCGATCTCCCCGGAACCGCCGTCCACGGCGGGGTTCGGGAAGCGCCGCGCCCAGGCGAGCGCCTCTTCCCGCGACTTCACCTTGATCAGCGTATAGCCCGCAATGAGCTCCTTGGTCTCGGCAAACGGGCCGTCCGTCACGGTGCGCTTGTGCCCTTCATAGTTGATGCGCCAGCCCAGTGCGCTGCGCTGAAGTCCGGAGCAGTCCAGCAGCACGCCGGCCTTCGCGAGTTCTTCGTGATAGGCCGCCATCTCCGCGATCAGCGATTCGGACGGCATCACGCCCGCCTCGGAGTCCTTCGTCGCCTTGACGATGATCATGTACCTCATCGCGTCATCTCCATGATCGGCCGCACCTCGATGCAGCCGTATTTTGCGCCCGGGATCCTGGCCGCCAGCTGGATGGCCTCGTTGAGGTCGCGGGCCTCCAGCAGGTAGTAGCCCCCGAGCTGTTCCTTGGTTTCCGCGAACGGACCGTCGGTCGTCGAGATCCGGCCGTTGCGCACGCGGACCGTGGTCGCGGCCGACGTCGGCTCCAGCGGGTTGCCGCCCAGCAGGTGGCCGCTGCGGCGCACGTCGTCGGTGTAGGCGAGGTACTCGCCGTGCACCCGTTCGTACTCCGGCTTCGGGAGCTTCGGCCACTGGCTCTCCTCGCTGTAGATCAGGCAAAGGTACTGCACGGCGACCTCCTTCGGCGGGCCCGGGTTCTTGCGTCCCGCAGCCGCGATCACGGCTGCGACCATATACGCGGGATTCATGACACCCAATAGTCGAATGGCCGGGGCTGGAATCGACAGTCCCGGTCAACGCGCAGAAGTTGCTGATTAGGCTGGCAGTTGAGCCTGGAGCTCCCGAGGCCGGTCGCGTCCACGCACCCTCTGCGGGCGGCCGGGGGAAGCGCCCGCCGCGCAGGTCCGCCGCGCCGGCTGACGCTAAGATGGCTTCATGTTGGCGATGCGCCTGCACGCGCCGGGCCAGCCGCTCGTCCCGGATGAGCTGCCCGTGCCCCAACCCGGTCCCGGCGAACTGCTGCTGCAGGTGTCAGCCTGCGGGGTCTGCCGTACCGATCTTCATGTCGTGGACGGCGAACTGCCCGGCGTCCGTTGCCCCCTCACGCCAGGCCACGAGGTCGTCGGCCGCGTCGTCTCGGCCGGTGCGGGCGTGCGGTTTGCCGCCGGTGAACGAGTCGGCGTGCCCTGGCTGGGCGCCACCTGCGGCCGCTGCCGATGGTGCCGCGAAGGGCGGGAGAACCTCTGCGGGCAGGCCCGGTTCACGGGCTATACGCGCGACGGCGGCTACGCGGAGTACGCGGTCGCGAATGGCGACTACTGCTTCGCGATCCCTGCCCGCTATGACGACGCCGAGGCCGCGCCGCTGCTGTGCGCGGGGCTCATCGGCTACCGGGCGTGGCGCGCCGCGGGCGAGGCGCAAACGCTCGGCCTCTACGGCTTCGGCGCTTCCGCGCACCTGCTGGTGCAGCTGGCGACGGCGCGAGGCCGCCGGGTCTTCGCCTTCACGCGGCCAGCAGACGCCGGAGCGCAACAGTTTGCGATCGGCCTGGGCGCAGCCTGGGCCGGCGGGTCGGATGAGCCGCCACCGGAACCGCTGGATGCCGCCATCCTGTTCGCGCCGGTCGGCGCGCTCGTCCCGGCGGCGCTGGCGGCCGTGCGCAAGGCGGGCCGCGTCGTCTGCGCGGGCATCCACATGAGTGACATTCCCTCGTTTCCGTACCGGCTGCTCTGGGAGGAGCGCTCGATCGTCTCGGTCGCGAACCTGACCCGCAAGGATGGCGAGGAATTCATGCGCGTTGCCGGCGAGAGTCCACTGCGCGTATCGGTCGAGCGCGTGCCGCTTGCGAAGGCCAATGAAGCGCTCGCCAGGCTGCGTCGCGGCGAACTGCAGGGCGCTGCCGTGCTCGTGAACGGTCCGGACTCGTGACGACCCGCGCACCCCTTGTCGCGCGACAGGCCTGGCGGCCGGGTTTCCTGCCGCCCGCGCTGCTGGTCGCGGCGTGCGCCTGCGGTCCCGCAGGTCCCGCGGCGGCCGCGGGCCGGGTCAGCCTGACCGTCGGCCACGCCGAGTTCGCGGGACTGCGGATCGACGGGCTGGCGGTCGGCCTCACGCAGGACGCAGACGCGCCCGGGGCGGCCACGATCCGCGCCGCGCGCATCCGCGGAGTCGCGGCGACGGGACCGCTTGCGGGATTCGCGCTCGACTGCCCCGCGCTGAGCGTCGAGGGCGATTCGATACGCTGCCCGCGCGGCAGGCTGCGCGGATCCCTCGGCTCGCTGGGCGAGCAGGACACCGCATTCAGCGCGCGGGCGGGTGCGGATGGCAGCCTGCGCATGACGCTCGATGCCTTCAAGCTGGCGGGCGGCCGCGCCAGGGCGGACCTGCGGCTCGACGGTTCACGCTGGCAGCTCGATGCCGCGATCGCGGGACTGGACATCGCGAAGCTGCCGGCGATTGCCAGGCCCTGGGTCGGGCTGCCGCAGGGCTTCACGGTCGCCGGCGAGGCATCGGGCACCGCGAGTGCGGCCGGCCGCGGCGACGAACTGAGGGCCGCCACCGTCGATGCGGCCATCGCGCGCCTGGATTTCGCGGACGCCGAAGGGCTGCTGGCCGGCGAGGCAGTCGCCGGCGCCCTGAAGATGAGACTGGAAGCGGCGCCCGACGGATTCGCGGTGCGCGATGGCCGCCTCGAGCTCGTCGGCGGCCAGGCCTACAGCGATCCCGTGTTCCTCGATTTCGGCGCGCAGCGCGCCGACCTCGACTTCGCGGGCAGGCTTCGCACCGATGCCGCGCGCTTCGAGGCGCAGGAGTTCACGCTCGATCACCGCGGCGTGCTGCAGGCCCACGGCGCGGCGACGCTCGACTTCGCGGGCGAATCGTTCCTGCCCGAGGCGCGCGTGAAGGTCACCGCGCTGGAGCTGGCGACCGCCCTGCCCGCCTACGTGCAGCCGTTCCTCATCGACTCGGCGTTCAAGGATCTGGAGGGCGTCGGCCGCGTCACGGGAGAGATCGAGATCGCCGCAGGGCTGCCGAAGCGTGCGGTGCTGGATCTCGTGGACGCGACGCTGGACAGCAGCAACGGCGCGCTGTTCGTCGGCGGCCTGAACGGGCGGCTCAACTGGTTCGACGACGCCTCGCGCAGCGAGCTCGCGGGCAGCATCGACGACGCGCTGTTCCAGTCGCGCCTCGCCTGGGATTCCGCCAGCCTCTGGGGCATCGAGTTCGGCGCGGCGGCGATCCCCTTCTCGACCACCGGCCGGCACTTCCGGCTGCTCGAGCCGCTGCTGCTGCCGGTGTTCGACGGCGGGCTCGCGATCGAGACGCTGCGCGTGCGCCACGCCGGCACGGAGCAGATGTACGTGCGCTTCGACGC
>DATBMQ010000044.1:0-3056 GCA_036554765.1 Steroidobacteraceae bacterium | reverse complement strand
CCCGCCGCCGGGAACAGCACGTGCAGCGAGGAGACGCGCAGCTCGCGCGCGAGTTCGCGCGCGGCGGCCACCAGTTCGCCGCGCAGCTGTTCCGAGCGCGCCAGCACGCGCGGCCCGGTCGCCGGCGTGAACGGCACGGCGCAGACGAGGCGCGGGTAGTAGCGCATGCCTGCGCGGTGGTACGCCTCGGCCCAGGCGAAATCGAACACGAACTCGCCCCAGGAATGCGACTTCAGGTACAGGGGCATCGCCCCGTCGAGGGTGCCCATCGCGTCGAAATGCAGCAGGTGATGCGCATCCCAGCCCGTGTCGGGCGCGGCGCAGCCGGATTCCTCCAGCGCGAGCAGGAACTCGTGACGCAGGAACGGCTCGCCGCCCGACGCCAGCGCATTCCACTGCACGGGGTCCACGTCGGCGAGCGAACGCACGACGCGCGTCGTCATCGCCTGGCGTCAGCCGCCGGCCAGGCGTTCGAGGTAGCGGTCGGCATCGAGCGCGGCCATGCAGCCCGTGCCGGCCGAGGTCACGGCCTGGCGGTAGACATGATCGGCGACGTCGCCCGCCGCGAAGACGCCGGGTACGCTGGTCGCGGTCGCGTCGCCCGAGGCGCCGGATCTCACCACGATGTAGCCGTTTTTCATGTCGAGCTGGCCCGTGAACAGCTCGGTGTTCGGCGTATGCCCGACGGCGATGAACAATCCCGTCACCTCGAGGTCCCGCGACCTGCCGTTGCCGGTCTCGCGCACCCGCACGCCGGTGACGCCGCCGTCGTTGCCGAGGACTTCCTGCACCTCGTGGTTCCAGAGGAAGGAGACCTTGCCCTGGTCGGCGAGCGCGCGCAGGCGGTCCTGCAGGATCGCCTCGGCGCGCAGCTTGTCGCGTCGATGGACCAGCGTGACGTGCGCGGCGAGGTTGGCGAGGTAGATCGCCTCTTCGACCGCGGTATTGCCGCCGCCGACCACCGCCACTTGCTGGTCGCGGTAGAAGAAGCCGTCGCAGGTCGCGCAGGCCGACACGCCGCGCCCGCGGAAATGCGTCTCCGACTCGAGTCCGAGGTAGCGCGCGGAGGCGCCGGTCGCGACGATCAGCGCGTCGCAGCGATACTCGCCGTCCTCACCGGTCAGCCGGAATGGGCGCTCCGAGAGATCCACGCTCGCGATCTGGTCCTGCACGATCTCGACGCCGAAGCGCTCGGCGTGCCGGCGCATGCGATCCATGAGGTCCGGACCGAGCAGGCCCTCGACGTCGCCCGGCCAGTTGTCCACCTCGGTCGTGGTCATGAGCTGGCCGCCGGGCTGCAGGCCGGCGATCAGCAGCGGCTTGCGGTTCGCGCGCGCCGCGTAGATCGCGGCCGCGTAGCCCGCGGGACCGGAGCCGAGGATGATGAGCCGCGAGTGGCGGGGGGTCGTCATGTATAGTCCTGCATCCTAAAGTCCGTGCATGGGTTCTTGCCGGACGAATTGCAACGTCCTTATAATCAAACGCTTATAGTGCTTTCCTGAACAGGATTCTGAGTCCTTGGCCAAGTCCGCCGCCGACGCCGCCCGACCCGACGCGAAACTCGACCCGGTCTTCGCGCGCGCATTGCGCGAGACGGCGTTCTGGCTGCTCGCGGCGCTCGCGCTCGTGATCCTGATCGCGCTCTCGAGCTACGACGCCTACGACCGCAGCTTCAGCTACACCGGCGAGCCGGGCCAGGTCGGCAACCTGATCGGGCCGGCCGGCGCCTGGATCGCGGGATTGCTGCTGCTGCTGTTCGGCTGGCCAGCCTACCTTTTCCCGGTCGCCATCGCATTCTGCGCCTGGATCGGCCTCAAGCGCGCGCCGGAAGAACCGGGACAGAGCCGCTCGACGGTGGCGCTGCGCACCATCGGGCTGGTGCTGGTGCTCGCCACCAGCTGCGGCCTGGCGACGCTGCACTATCCGGGCTCGCCGCTGCCGGCCGGGGCCGGCGGCATCCTCGGCAACCTCGTCGGGGACGGTCTCGAGAACCTGCTCGCGCTGCTCGGCGCGACGCTCGTGATGCTCGCCTTGTGGTTCGCGGGCGTGCAGCTGTTCACCGGCGTGTCGTGGGCGCGGATCATGGACTTCACCGGCCACTGGGTGCTGGCCGGCGCCGCCTGGCTCGGCCGCCGCACGGCGCGCCAGCGCGACCAGGCAGCGGGGCGCGAATCGCGCGAGGCACGCGAAGCCGTGGTGCGCGAGGTGCAGAAGAAGGCCGCGGCCCGCACGCCGCCGCGCATCGAGCCGCCGGCGCCGCCGGTTCCGGAAGCCTCGGCGCGCGCCGAGAAGGAACGGCAGGTCCCGCTGTTCTCCAAGCCTGCCGCGCGCGACCTGCCGGAACTCAAGCTGCTCGACGACCCGCCGGCTCGCGAGAAGGGCTATTCGACCGAGGCGCTGGACGCGATTTCGCGCCTGGTCGAGATCAAGCTCAAGGACTTCGGCGTCGAGGTCGAAGTGGTCGCCGTGCAGCCCGGCCCGGTCGTCACGCGCTTCGAGCTGAAGCCGGCGCCGGGCGTCAAGGTCAGCCAGATCAGCGCGCTCGCCAAGGACCTCGCTCGCGCGCTCTCCGCGATCAGCGTGCGCGTGGTGGAAGTCATCCCGGGCAAGTCGGTGGTCGGCCTGGAGATCCCGAACGAGGTGCGCGAACTCGTCACGCTCGGCGAGATCATCCGTTCGCGCGCCTACGACGAGCTGGCCTCGCCGCTCGCACTCGCGCTCGGCAAGGACATCGGCGGCGCGCCGGTGGTCGCCGACCTCGCCAGGATGCCGCACCTGCTGATCGCGGGCACGACCGGCTCCGGCAAGTCGGTCGCCATCAATGCGATGGTACTGTCGCTGCTCTACAAGAGCACGCCGGAGCAGGTCCGGCTGATCATGATCGACCCGAAGATGCTGGAACTCTCGGTCTACGAGGGCATCCCGCACCTGCTGGCGCCGGTCGTGACCGACCTCAAGCAGGCGGCCAACGCGCTGCGCTGGTGCGTGGCGGAGATGGAACGCCGCTATCCGCTGATGAAAGAGGTCGGGGTGCGCAACCTGGCCGGACTCAACCG
>DATBMQ010000032.1:0-5241 GCA_036554765.1 Steroidobacteraceae bacterium | reverse complement strand
GTCGTCGCCGCCGAGCACGGCGATGCGTCCGTTGTCCGCGACGTCGAAGTCGGCGTCGAAACGAAGTCCGGAAGTCAGCGGCACGACGCGCCCGCTGCCGAGATCGATGCGCGAGAGGTGTGTCACGCGCGAATGCTCGATCAGCGCCAGCACGGATTTCCCGTCCGGCGAGAATTGCGGCCGGTAGAAGCAGCGATCGATGTCGGCCGGGATGCGCGAGGCGCCGGTTTCGACGTCCACGACCGCGAGTTGCCAGGGCTTGTAACTGATGTGGCGGTCCTCGCCGCTCTGCAGGTAAGCAATCTGCTTCCCGTCCGGGCTCCACGCCGGCCGTGACTCCAGGTAGGGGTCCGAGTCCGCGCCCGTGAAGCTCGTGAGCCTTCGCTCCGGCGCGCCGGCGCGCGGCTCGACGAGATGGATGTCCCAGTTCGAATGGCGGTCCGGGTCCGCGCCGCGCTTGGTGACGTAGGCAATGCGCGACCCGTCCGGCGACCACGACGGCAGGTACTCGTCATGGGCGCCCGAGGTGAGCTGCGTTGCATCGCGCCTGCGCAGCTCGACCACATGGAGATGCTGGCGTCGGTCCGTCAGCAGGCCGGTGAAGTCTTCCTTGAACTGGTAGCGGTCGATCACGATCGGCGCCGGCTTCGGCGGCGCCTTCTCGCCCTCGGGGCGCTCGGGATCGGTGGCGATGACTGCGAGGCGCGTGGAATCCGGCGACCAGGCGAAATCCACTACGCCGCCCGGGAATTTCGTGACCGCCTCCGCTTCACCGCCCGCGGCCGGCAGCAGCCAGACCTGGGTGGCCGCTTCTTTTCCGCCGCGATCGGAGAGGAAGGCGATGAAGCGCCCGTCCGGGCTGTACGCGGGATTCCATTCGCTCGCGTCCGGCGTGTGGGTGAGCGCGCGCCGATCGCTGCCGTCCCAGCGCACGCGCCAGAGGTCGGAGACGGGTGAGTCGGTCTCGAGGTTCGCGACCTCCACGCTATAGACGAGATACCCGCCGTCCGGCGAGAAATCCGGCCCCGAGACCGCCGCGAGGCGGACGAGGTCGTCCACGGTGAAGCGCGCATCGGCCGCCAGCGCGGCCAGCGGCAGCAGCAGGCCCGCCAGCAGCCCGGCGGCTCGCCTCATGCCTTGGTCGCGAGCGCTTCGTCCAGCGCCCGGCGCAGGTACACCATGGCCTCGTCCACCTCCGCTGCGCTCACGCACAGCGGCGGCATGAAGCGCAGCGTCGAGACGCCGCAGGACAGCAGCAGCAGCCCGTTGCGCCATGCCGTGTGCAGCAGCCGGTCCACCAGCGCGCGCGCGGGAGAGCCGTCCTTCTCGATCAGTTCGAGCCCGATCATCAGGCCGAGGCCGCGCAGGTCGCCGATGCAGGGATATTCCGGCTTGAGATCCGCCAGGCGCCTCATGAAGTGCGCGCCGACCTGCGCCGCATTCGCGGCGTACTGCTCGCGCACCAGGTCGAGCGTCACGTTTGCCGCCGCGCAGCACAGCGGATTGCCGCCGAAGGTGTTGCCGTGCGCGCCCTTCTTCCACTTCTTCATCAGGCTCTGCTTCGCGACCACGGCACCGATCGGCATGCCGGAGCCCAGGCCCTTGGCGAGCGTCATGATGTCCGGCTTCACGCCCGAGTGCTCCGCGCAGAACATCTTCCCGGTGCGGCCGACGCCGGACTGCACCTCGTCGAACACCAGCAGGATTCCGTGCTCGTCGCAGATCTGGCGCAGCCCCGCGAGGAAACCGGCCGGCGGCACGAGGTAACCGCCCTCGCCCTGCAGCGGCTCGACGACGATGGCGGCGACTTCCTGGGCCGGGACATTGCGCTCGAACAGCATGCGGATGTAGTCGAGCACCGCCTTGCCCTGGTCGCTGCCCGCGAACAGCGGGCGGTAGCTGTTGGGGTAGGGCACGTGCGTGACGCCCGGCATGGTCGGGAAGAAACCGGCCTGCTGCGTGTACTTGCTGGAGGTGAGCGCGAGCGAGCCCATGGTGCGGCCGTGGAAGCTGCCGAGGAAGGCGATGATGCGGCCGCGGCCGGTCGCGTAGCGCGCGAGCTTGAGCGCGCCCTCGACCGATTCCGTGCCGGACTGGCAGAAGAAGCTCATCCCGGGCTCGCCGAGCGGCACCAGCGCGGACAGCCGTTCCGCCAGCGCAGTCATGCCTTCGTGCCAGTAGTCGCTCGAGATGTGCAGGAACTTCGCGGCCGCTTCCTGCACGGCGGCGACCACCCTGGGATGCGCGTGACCGGTCGAGCAGACCGCGATGCCCGCGGCGAAGTCGAGGAAACGGTTGCCGTCCACGTCCCAGACCTCGGCGCCGCGCCCGTGCGAGATCACGAACGGGTAGTCGCGCGGGTAGGAAGGTGAGGCGACCTTCGTGTCGCGCTCGATCATCGCGCGCGCCTTCGGCCCCGGCAGTTCGGTCCTGATGTGCGGGTTCTTCGCGGCGCTGGGGATGGCGTTCATAGGGGCAGCCTCACGGGTTCACGATGCGCCGCTTCGGTGCGGGATTCGAGGGCGCGCAGCGCCCCGAGTTCCGCCGCCGTCGGAGGCGCGATGGATTCGAGCTTCGATGCAATGGCGAGCGGCCAGCCGGCGGCGGCGACCGCCTCCTGGACCGGAATGCCCGGGTAGGTCGCGACGAGCGCCAGCTCGTTGCCCCGACCCTGCGGCCGCAGCACGCCGACGTCGGTGACGACCACGGTCGGGCCGCTGCCGGTCGCGCCGCTCACGGCGCGCCCGTCGAAATGCCCGCCGCTGGTCCGGAAGTCGAGCTCACGCACGAACGAGCGCGGCGTCGCCTTCATGACGATGAAGACCTCGCGCGCATGAGCGGCAATCTCGGTCGCGCCCCCGGCCCCGGGCAGGCGCGTGCGCGGTTGCGCGTAATCGCCGATCACGGTGCTGTTCAGGTTGCCGAAGCGGTCGATCTGCGCGGCGCCGAGGAAGCCGACGTCGATGCGTCCCGCCTGCAGGTAGTCGCTGAAGATCTCCGGCAGCGGCACGACGCAGACTGCGGTTTCCGCCAGCTCACCATCGCCGATCGAGAGCGGCAGCACCGAGGGGCGCGTGCCGATGGTGCCGGACTCGTAGATCAGCACCAGCCCCGGCGCATGGGTCAGGCGCGCGAGGTTGCAGGCCGCACTCGGCAGGCCGATGCCGACGAAGCAGACCATGCCGTCCTGCAGCAGCCGCGCCGCCGCGATCGTCATCATCTCGTCGCGCGAATACGCCGTCATCGATGCACTCGGGGCCGGTCGCGCCGCCGCTGCGCGCGGGATCCGGCGGGGCGGCTCGCTCGCAAACTCCGCCGGAACTTACGAGTTTGCTCGCGAGCACCCCGCCACCTCGCGCGCACCGGCGGCGTCCACGGCCCGCGCGCGTCGATGGCGGACGGGATCCTGCGAGCGAGCGAATCCGGTCGCCGGCCTGAGCGAGCGAGCAGGGGTCCCGTCCGCCCCACCGCTGCGCGCGGGCTGGTCATGCCGCCCGCCGCAGGCTCGCCAGGAAGGCGTGATGATCCGCCGTGCCGCGCACGTGCCGGTCGATCCACGCCGTGAACTGCGCACGGTCCCGCGAGATCGCGTCCCAGCGCAGGTAGAAGTCGTTGTCGCGCGCGTAGTGCCCCTGCGCGTAGGACGGCCAGGCGCCGCCCGGGCAGTGCGAGACGGCCGTGACGACGAAGTGCGGCAGCACGATCCCGTTCATGGCGGGCGGGAGTTCTTCCACGATCTCCTCGACCGTGACCAGCAGCTTCGCGGCCGCGAGCGCCGCCTCGCGCGCGGCGCCGGTGATGCCGGTGATCGAGACGTTGCCGCGCCGATCGGCGCGTTGCGCGTGCAGGATCGTCACGTCCGGGTTGATCGCCGGGACGGTGGCGATCTCCTCGCCCGTATAGGGGCAGCGGACACTGCGGATGCGCGGGTTGTGCCGCGGCAGATCCGTGCCGATGTAGCCGCGCAGCATGCCGAATGGCAGCCGCGCGGCGCCCGCGCGATAGGCCGCGGCCATGCCCGCGTGCGTGTGCTCGTCCAGTTCGAGCGGCCGCGGCCAGCCGTGCTCGACCGCGTCGCGGATGCGGTGCGCGGAGCCGACGCCCGGGTTGCCGCCCCAGGAGAAGGTCAGGCGCCGCGCGCAACCCGCGCCGATCATCTGGTCGTAGATGAGGTCCGGCGTCATGCGCACGAGCTGCAGCCGCTGCCTGCCCTGGCGGATGATCTCGTTACCCGCGGCGAACGGGATCAGGTGCGTGAAGCCCTCGAGCGCGACGCAGGCGCCGTCGGCGACGTACTCGTGGATGGCGTCTTGCAGCGGCAGGAGGCGGGTCACTCAGTCCACCACGGTGCGGGACTGCTCGCGCAGGTAGAGCGGCAGGTAGTACGCCGAGGCGATCGCCTTGCCGGAGGAGCCCGATCCCTTCCAGCCGCCGAAAGGCTGGTATCCCGGCCATGCGCCGGTGGTCGCGCCCTGCGCGCGGTTCGCGTAGGTGACGCCGGCCTCGATGTTGTCCTGGAACCAGGCGACCTCGTCCGGCGCGCCGTAGAAGCCCGCGGTGAGGCCCATGTCGGTGTCGTTCGCGAGCCGCATCGCGTCGTCGGGCGAGCGGAAGCGCTGCGCCATGAGGATCGGCAGGAACATCTCGTACTTCCACAGCGGATGCTCCGCCGGCGCCTCGGCGAGCACGGGTTCGACGTAGTAGCCGCGTGCCAGGGCGCCTTCCTTGCGCGGGTTGCCTCCGCGGCGCAGCGTCGCGCCGCCCGCGCGCAGCTGCGAGACGAAGCGCGAGTAATTCTCGTATGCGCGCGCGTTCACGACCGGCCCGAGCCAGTTCTCGCGCAGCGTCGGGTCGCCGATGCGGATCGCGTCCACCTGCTTCTCGATGCGCGCGAGCAGGTCGTCGGCGACCTTCTCGTGCACGTAGAGGCGCGAAGCCGCCGAGCACTTCTGCCCGCCCATGCCGTAGGCGGAGCGCAGCAGCCCGTTGGCGGCACGGTCGAGGTCGGCGCGCTCGGTGACGATCACGGGATTCTTGCCGCCCATCTCCGTGATGCAGGGCCGCGGATAGCGGCCCGCCGCCATCGCCGCCATGATCGAGCGGCCGACCGCGACCGAGCCGGTGAACGTCATGCCGGCAGTGCGCGCATCGTGCACGAGCTGCTCGCCGGCGGCCGCGCCGGACCCGGCGATGTAGTTGAACACACCGGCCGGCAGGCCCGCGTCGCGGATGCAGTCGGCG
>DATBMQ010000298.1:0-5445 GCA_036554765.1 Steroidobacteraceae bacterium | reverse complement strand
GGGCAGGCCGACCGGCGCGAGCCCCTGCGGTTCCCAGGGCCGCAGCCGTCCCCACTGCCCGTGCAGGCGCGTGCACAGCGAGGCGAACAGCGCATTCACCCCGGCGTCGTTGAACTGGCTGGCGATGGTCGGGTAGACCGGCAGCTCCTCGGGCGGCGTCTTGAACAGCTTGCGGTTGCGGGCGACCTGCTTGCGCACGTCCCGCAGCGCATCCTCGGCGCCGCGCTTCTCGAACTTGTTGAGCACGATGAAGTCGGCGAAATCCAGCATGTCGATCTTCTCGAGCTGGCTGGCCGCGCCGTACTCGGCGGTCATCACGTACATCGAGAGGTCGGCCAGGTCGACGATCTCGGAATCGCTCTGGCCGATGCCCGCCGTCTCGACCACGACCAGGTCGAAGCCGGCCGATTTCAGCAGCTGCACGGTGTCGGCGAGCACGGCGGCGGTTGCCAGGTGCTGCCGCCGGGTCGCCAGCGAGCGCATGAACAGCTGCTCGTTCGCGAGCGCATTCATGCGGATGCGGTCGCCGAGCAGCGCGCCGCCGGTGCGGCGTCGCGTCGGATCCATCGCCACGACCGCGACGCGGCGGTCCGGGAAGAAGCGCACGATGCGGTTCAGGATCTCGTCGGTCAGCGACGACTTGCCGGCGCCGCCCGTGCCCGTGATGCCGAGCACCGGCGGGCGATTGAGCGTCTTCACCGCTTCCTTGCGCACCCGCGCGACGATGTCCTCGTCCGTGCCGAGTTCGAGCGCGGTGATCGCGCGCGCGAGGCCCACCGGGTCGTCCGCCGACAGCGGACCGCCGTCCCAGGCCGGGCGCGGCACCGCCAGCACGCGGCGGAACACGTCGTCGATCATGCCGTCGAGGCCGAGGCGCAGGCCGTCATCCGGCGTGTAGATCTTCTCGACGCCGTAGGCCTCGAGTTCCTCCACCTCGTGCGGCGCGATCGTGCCGCCGCCGCCGACCACCACCTTCACGTGACCCGCGCCGCGCTCGCGCAGCATGTCCACCATGTAGCGGAAGTACTCGTTGTGCCCGCCCTGGTAGCTGCTGACGGCGACGCCGTCGGCATCTTCCTGGATGGCCGCGCGGACGATGTCGGCGACGCTGCGGTTGTGGCCGAGGTGGATCACCTCGGCGCCGTGCGCCTGCAGGATGCGGCGGATGATGTTGATGGCCGCGTCGTGGCCGTCGAAGAGCGAGGCCGCGCTCACGAAGCGCAGCGGCCCGCGGGCCGGCAGGGCGTCCTTGGCGATGCGTTCGGCCGGGCTGCTCATGCATTCCTCCCGCGGGATTCGACAGTGTAGCCGCTCACACCGGGCCCTCCCCGGGCACCGGGAGACAAGCGCCGTTTTGCAGGGCAAAATGCCGGGCTATGGCAAAGAATACCGTCCTCATCCTCTCGGCCCGGCGCACGCCCATCGGCGCGATGCTCGGTGTACTGACCCCGCTCGCGGGCCACGCCCTCGGCGCCGCGGCGATCCGGGCCGCCGTCGCGGATTCCGGCGTGACGCCCGACCGGGTCAACGAGGCCATCATGGGTTGCGTGCTCCCCGCCGGCCAGGGCCAGGCGCCGGCGCGCCAGGCGGCGCTCGCCGGCGGGCTGCCGAAGTCCGTGCCGGCGACCACGGTCAACAAGATGTGCGGCTCGGGCATGAGGGCCGTGATGTTCGCCGCCGACCAGCTGGCCGCGGGCGGCGCCGATTTCATCGTCGCGGGCGGCCTCGAATCCATGACCAATGCGCCCTACCTGCTGCCCAAGGCGCGCGCCGGGTACCGCATGGGCCACGGCGAGATCATCGACCACATGTTCTACGACGGCCTGCAGAGCCCCTGGGACGGCAAGCTCATGGGCTGCTTCGCCGACGCAACCGCCGCGAAATACGGTTTTACGCGCGCCGACCAGGACGCGTTCGCGGCCGAATCGGTGCGTCGTGCGGTGGCCGCCGTCGAGTCCGGCGCCTTCGAGTCCGAGGTCACGCCGGTCACGATCACCGACCGCAAGGGCGAGCGCGTCATCGCCCGCGACGAGACGCCCTTCACCGTATCGATCGAGAAGATCCCGAGCCTGAAGCCGGCTTTCGGCAAGGACGGCACGGTCACCGCGGCGAGTTCCTCCTCCATCTCCGACGGCGCCGCCGCGCTCGTGCTCGCCCGCGAGGAGGCGGCCGCGGGCGCCAGGCTGGCCCCCGTCGCGCGCATCGTCGCGCACGCCAGTCACGCGCACGAGCCGGAATGGTTCACGACGGCGCCGGGCGGCGCGATCGCGAAGGTCCTGAAGATGGCCGGCTGGAAGGCCGGCGACGTGGACCTGTACGAGATCAACGAGGCCTTCGCGGTGGTCGCGATGGCCGCCATGAAGGACATCGGCATCGCGCACGACAAGGTCAACGTCCACGGCGGAGCCTGCGCGCTCGGCCATCCGATCGGGGCGACCGGCGCCCGCATCCTGGCGACGCTGATCCACGCGCTCAGGCGCCGCGGCGGCCGGCGCGGCGTCGCCGCGCTCTGCATCGGCGGCGGCGAGGCGACCGCGGTCGCGCTCGAGCTCAGCTGACCGCGGCATCGGGGGATTCGCCGACCCCGGTCGAGAGCGCGATGCCCGCGACCTCGTAGCCGCGGCGGAAATCCCGCACGTGGCGCGCCATCCAGTCGGAGGCCGTCGCCGCATCGCGCGCCCGCACGGCCGCCACCACCTGCGCCTGCGCCGCCTCGATGCGCGAGCGTGCCTGCGGCACGCGGTCGATGATGATGGCGAGGCTCGGCTTCAGCAGCCGCAGCAGCGGCTCGTTGAGCAGCACGAACACCGGGTTGCCGCTCGCCTCGCCGAGTGCGTCGAAGAACCCGGCGACGTCCGCCACCGCCTGTGCGCGATCGCCCTGGCTCGCGGCGAAGCGCTGCGCCACCGCCTCGAGCCTGTCGAGCGCCGCCTCGTCGCGACGCAGCGCGGCCGCCGCGGCGATGCCCGGCTGCACCGCCTGCAGGGCCTCCCAGACGTCCACGACCCGCGCCCGGTGCAAGGCCAGCGCCTGCGACAGGCCGCCGCCCACGGCTTCGCGCGTGGGACGGGTGACGTACAGGCGCTTGCCGCCGCGGCGACGACCGAGCAGCCCGGCACTCTCGAGCTTGCGCAGCGCCTCGCGCACGGTCGAACGGTTGACCTCGAACTGACGGGCGAGCTCGGTCTCGGTCGGCAGCGCCTCACCCTCGGTGAGCTCCCGGCGCAGGATGCGGCCGCGGATCTCCTCGGAGACCCGCAGATAGGCCGGCGCGTATCCCAAGGGTTCGAACATGGGTCACCCTTTCACAACATGGACTTGCCTGTCTGATTGTCGGACAATATCATTCGCAAGGCAAGACCGGCGCAACCAGGGGTCGGGGCATGTTCCAGGTCGATTTCGATTTCCAGCTCGGCGAACGGGTGGACGAACTGCGCCAGGCCGTGCGCGAGTTCGCGTTGCGGCGCATTGCGCCGCAGGCGGACGAGATCGACCGCAGCAACCGCTTCCCGCGCGAGCTCTGGCCCGAGATGGGCGCGATGGGTCTGCTCGGCATGACCGTTCCCGAGGAGTACGGCGGGCTCGGCTTCGGCTATCTCGAGCACGTCGTCGCGATGGAGGAGATCAGCCGCGTCTCGGGCTCGATCGGACTCTCGTACGGCGCGCATTCCAACCTTTGCGTGAACCAGCTGCGCCGCTTCGGCAACGACGCGCAACGGCGCCGCTACCTCCCCCGCCTGGTGAGCGGCGAGGACGTGGGCGCGCTCGCGATGAGCGAGCCCGGCTCGGGTTCCGACGTCGTCTCGATGCGCACGCGCGCCGAGCGCCGGGACGGCGGCTGGCTGCTGAATGGCAGCAAGATGTGGATCACGAACGGGCCGGAGGCCGATACGGCCGTCGTCTACGCGTCGATCGCGCCGGGCTCGGGCGCCGCCGGGATCACCGCCTTCATCGTCGAGCGCGGCATGCGCGGCTACCGGAGCGCGCAGAAACTGGACAAGTTCGGCATGCGCGGCTCCGATACCTGCGAGCTGGTATTCGAGGACTGCCTGGTGCCGCAGGAAAACCTGCTCGGCCGCGAGGGCGGCGGCGCGGAAATCCTGATGTCGGGCCTCGACTACGAGCGCGTCGTGCTGACGGGCGGGCCGCTCGGCCTGATGCGCGCGGCGCTCGACCTGGTGGTGCCCTACCTGCACGACCGCGAGCAGTTCGGACGGCCGATCGGCACGTTCCAGCTGATGCAGGCCAAGCTCGCCGACCTCTATGCCGCCTGCAACGCGTCGCGCGCCTATGCCTATGCCGTCGCGCGCGCCTGCGACGCCGGCAGGACGACCCGCTACGATGCGGCGGCATGCCTGCTGGTCGCGTCGGAGCGCGCCACGCAGGCGGGGCTGGAGGCGATCCAGATGCTGGGCGGCAACGGCTACATCAACGACTATCCCGCCGGGCGCATCCTGCGCGACGCCAAGCTCTACGAGATCGGCGCCGGCACCAACGAGATCCGCCGCATGCTGATCGGGCGCGAACTGTTCCGCGCGACCACGCCATGACGCGCATCGCATCGCGCGTGGATGCCGGCGGCGCGGACTTCCGCGACAACGCCGCGCACATGGCGGGGCTGGTCGGCGACCTGCGCGATCGCCTGGCCCGGGCGGCGACCGGCGGCGGCGCGGAGGCACGGGCGAAGCATGTCGCGAGGGGAAAGCTCCTGCCGCGCGACCGCATCGAGGCCCTGCTCGACCCGGGCAGCCCCTTCCTCGAGATCGCGCCGCTGGCCGCGGGCGGCATGTACGGCGACGACGCGCCGGGCGCCGGGCTCGTGGCCGGCATCGGCCGCATCCTCGGCCGCGAGCTGGTGGTGGTCGCGAACGACGCGACCGTCAAGGGCGGCACCTACTATCCCGTCACGGTCAAGAAGCACCTGCGCGCGCAGGAGATCGCACTCGAGAACCGGCTGCCCTGCGTGTACCTCGTGGATTCGGGCGGCGCGTTCCTGCCGCTGCAGGACGAGGTGTTCCCGGACCGCGACCACTTCGGGCGCATCTTCTACAACCAGGCGCGGCTCTCCGCCGCCGGCATCCCGCAGGTCGCGGTGGTGATGGGCTCCTGCACCGCGGGCGGCGCCTACGTGCCCGCGATGTGCGACGAGTCCATCATCGTGAAGAACCAGGGCACGATCTTCCTCGGCGGCCCGCCGCTGGTGAAGGCGGCGACCGGCGAGGTCGTGGACGCGGAGACGCTAGGCGGCGGCGACGTGCACGCGCGCACCTCGGGCGTCGTGGACCACCTCGCCGACAACGATGCGCACGCGCTCGCGATGGCGCGCGAAATCGTCGGCGCGCTCAACTACCGGCCGCAGGCCTGGCTCGAGCCGGCCGCGCCGGCGGAGCCGGCCTACCCGGCGGAGCAGCTCTACGGCCTGGTGCCGCGCGACCTGCGCCAGCC
>DATBMQ010000289.1:0-2924 GCA_036554765.1 Steroidobacteraceae bacterium | reverse complement strand
GCGGCATGAGCGCCGAATCCGCGAACGCCGGGCTCGGGCGCCTGATGGCGCACCCGGGATTCCTGCGCTACCTGCTCTCGCGCACCGCCGTATCCGTCGCGGTGCAGATGCAGACGGTCGCGGTCGGCTGGCAGATCTACGCGATCACGAAGAGCCCGCTCGACCTCGGCCTGATCGGCCTGTCGCAGTTCCTGCCCTTCGTGCTGCTGGTGCTGCCGGCGGGGCAGGTGGCGGACCGCAGGAACCGGGCGCGCATCCTGGTCGCCTGTTTCGCGCTGGAATTCGTGTGCGCGCTGCTGCTGCTGGGATTCACGCTCTCCGGGCTCGCGGTCGCCTGGCCGGTGTTCGCGGTCATGGTGCTGTTCGGCACCGCGCGCGCCTTCGCGATGCCGGCGGGGCAGGCGCTGCTGCCGAACCTGGTGCCGCCGGAGCTGTTCTCGCGCGCGGTCGCGGTCCATTCCAGCACCTGGCAGGTCTCGGTGATCGTCGGACCCGCGATCGGCGGGCTCGTGTACCTCGCCGGTCCCGAGGCCGTGTATGGATCGGTCGCGGCGCTGCTCGCCATCGCCGTGGTGCTGATGGTCGGGTTGCGCGCCGCGCCGCCGGCGCCTTCCACCGAGCCGGACAGCTGGCACACGCTGCTCGAGGGACTGCGCTTCGTGTACCGGCGCAAGATCATCCTCGGCGCGGTCTCGCTCGATCTCTTCGCCGTGCTGTTCGGCGGCGCGACCGCGCTCCTGCCGGCGTACGCGAGCGACGTGCTCGACATCGGTCCTGACGGGCTCGGGATCCTGCGCGCCGCGCCCGGCGTGGGCGCGGCGCTGGTCGCGCTGGTGTTTGCCCTGCGCCCGTTCACGCGTCGCGTCGGCCGCGCGATGTTCGCGGGTGTCGCGGTGTTCGGCGTCGCGACCGTCGTGTTCGGCCTGTCGGAAAGCTTCTGGCTGTCGCTGCTTGCGCTCGTGGTGCTGGGCGGCGCCGACATGGTGAGCGTCTACATCCGCCACCTGCTGGTGCAGCTCGAGACGCCGGATGCGATCCGCGGGCGGGTGAGCGCGGTGAATGCCGTTTTCATCGGCGCCTCGAACGAGCTCGGCGAGTTCCGCGCGGGCGTGACCGGGGCCTGGCTGGGCGTGATCCCGGCGGTCGTCGTGGGCGGAGTCGCGAGCGTCGCCATCGCCGGGCTCTGGATGCGCTGGTTCCCGGCCCTGCGCGCCATGGACCGTTTCCCGGGGACGCCGCCGCTCGCTTGACCGGCCCGGCCGCAAGCTGTATATCCATACAGTATGCGGCCGGATGCGCACAAGGGGCGTGGGGCAGTATCGAACCGGGCCGGACGGTTCGAATCGCTCGCGGTCGAGCCGGTGGACGACGGCTGGGGCATCCTCGACGAACCCCTCCCGCCGCTCGAGACGAAGGTCCTGCCGGAGCCGGCGCAGTCCATCATCACGCGCAACAACTCCCCGGACATTCCCTTCGACCAGTCCATCAATCCCTACCGTGGATGCGAGCATGGATGTGCTTATTGTTTCTCGCGTCCCAGCCACGCCTACGTCAATCTTTCGCCCGGCCTCGATTTCGAAACGAAGCTCTTCTTCAAGCAGGACGCGGCCTTGCGCCTGCGCCAGGAGCTGAACCGCCGGGCTTACAAGCCGAGCCCCATCAACCTGGGTGCCAATACCGACCCGTACCAGCCGCTCGAGAAGAAGATGGGCATCACGCGCTCGATCCTCGAGGTGCTCACCGAGGCGCACCACCCGGTCACGATCGTGACCAAGTCGGCCCTGGTCGTGCGGGACCTGGACATCCTGAAGACGCTCGCTGCGGAACAACTGGTCCGGGTGTTTGTCAGTCTCACTACGCTGGACGACGACCTGAAGCGGCGCATGGAGCCGCGGGCCTCGGGACCGGCGGCGCGGTTGGCGGCGATCTCGAAGCTGTCGTCGTCCGGAATCCCGACGGGCGTGATGTTCGCCCCGGTGGTGCCGGCCATCAACGACCACGAACTCGAGGACGTGCTGGCCGCGGCGGCGAGCGCGGGTGCGAAGACGGCGGGCTACCTGCTGCTGCGCCTGCCGGGAGAAGTCAGGGACCTTTTCTATGAGTGGCTGGAAACGCATTACCCCGAGCGCGCGAACCGCGTCCGCAACCGGATCCGCGAGCTGCGTGGCGGGCGCGACAACGACCCGCGCTTCGGCCACCGCATGCGCGGGCACGGCCCCTGGGCCACGCTCCTGCGCCGGCGCTTCGAGGAAGCCTGCCGCCGGAATGGCCTCCAGATGGGCCGCAGCAGCCCGCTTTCGACGGACCTTTTCCGCCCGCCAAATCGTGCGCCAGGCCAGATGGCGCTGTTCTGACCGCGGCGTATACTCGATTCGGTTCGTCGCCGCAGCCTTCGAGGAGTCGTCCCCATGTCGACCCTGAATCGCCGTCCCTTGCAGCACGCGGGCGCAGGCGCCGCAGCGCTGGTCCTGCTGTCGGGCTGCATGACGGCGCGCCTCGAAGAAGACCGCAACATGACGACGGCGATCGCCTCGCACGAGGCCGTCGTGCTGCTCGCCAAGCCGCACGTCGAGGGCATCACCGCCGAGGACGAGTTCATGGATTGCGTCGGCGAGAAGATGAGCCGGCAGCGCGGCATCCAGGTGCGCCCGAACGACGAGTTCGTGGACTCGATGTTTCCCTGGCTCGAGCCGTCCACCGCGCCGCAGCGCCCCGAGGGCGTGACCCGGCTGCTCGACCGCGACATGGTCGCCGACCGCATCGCCGAGAGCGGGGTGCGCTACCTGATCTGGGTCGACGGCGCGACCCGCAAGACCGACAGCGGCGGCAGCATCACCTGCACCGTGGGTCCCGCGGGCGGCGGCTGCATCGGCTTCGGCTGGTGGGAAAAGGAATCCGATTACCAGGCCGTGGTCTGGGACATC
>DATBMQ010000284.1:0-3040 GCA_036554765.1 Steroidobacteraceae bacterium | reverse complement strand
GTCGCGCACGATGCCGAAGCCGGCGTCGTAGGGCGTGTTCAGCATCTTGTGCGCGTCGGTCGCCCAGGAGTCGGCAAGCTCGACGCCCTGGATCGCGCGGTCGAGCTCGGGGCTCACGCGCGCCCACAGCCCGAAGGCGCCGTCCACGTGCAGCCAGGCGCCGCGCTCGCGGCACAGCGGAGCGATCCCGGCAAAGGGGTCCATCGCGCCGGTCATGATGTTGCCGGCCTGGGTGCAGACGAGCGTGGGCCCGGCGGCAGCCGCGAGCGCGGCCGCGACGCGGTCGGTGCGCATCCTGCCCTGCGCATCGGTTTCGATCGACACGACGCGCTTAGCGCCGAGCCCGGCGAATCGCAGCGCCTTGTGCACGGTTGGATGCGCTTCCTCGCCGATGATCACGCTGATCGGCGGCGCGCCGAACAGCCCCTGCGCCTCGACGTCCCAGCCCACGCGCTCGAGCAGCGCATGGCGCGCGGCGGCGATGCAGAGGAAGTTGCCCATGCTCGCGCCGGTGACGATGCCGACGCTCGCCTCGCGCGGCAGGTCGAGCAGTTCCAGCAGCCATTCGCCGACCAGGCCGTCCACCGCGCAGCCGAAGGGCGTGACCAGCGGCGTGCCCGGCTTGTCGTCCCAGGCGGCGTTCA
The DNA here is from genome assembly GCA_036554765.1 of Steroidobacteraceae bacterium. Taxonomy (GTDB): domain Bacteria; phylum Pseudomonadota; class Gammaproteobacteria; order Steroidobacterales; family Steroidobacteraceae; genus SCUD01. The sequence goes on along the minus strand of DATBMQ010000284.1, from coordinate 2,396 downwards.
GGAATTCCGCGGCCACACCCGCCGGATGCGTGCCGCCGATCACGTAGGCGAAGAAACGCCCGCCGGCCGTGGGTGCGAGCGCGCCGTCGGCCGCACGGACCAGCGACTCGATGATGGCTTCGGAGGGTTCGCCTTTCTCGGGCAACGCGGTGCCTAGCCTGGCGCGCACCTCGGGCTGCGTCGCGGCGACGTGATTCGACGCCTCGTGCACGCCCCTGAGATACGCCCGCGCCGCTTCGTAGGCGCGCGCCAGCGCAGCCTCCGCCGCCTTCGAACCGTGCTCTTCGCTCATGCTTCAGGCTCCACTGCGCGCCGCAGCGCCGCCCGCGCGAGCAATCGCGTCGAGTCGAGCGTCGGCAGCGCGGCATTCGAATCGTCGATGATCAGCGGGATCTCGGTGCAGCCGAGGATCACCGCCTCGGCACCCGCGGCCTTCAGACGCTCGATGGTCTGCTGGAAATAGGCGACGCTCGCCGGCTTTAACTGCCCGTACACCAGCTCGTCCATGATGATGCGCGAGCATTCCAGGCGGTCCGCCTCGCCCGGACGGAGGCACTCGAGTCCGCGCGCGGCGAGCTTCTCGGGATAGACCTCGCTCTCGACCAGCCAGCGCGTACCGGTCAGGCCGAGGCGGCGGTAGCCGCGGCGCGCGGCCTCCTCGGCCACCACCTGCGCGATGTGCAGCCACGGCCGCGGCGAGTGCGGCAGCAGGTACGGCATGGCCTGGTGGACCGTGTTGTCCGGGCAGATCAGGAAATCCGCGCCGGCGTTCGCGAGCTTGCGCGCGGATTGCAGCATCAGGCTGGCGAGGCCCGCGTAGTCGCCGGCCTCGACGAAGCGCATCTGGTCCGCGAGCGAGAACGTATGCATGGACACTTCGGGATGCGCATGCGGGCCGAGGTACTGCGCGCCCTCGATGCAGATGGTGCGGTAACAGAGCGCGGCACCCTCCGCGGAGCAGGCGACGATGCCGATGTGCCGGGGCATGCTGGCCGCGCGCGGATCCGGTCAGGGCAGCAGGCCGAGCTCGTCGAGCGAGCGATGCAGCTCGGCGGTGTCGCGGTACACGCGGAACGCACCGGAGGTGAGCAGCTCGTCCTCGCCGTAGCCGCCGCTCAGCAGTCCCACGCTCAGCATGGCCGCGCGGCGGGCCGCCAGCAGGTCCCAGACGGCATCGCCGACGACGTAGCACTCGGCCGCGGGGACGCCGAGCCGCGCCTGGCAGGCGAGGAACAGGTCGGGCTCCGGTTTCGCGCGCGCCACGTCGCGCCGTTCGATCACGACCGTTTCCGGGCCGATGCGCAGCGCGGCTAGCGAGGCGTCGATCTCCGGGCGCCGGCCGGAGGTGGCGATGCCGAACGCGACGCCGTTGTCGCGCAGCGTGCGCAGCAGCTCGACCGCCCCGGGCAGCGGGCGGCGCTCCGGCAGGAATTGCCGGTACAGCTCGCCATGGCGCTGCTGCAGGGCCTCCTCCTGTCCGGCATTGATCTCGCGCCCGAGCTCACGCGCCGCGGCGCGCGCGAACAGCCCGCCGCTCATGCCGATGCGCCGGTGGATGCGCCAGCCGTCGATCGCGAGGCCGCTCTCCGCGAACGCCCGCTGCCAGGCGAAGACGTGCGCGTAGACCGTGTCCACTAGCGTTCCGTCGAGGTCGAAGATCATTGCGCGCATGGCCGGGCTGGAATCTTACAGGTCCGGCCGGCCGGTGCGATAATTCGCCGATGCCCACGATCCTGGTCACCGGCGCGAACCGCGGCCTCGGCCTGGAATTCACGCGCCAGTACGCCGCGGATGGCTGGCAGGTGATCGCCGCCTGCCGGGATCCACAGGCTGCGAAGGACCTGCGGGCCCTTGCCGCAGCCAGCGCCGGGCGCATTCGCGTCATCGCAATGAACGTCGCGGACACCGCGAGCGTGAAGGCGGCCGCGATGGCGATCGCGGGCGAGCCCATCGACATCCTCCTGAACAACGCTGGCGTCGGTAACCCGGCCGGGAAGACGCTGGGCTCGCTCGATTATGCGGCCTGGCTGAAGGTGCTGGACGTCAACGCGCTCGGTCCCGCCCGCGTGGTGGAGTCCCTGGTCGACAACGTCGCCAGGGGCGAACGCAAGCTCATCCTGACCATCACCAGCCGCATGGGCTCGATCGACGACAACACTTCCGGCGGCTCCTATCCCTACCGTAGCTCCAAGGCCGCGGTGAACATGGTGATGAAAAGTCTGTCGCTCGACCTCGCCTCGCGCGGGATCGCCTGCGTCCTGCTGCATCCCGGCTGGGTGCGCACCGACATGGGCGGATCGTCCGGCAAGCTCTCGCCCGCGCAGAGCATCGGCGAACTGCGCAAGCTGATCGCGAAGCTCGGGCCGGGGGACTCCGGCAAGTTCTATGACTACGAC
>DATBMQ010000218.1:0-6770 GCA_036554765.1 Steroidobacteraceae bacterium | reverse complement strand
CGCGCGCGTACTCGTCGCGGCGCGCGATGGCGAGCGCCCAGAAGTGCGGCGGCGTCCAGGCGAAGATGATCAGGAACAGGAGGAACGCCGCCGGGTCGAGCTGGTTCGCGACCGCGGTCCAGCCGAGTACGGGCGGGGCGGCGCCGGCGGCGCCCCCGGTGCTCGGCTGGACCGCGGTGACCGGCGCGGTGGAGCCCAACGCGCTGCTCCTGTTCCTGATCATCTTCGCCTGGACGCCTCCGCACTTCTGGGCGCTCGCCATCGCGCGCCGCGACGAGTACGCGCGCGTCGGCATCCCCATGCTGCCGGTGACGCACGGCATCGCCTACACCAAGCAGTTCATCTGGTACTACACCGTGCTGCTCACGGTGATCACGGTGCTGCCGTTCCTGACCGGCATGTCCGGGCTCTTCTACCTGGCTGCGGCGCTGGTGCTCGACGCGTGGTTCCTGCGCTACGCCTGGATGCTCCGCCGCAGCGACCGCGCAGATCTTCCGATGCGCACGTTCCGCTACTCGGTCAACTACCTCGCGCTGCTGTTCACCGCCTTCTTCGTCGACCACTACCTGCCGTGGATCTCGGCTTCGTCGAGCTGATCGACTGGCACGCGGGCGCGGTGCTCGCGATCACGGTCGCGACGTTCTACCTGTTTGCGAAGGAACGGCTTCCGGTGCAGAGCACGGCGCTGCTCGCGCTGCTGGCGCTGATGCTGCTGTTCGGCGTGTTTCCCTATGAGCGCGGCGACCGGCCGCTCGGGCCCGAGCAGTTCCTGGCCGGTTTCGGCAACTCGGCGCTGGTGACGATCTGCTTCCTGATGGTGCTCGGCCACGGGCTCACCACGACCGGCGCGCTCGAGCCGGTGGTGCGTCAGCTCGCGCGCCTGTGGTCGTACGCGCCGCAGCTCGCGTTCGTCCTGATCCTGGTGTTCTGCTTCGCCGTCAGCGGCTTCGTCAACGACACGCCCGTGGTCGTATTGATGATGCCGGTGCTGGTCGCGATCGCGGCGCGCACCGGGACCAGCGCCTCGCGCACGCTGCTGCCGATGAACTATGCGGTGCTGATCGGCGGCATGGCGACGACTATCGGCACCTCGACCAACCTGCTGGTGGTCGGCATCGCAGCAAGCCTCGGCGTGCCGGCGTTCGGGCTGTTCGATTTCACCCACATCGTCGTGATCGCGGCCGCCATCGCGCTGCCCTACCTGTGGCTGGTGGTGCCGCGACTGCTGCCGAAGGATTCCGGCGGCCGCCCGCAGGGCGCGCCGCTCGCCTTCGATGCCGCGCTCGAGCTGAACCAGGGCGGATTCGCGGCCGGCAAGGCGCTGCAGCAGCTGGCGAAACGCGTGCGCGGCTTCCGGGTGCTCAGGATCGTCCGCCGCGGCATCGAGATCGCGCCGCTGCCGGACGTGCTGCTGCACGCCGGCGACCGGCTGCTGGTCCGCGCCACTCCGGAGGACCTGCGCGAGTACGGCGCCGTGCTCGGCGCCTGGCTGCATGCGCGCGAGCGGGACGAGATCCCGGGCGCCCCGGACCAGACCTTCGCACAGGCCCTGATCACCTCGGAGGCGGACCTTTCCGGGGCGGCCTCGAACGCGCGCCAGTTCGCGGACCAGCACCGGCTCGCCGTCATCGGCATCCACCGGCCCGGGCGCGAGCATCCCGTGGACCCCGACGACGCGCTGCTGCGCCCGGGCGATGTGCTGCTGGTGCGCGGCCATCGGGACCAGGTCGATGCCCTGCGGGCCTCCGCAGGTGTACTGATGCTCGATGCCATGGCGGTCCTTCCGCACACCCGCCGGGCACCGGTCGCGCTCGCGATCATGGCCGGCGTGGTCGCGATGGCGGCGACCGGGGTGCTGCCGATGGTGCTCGCCTCGGCCGTGGGCGTCGCGGCCATGCTGCTGACCGGCTGCCTGGGCTGGCGCGAGGCGACCGACGCGCTCTCGTCGAAGATCGTCATGATCGTGGTCGCGAGCCTCGCGCTCGGCGAGGCGCTGACGGCGACCGGCATGATCGCGGGCGCAGGCGCTGTGCTGGCCTGGCTGCACGAATACGTGCCCGCGGTCGTCATGCTCGCCGCGCTGATGCTGCTGATGACCGTGATCACGAACTTCGTCTCGAACAACGCCGCGGCGATCATCGGCACGCCGGTCGCGATCGCGATGGCGGCGACCATGGGCGTGGATCCGCGGCCATTCGTGCTGGCCGTGCTGTTCGGCTGCAATCTCTGCTATGCGACGCCGATGGCCTACCAGACCAACCTGATGGTCATGTCGGCCGCGGGCTATCGCTTCCTGGACTTCGTGCGCGCCGGGCTCCCGCTCACGGCGCTGATGTGGGTCACCCTGACCTGGCTGCTGGCCCGGGAATACTCGCTCTACTGATCGTGAGCTGCGGATAGGGAATCTCGATGCCGCGCGCGTCGAAGGCCGCCTTCAGGCGCCTGAGGTACTCCCGGCGCACCGCCCACTGCTCGAGCACGTGCGTCTTGATCCGGCAGCGCACGATCACCGCGGAATCGCCCAGCTGGTCCACGCCCGCGATCTCGAGCGGCTCGAGGATGCGCGGGCCGAAGGCCGGGTCCTCCTGCATCGCCGCCGCGGTCTCCCGCATCACCATGAACACCTCGTCGAGGTCCTCGCGATAGGCGACGCCGATGTCCATCACGGCGCAGGCGAAATCGCGGCTCATGTTGGTCACCGTGGTCACCAGGCCGTTCGGTACGTAGTGCACGTTGCCGTCGAAATCGCGCAGCCGGATGTAGCGCAGCGTGATGTCCTCCACCTGTCCGCTGCAGTCCGCGACGCGCACCACGTCGCCGCGCGCGACCTGGTTCTCGAGCAGCAGGAAAAAACCCGTGAAGTAGTCCTTCACCAGGCTCTGCGCCCCGAAACCCAGCGCGATGCCGACGATGCCCGCAGCGCCCAGGATGGGCGCGATGGACACGCCGAGCTCCGACAGGACCAGCAGGCCGGCGATGAGGACGACGATCGCGGTCAGGAAGTAGCGCAGCACGCGGAATACCGTCTCGACGCGCCGCACATGCGCGGCGTCGTCGATGCCCGCGGCCATGCGCTCGCGCAGCAGGCGCAGCAGGCGGCGCGCGCCACGCTGCGCCAGCAAGGCGAGCAGCAGAATCACGGCCACGCGTCCGGCCGCCATCAGCGGCGCCTGCCAGGCGTCGCCGAACCAGGCCTCGAGGCTGTTGGTGAGCCATTGCATGGTGCTGGAGTAACATGATACCCACGTCGCGCACCATTGCGGGGTGACTGGTCATGCGCTGGCAGGGAAGACGCCAGAGCGGGAACATCGAGGACCGCCGCGGCATGCGCGTCGGCCGCGGCGTGATTGGCGGCGGCATCGGCACCGTCGCGCTCGTGCTGCTGGCGATGTACTTCGGCATCGATCCCTCGGTCGTGATGCAGGGCGTCGGCACCACCCAGGTGGAACAGGCGGGCGAGGAACCCTATGTGGAATCCGCGACCGAGGCCGAGTGGCGCGAGCAGGTCGCGGTGGTGCTCGCGGACACCGAGCAGGCCTGGGGCGCCGTGTTCCGGGAGCTGCGCGGGGAGTACCGCGAGCCGACACTGGTGCTGTTCAGCGGCGCAGTGGATTCCGGATGCGGCTTTGCCGAGGCGGCAATGGGCCCGTTCTACTGCGCGGCCGACGAGCGCGTTTTCATCGACCTGTCGTTCTTCGGCGAGCTCGACGCCCGGCTGGGCGCCGGCGGCGATTTTGCGCGCGCCTACGTGATCGCGCACGAGGTCGGCCATCACGTGCAGAACCTGCTCGGCGCCTCGAGGCGCGTGCAGGAGCTGCGGCGGCGCGTCGGCGAGGTCGAGGGCAACCAGCTCTCGGTGCGCCTCGAACTGCAGGCCGACTGCTACGCAGGCCTCTGGGCGCGGCATGCCGAGGCCGCGGGCGTGCTGGAGCCGGGCGATGCGGAGGAAGCCCTGAACGCGGCGAGCGCAATCGGCGACGACACGCTGCAGCGCAATGCCGGCCGCGCGGTCGTGCCGGATTCGTTCACGCACGGCAGCGCGACGCAGCGGGTGAACTGGTTCAAGCGCGGGTTCGAAGCCGGCACCACTGCGGCCTGCGACACCTTCGCGGAAGCGGACGTCTAGAAAGACGCCGCGAGCTGGAGCCAGAACTTCTCCGTGTCGGTGAACAGCCCGTCCGCGGAGTAGTCCGCGTACTTGACGAGCAGTTCGTAGCGGTCGGCGAACCTGCGCGCGACCGAGAGATCGAGCTCGCTGCCGTAGTCTGCGCCGGTCGCCTCGGCCGAGAAGTCGTGCCACACGGCCTGGCCGGTCCAGCCCCGGAACCTGACGCTGGCGCCGAAATAGAGGTCCTCGATGCCGGCCGCGGGCGTCGTCAGGAACTTGTCCGCCCAGCCCTGCCACTTGTGCAGCGTCGCCAGCGGCGTCTGGAATGCCGGATTGGTGGCCGCGGTGAACGAACCCTGCTCCCCGGAAAGGACCTCGCGGCCGGCGGTGAAGCCGGCCGACGAGGTTTTCAGTGCCAACTCAAGGAGGTTGTAGTACGCATCGATCCGGGCCGCATTGGCGCCGGCATCTTCCTGGCGGGCGTAGTCGAGCGCCCACGCGAAGATCCAGTTCTCGCTGACCTTTTGGCTGCCGTCGTAGCGTGCGCCCCAGGTCGCGGAGGACGACTGTGGCGCATTGTCGAAATCGAGGTGCAGGCCGTAGAACGACAGCGCGCCCAGCGGCAGCGACGTGAGCTTCGCCGTCAGCACGTGGCTCGAGCCGTCGAAGTACGCGGGCGGCGAACCGGGGTCCGGCCCGAACACGCGCTGCACGCGGTCGATGTAGGCGTAGTTCAGGACCGTGCCCGGGATCGCCCTGGTCTCGGCCCGGAACGCGTCGAATGTCTGCTCGTTCTGGCGCCAGCCGACCGCGCCGACGAAGCGTTCGTTGTCGAGCGAGATGCGCTGGCGGCCGAGCCGCAGGGTCGTGTTGCCGGGGCCCGCATACTGCAGGTACGCCTGGTTCAGGTCCGTGCCCTCGGGATCCGCGACGATGGGGTAGTTGACCAGGCCATTGCGCGTGTCGTCGTGATGCTCGCCGCCGATGGCCTGCAGGTGGTCGAACTCGGCGAACGCCGAGAAGCCATTCACGCTGCCCGAGGCCAGGTTGAGCCGCAGGCGCAGCGTGTGGGCGCCGGCCGTCAGCGGCCTGTCGTCCTGCTCGACGCTCTCGTAGCGGTAGCGCAGCTCGAGGCCGGCCTTGCCGTCCTCGACCAGGCTCCCGAGGCCTTCGCCGGCGGCGGCCGGCGGGAGCAGGACCAGCAATGGCAGCAGACGCTTCATCGGAAAGACCCTTTGACGCATCGGCATGATCCCGCCCCGCCGCGCAGGCCGCCTTGATCTGCGTCAATCGGCTCCCCGCTCGCTAGAATGAGTCCCGTGACTGGCGGGCAGGCGGGGGCCGAATGATCGTTCACAAGCACCCGGTTCCGGCGGCGTTCGCGGCGCAGGCGAACGTCCGGCTGGCCGACTACGAGTCCATGTACCGGGAGTCGGTGCAGGATCCGGCGGGGTTCTGGGCGCGCATCGCGAAGCGCATCGAATGGATGCGTTTCCCGACGCGGATCAAGGACACCTCCTTCGACCCGGACGGCTTCCGCGTGCGCTGGTACGAGGACGGCGAACTCAACGTTTCCGTCAACTGCCTCGACCGCCAGCTTGCGCAGCGCGGCGGCAAGGCCGCGCTGCTGTTCGAGGGCGACGATCCGGGCGTCTCGCGCACGGTGACCTACCGCGAGCTGTACGAGCAGGTGTGCCGCTTCGGCAACGCGCTGCGGGCGGCGGGCGTCTCGAAGGGCGACCGCGTCACGATCTACATGCCGATGATCCCCGAGGCGGTGGTGGCGATGCTCGCCTGCGCGCGCATCGGCGCGATCCACTCGGTGGTATTCGGCGGCTTCTCGCCGGAGTCGCTCGCCGGGCGCATCCACGACTGCGAGTCGGGATTCGTGATCACGGCCGACGAGGGCCTGCGCGGCGGGAAGAAGATCCCGCTCAAGGCGAACGTGGACGAGGCCATCGCTTCGCGCGGCCTCCCCGTGAAGCACGTCGTCGTCGTGCGGCGCACGGGCGCACCGGTGAACTGGGTCGCCGGCCGCGACCTGCGCTACGAGGAGATCACCGCGCAGCAGCCGGCGGCGTGCGAACCGGAGCGCATGAACGCGGAAGACCCGCTCTTCATCCTCTACACCTCCGGCTCCACCGGCAAGCCGAAGGGCGTGCTGCATACCGGCGGCGGCTACCTCGTGTACGTGAACTTCACGTTCTCCTGCGTCTTCGACTACAAGGAGGACGACGTCTTCTGGTGCACCGCGGACGTTGGCTGGGTCACGGGCCACAGCTACATCGTGTACGGGCCGCTCTCCAACGGCGCCACCAGCCTCATGTTCGAAGGCGTGCCGAACCATCCCGACACGTCGCGCTTCTGGCGCGTCGTGGACAAGCACAAGGTCAACATCTTCTACACGGCGCCGACCGCGATCCGCGCGCTGATGCGCGACGGCGACGCCCCGGTCAAGGCGGCCTCGCGCGCCTCGCTGCGCCTGCTCGGCACCGTCGGCGAGCCGATCAACCCGGAAGCCTGGGAGTGGTATTACCGCGTGGTCGGCGACAGCCGCTGCCCGGTCGTCGACACCTGGTGGCAGACCGAGACCGGCGGCATCCTCATCTCGCCGCTGCCCGGCGCAATGGGACTGAAGGCGGGCTCCGCCACGTTGCCGCTG
>DATBMQ010000262.1:0-4172 GCA_036554765.1 Steroidobacteraceae bacterium | reverse complement strand
CACTGGATGGCGCCCGCGGAAGCGCGCCGGAAGATGGACGCGCTGTTCGAGGGCTGCATGCGCGGGCGCACGATGTACGTGGTGCCCTACTGCATGGGGCCGATCGACTCGCCCTATTCGCGCTGCGGCGTCGAGATCACCGACAGCGCCTACGTCGCCGCCAATATGCGCCTCATGACCCGCATGGGCGATGCGGCGCTCGCGCGCATCGCCGGCGAGGGGACCTTCGTGCGCGGCCTGCACTCGGTCGGCGAACTCGACCCGGAGCGCCGGTTCATCATGCACTTCCCGGAGCAGCTCGAGATCCAGAGCTACGGCTCCGGCTACGGCGGCAACGCGTTGCTCGGCAAGAAGTGCCATGCGCTGCGCATCGCCAGCTGGCAGGCGCGCGAGGAAGGCTGGCTCGCCGAGCACATGATGATCGTCGGCATCGAGAATCCCGCCGGGGAGGTCCACTACCTCGCCTGTGCCTTCCCGTCGGCCTGCGGCAAGACGAATCTCGCGATGCTGGTGCCGCCCGCAGCGATGCCCGGCTGGAAGGTCTGGACGGTCGGCGACGACATCGGCTGGCTCCACCCGGGCCCGGACGGGCGGCTGTGGGCCATCAATCCCGAGGCGGGCTATTTCGGCGTGGTGCCCGGCACCAATGCGAAGACCAACCGTCACGCCTACGAGATGATCCGTCGCGACACGATCTTCACGAACGTGGCGATGACCGCGGGCCGGCAGCCCTGGTGGGAGGGCCTGGAAGACGGCGAGCCGGCGTACGACTGGCAGGGACGGCCATTCGATGCGGCGCGCGGTCCGGCGGCGCACCCCAATTCGCGCTTCACGGTCTCGGCCCGCCAGAATCCGATCTATTCACCGCGGGCCGACGCGCCGGAAGGCGTGCCGATCACGGCCATCGTGTTCGGCGGCCGCCGCCGCACCCTGGCGCCGCTGGTGTTCCAGGCCCGTGACTGGAGCCATGGCGTGCTGGTCGGCGCCGCCATGGCTTCGGAGACGACGGCCGCGGCCACCGGCGACGTGGGCGTGGTGCGCCGCGACCCGATGGCGATGAAGCCCTTCGCCGGCTACAACTTCGGCGACTACTGGCAGCACTGGTTCACGATGGGCGACCGCGTGCCTAAGCTGCCGGGAATCTTCCAGGTCAACTGGTTCCGGCGCGACTCCGCCGGAAGGTTCCTGTGGCCCGGGTACGGCGAAAACCTGCGCGTGCTGGCCTGGATCATCGACCGCTGCAAGAGCAAGGCCTCAGGCGTCGAAACGCCGATCGGCACCGTGCCGCAGGCGGACGGCATCGATGTCACGGGCCTCGACCTGCCCGCGGGTACGATGGACGAGCTGCTGGCCGTGGACCGCGCCGCCTGGCGCCAGGAGATCGCCGGCGTCGAGAAGTACTTCGACGAGTTCGGGCCGCGTCTGCCCGAGCGCCTGCGCCGCGAAATCCGCAGCCTCGAATCCCGCCTCGCCTGAAAAAGGTGCCTGACACCTTTTTGGCACCGCCAAAAAAGTGTCAGGCACCTTTTTCAGGTCAGCCTTCTTCGCAGGTGAATTCGACGGTGTGGTAGGACTGCGGCTCCGGCACGCGGCCGAGCCCGATGACGCCCTCGCCCTTGAGCGGGATCGCGTCGCGGCGCACGAAGGCATCGTCGCCGCCCTTGCCCTGCACGAACGAGCCGTTGGTGCTCTGGTCCACCAGCATGAACCGGTTCTTGGCGGCCTCGATGCGCGCGTGCAGGCGCGAGACCAGGTTGCCCTTGATCACCAGGTCGTTGTCCTGGCCGCGGCCGAGCGTGGCATAGGTGCGCTCGCGATTGTCGAGCACGATCTCGGTGCCGAGGTAACGCAGGCGGATACGGAATGGCTTCTTCTCGTCGGTGATCGTGGCGATCGACGGCAGCATGCTGGTGGTCTCGCCGTGCTGCCAGAGCAGTTCGTAGATCGTGACTTCGCCATGCTGCCCGCGCGGCACCGCGACATCCACCTGGCGCGCGATCGCACGCCACTCTTCCGACAGCCGCCCGTAGATCGAGTCGGTGATGATGATCTGCCCGGCCTTCGCCTGGCTGGTCATGCGGTTCGCCGTGTGCACCGCGGCGCCGAACACGTCGCGCGTCTCCTGCACGACCGGCCCGAAGTGGCAGCCAATGCGGATCATGATGTGCTGGCCTTCGACTTCCAGGTCCGGATGGCCGGAGATGGCCGCCTGCATCTCGACCGCGGCGTCCACGGCCGCGTCGCAATCGTTGAAGATCGCCATGATCTCGTCGCCCATGGTCTTGACGACCGTGCCGGCATGCTGCTCCGTGGCGCGGCGCATGATCTCGACGCAGGCCTGCACCTTGTCGCGCGCGACCACGTCGCCCAGCACCTCGAACAGCCGGGTGCTGCCGACGACGTCGGCAAAGAGGATCGCGAGTTCCTGCTCAGCGGCCATGCGGCCGGCGCCCGGTGCGGAGTGACATAATTTGGATTATAGGCAGGAAACTGGTTGGGCAGCCAAAGCATGACGCTGCCATGCTCGGGCCACATTCCGCAGGGAGGCGGGAATGGCCCTCTCCATCGAGACCGCCGCCGGCCGGATGCTGCGCCACGTGGTCGCACAGTCGCGCAGCCGCAGGCCCTTGTACGGCGACACCGCCGCGCGCGCCGCCACGGCGCGGCAACTCGCCGAGAGCTGCACGCGGCATCGGTTGCGCTGCCTCGTGTGGTGCGTGACCGATCGGTGCCTGCACCTGGTGCTCGCGGGCGCGCCGGGCGCGATCACGCTCGCCACGCACGAACTCATCGGCCACCGGCTGCAGCACGGGCATTGGCTCTCCACGATCGTGCGACCCGACGTCTACCTGCTGGAAGTCGCGCGGCATGCGCTGCTCGCACCGGTGCGCGCCCGCCTGTGCCGGCAGCCCGCGGACTGGCCCTGGTCCAGCGCGCGCGAATCGTTCGGCATGCGGCCCGTACCGGGCTGGCTCGATCCGGATCCGCTCTACGAGCTGCTGGGCGCAGACGGCGACACCGGCCCCTTGCACATGCGCCGGTTCATGGACTCGCCGTAGCCGCGCGCAGCGCCGCCTCGAGCAGCGCCGGCGTCGCGCCAGGACGCGCCACGCCCTCGCTGAGGGTCCTCCTCCACGCCCGCGCGCCGGCGCGCCCGCTGAAGAATCCGAGCATGTGGCGCGTCACGGCGCGCAGCGGTACGCCGGCGGCGAGCTGTGCCGCCGCGTAATCGCGCATCGCGTCCACGATGCGGCCTGCGTCTGGCATCTCGAAAGCCGGGTCGAACACGGCGCGGTGCAGCGCCGAGAGCAGATAGGGATTGTGGTAGGCCTCGCGTCCCAGCATGGCGCCGTCCGCGTGCGCGAGCTGCTCGGCGACCTGCGGCACGGTGCGCAGGCCGCCATTCACGACCACGGTGAGCGCCGGGAACTCCTGCTTGACCTGCCAGGCGCGGGCATAGTCGAGCGGCGGCACCTCGCGGTTCTCCTTCGGCGAGAGACCCCGCAGGATCGCCTTGCGCGCGTGCACGATCACGGTGCCGCAGCCGGCTGCTTCGACCCCGGCGATGAAATCGTGCAGGAACGCCCAGTCGTCGCGGTCGTCGATGCCGGTGCGGCACTTGACCGTCACCGGCACCCGCACCGCCGCGCGCATGGCGCGCACGCAGTCCGCCACGAGGCCGGGCCGCGCCATCAGGCAGGCGCCGAAGGTCGCGCTCTGCACGCGGTCGCTGGGGCAGCCGACGTTGAGGTTGACCTCGTCGTAGCCGAACGACTCGCCGATCGCGGCGGCCCGGGCGAGTTCCTCCGGGTCGGAACCGCCGAGTTGCAGCGCCACCGGGTGCTCCGCGGCATGGAAGGCCAGCAGCCGCTGGCGGTCGCCGCGCAGGATCGCCTTCGCCACGATCATCTCGGTGTAGAGGCGGACGCGCGGCGAGAACAGGCGCAGGAAGTACCGGCAGTGCCGGTCCGTCCAGTCCATCATCGGGGCGACCGACAGCCGCCAATGCTCAGCATTTTCCGTCATGGTGGGTTGGCAGGATGATGCTAGTCTTCCTCGATGCCCATGAATACCGGATCCCCCACCTGCGTCGTCGTCGCCGACCAGGCCGAGGCACGGATCTACCTGATGCGCGGCGCCTCCCTGCGGCTCGCCGCCGCGCTCGAGAATCC
>DATBMQ010000247.1:0-1773 GCA_036554765.1 Steroidobacteraceae bacterium | reverse complement strand
AGCACGCCGTCGTCGCCGCGCACGAGCAGCACCGGCACGTCGGCGACGGCCGTGACGACGTGGTCGCCGCTGCCGGCGAGGTCGGACGCGTGCGCCGCGAGTTGCCAGCCGCGCGCCAGCACGGAGCGCCGGTCCTGCGCTAGCATGTCGGCGCCCAGGTAGTACGCGGGCGGCAACGCCAGCGCCGGACTTTCGGTCACCACGGGACTCCCCGTCATGAAGAGCATCCTGACATTATTGATGGTGTTTGCGACAGCCGCCTGCATGGCGGGACCGCGCGCGCGCGATCTCGGCGTGCCTTTCGACGGCGAGCCGGGGCCGCTCAATGCCATCACCGACGTCGCCGGCGTGACGGTCGGGCACACGACGCTCATCGAGGACCTGCCCGACGGGCGCAAGGTGCGCACCGGCGTCACCGCCATCCTGCCGCGCGGGCGCGACAGCCTCACGATGCCCGTGTTCGGCGGCTGGCACTCGCTGAACGGCAACGGCGAGATGACGGGAACCACCTGGCTGGAGGAATCCGGCGAGCTGGACGGGCCGGTGATGATCACCAACACGCACAGCGTCGGCGTGGTGCGCGACGCGGTCATCGCCTGGCGCGTGCGCCAGGGCGATGCCGGCGCCGACGGCTACTGGTGGTCCCTGCCCATGGTCGCGGAGACCTGGGACGGGCACCTGAACGACGTCAACGGCTTCCACGTGAAGCCCGAGCACGCGATCGCCGCGATCGAGTCCGCCGCGGGCGGTCCGGTCGCCGAGGGCAACGTTGGCGGTGGCACCGGCATGATCTGCCACGAGTTCAAGGGCGGCATCGGCACCGCGTCGCGGCGCGTGACGGTCGCGGGCCGCGCGCAGACAGTCGGCGTCCTGGTGCAGGCGAATTACGGCCTGCGCGAGACGCTGCGCATCGCGGGCGTGCCGGTCGGCGAGCACATCCGCGAGCATCGCGCCTACCAGGACCAGACCGAGGAAACGGGCTCGATCATCATCGTGGTGGCGACCGACGCGCCGCTGCTGCCGCACCAGCTGAAGCGTATCGCGCGCCGCGCGGGCATGGGCCTCGCGCGCATGGGCTCGATCGCGGGCAACGGCTCGGGCGACATTTTCGTCGCGTTCTCCACCGCGAATGCACAGGCGATCGCGGGCGATGCGTACGCCGCCGCGGACTTCCTCGCCAACGGCGCGCTCGATCCGCTGTTTGCGGCCACTGTGCAGGCGACGGAGGAGGCGATCGTCAACGCGCTGGTCGCAGCGAAAGACATGCACGGCCGGGACGGGCATTACGCGATCGCGCTGCCGCACGAGCGGCTGGTCGAGCTGCTGAAGCGCTACAACCGCTGGTCGCCACCCAGGTAGCGCCCGTACCAGTCGAGGTGCCGCTGTATGCGGTCGCGCAGGTACGAGGGCACCGTGACCGGGTGCCACTCGTCCGGGTAGATCACGAGCTGTGTCGGCACGCCGAGCGAGCGCAGCGCCTGGTACATCTGCTCGCTGCCGTGGCAGGGCACGTTGAGGTCGAGTTCCTCGCAGTAGAAGAGCGTCGGCGTCCGGATGCGGTCGGCGTTCAGGAACGCGAAGCTGTTGCGGTCGTAGATCTCGCGGTCGCGCCACGGCAGGCCGAGCTCCAGTTCGACTTCGCGCGTGTACTGGTCGTGGCCGTACAGGGCGGTTGCATTTGCGGATCCCGCGCCGCTGACCGCGGCCTTGAAGCGGCCGTCGCGCGCGATGACCGCATTCGTCAGGATGCCGCCGTAGCTGCGCCCGCCGATG
>DATBMQ010000228.1:0-22992 GCA_036554765.1 Steroidobacteraceae bacterium | reverse complement strand
ACCACCACCGTCGAGTCCTTGTTCGGATCTGGCAGGGCCGTGTCCGGTTTCTTCCTCAACAACCAGCTCACGGATTTTTCCTTCAATCCGCTCACGCCCGCCGGCGACGCAGCGGCGAACGCGGTCGCGCCGGGCAAGCGCCCGCGCTCGTCCATGTCGCCGGCGATGGTGCTGGACCGCGACGGCCGCGTGATCGCGGCGCTCGGCTCGCCGGGCGGCAGCGCGATCCTCGCCTACAACGCCAAGGCGCTGGTGGGACTGCTGGCCTGGAAGCTGCCGCTGCAGCAGGCGATCGACCTGCCGAACCTGGTCGCGCGCGGCGCGGACTTCAACGGCGAGGCCGCGAAGTTCGCGCCCGCGGTGCTCGAGGGCCTCGCTGCGCGCGGCATCACGGTGAAGCCCGGCCGCGGCGAGGAATCCGGCCTGCACGGCATCGTGCTGCACCCGGACGGCAGGACGGAAGGCGCCGCGGACCCGCGGCGCGAGGGCGTGTTCAGAAGCGTCGCGCCCTGAATCAGGCGAGGAAGGCCGCCAGCCGCCGCGAGCGCAGCGCCCAGCCCGCGATCGCCGCGAGCGCCGCGATCAGCACGCCGGCGAACACGAGTTCGCCCGGCCCGCGCGCTTCGCGCAGCTGCAATGCAAGTGCGATGCCCCAGCCGGCCGCGACCGCTGCCGCCAGCCAGCGCGCGCTGCGATGACGCAACATCAACGCGAGGAATGCGGCCAGGTGCGCCGCCGCAATGAGCGCGAGCACCGCCCATTCGAGCAGGCGGTTGCGGATCATCCCCAGCTCGCCGACCGCAATCACGGTGGCGAAGACCGCGACGCCGCCCAGCAGCAGCGCGAGGATCCCCGCCTCCGGCGGCCAGCCGGAGCGCGCGTCGGGCGCGAGCCCGGCGCGAAACCGGCCGCGGTCCGCGAGCCAGGCGACGGCGGCCAGCAGCAGGTGTCCCGCGACGCCGCCCGCGATCACGAACGGCGCGAATGCCAGCAACGGCGGGTGCCCGCCGGGGATCAGCGCCATGACGACGCAGGCGGCGAACCAGAGGAACGCCCACCCGAGGTGCGCGTAGCGAAATGGCGGTCGCAGTATCCGCACGCCCGGCCCCCCGCGCGGAGTGACGGGGCAGGTTAGCCCGCGCCGGAGAGCAGTTCCAGCAGTTCTTCCTGTGCGACGCGGCGGCGGCCGCGGCCGGGGGTCAGGCGCCGGAACCCGCCCTCCGCATCCATGACCCAGGCCTGGCTGTTGTCCTCGAGATAGGGCCTGAGCCCCTCGCGGATCACGCGCCGCTTGAGCTTGCGGTCGAGCACGGGGAAGCAGAGCTCGATGCGGCGGAAGAAGTTGCGGTCCATCCAGTCCGCGGAGGACAGCCACACGTCCTCGGCGCCGCCGTTGTGGAACAGGAACACGCGCGTGTGCTCGAGGAAGCGCCCGACGATGGAGCGCACGCGGATGTTCTCGGACAGGCCGGGGACGCCCGGCTTGAGCGCGCAGACCGCGCGCACGATCAGGTCTATCTTCACGCCGGCCTGCGAGGCCGCGTACAGCTCCGCGATGATCGCCGGTTCGAGCAGCGCATTCATCTTGGCGACGACGCGCGCCGGCCGGCCGGCGCGCGCATTCTTCGCCTCGTTGCGGATCGCCTCGATCACGCGCTTGTGCAGGGTGAACGGCGACTGCCACACGTGCTTGAGCCGGCTTGCCTTGCCGAGGCCGGTGAGCTGCTTGAACACGTCGTTGACGTCGCGGCAGACGTCCTCGTCGGCCGTCAGCAGCCCGAAGTCGGTGTACTGCCGCGCCGTCGCCGTGTGGTAGTTCCCGGTGCCGAGGTGGGCGTAGCGCTTGAGCACCGAGCCGTCGGGCCCCGACTCGCGGCGCACCATCAGCGCCATCTTGGCGTGCGTCTTGTGGCCGACGACGCCGTACACGACGTGCGCGCCGACCTCCTCGAGTTTCGCCGCCCAGTTGAGGTTGGCTTCCTCGTCGAAGCGCGCCAGCAGCTCCACGATGACGGTCACCTCCTTGCCGGCGCGCGCCGCGTCGATCAGGACCTGCATGAGTTCCGAGTCCGCGCCGGTCCGGTACACGGTCTGCTTGATCGCCACGACCTTCGGGTCGGTGGCGCTGGCGCGGATGAAGTCCAGCACCGGCGTGAACGACTGGTACGGGTGGTGCAGCAGGATGTCCTGGCGGGAGATGGTCTGGAACAGGTCGTCATCGCCCATCTCGAGCGCCGCCGGCACCGAGGGCGTGAACGGCGGGTAGCGCAGGTCCGGCCTCTCCACCTGGGACAGCACCTCGCGCAGCCGGTGCAGGTTCACCGGCCCGCCCACCCGGTAGAGGTCCTGCTCGTCGAGGCCGAACTGCAGCAGCAGGAAATCCACCATCGCCGGCGAGCACCGGTCCACGACCTCGAGGCGCACCGCGTCGCCGAAGTGCCGCTGCAGCAGCTCGCCCTGCAGCGCGATGCGCAGGTTCTTGATCTCCTCCTCGTCCACGAACAGGTCGGAGTTGCGCGTGACGCGGAACTGGTAGACGCCCTTGACGCTCATGCCGGCGAACAGCTCGTCCACGTGCGCGTGCAGCACCGAGCTCAGGAACACGAACTCGGACTCGCCGTCGGCGACGCCGGGCGGCAGGCGGATCACGCGCGGCAGCACGCGCGGCGCCTGCACGATCGCCACGCGCGAGCTGCGGCCGAAGGCGTCGCGGCCCTCGAGCTCGACGATGAGGTTCAGGCTCTTGTTGAACAGGCGCGGGAACGGATGCGCTGGGTCGAGCCCGATGGGCGTCAGCACCGGCAGCAGCTCGCGCGTGAAGTACTCGTGCAGCCAGGCGCGCTGCGCCCCGGTCCAGGCGTCGCGGCGCAGGAAGCGCACGCCGGCCTCCGCGAGCTGCGGCAGCAGCACTTCGTTCAGCAGCCGGTACTGGTCCGCGACCAGGCCGTGCGCCTCGCGCGTCACCACCGCGAAGGTCTCGCGCGGCGTCATGCCGTCGGGTCCCGGGTCCGCGATGCCCAGCTTGATCTGCTCCTTCAGCCCGGCCACGCGGATCTCGAAGAACTCGTCGAGGTTCGAGGACACGATCGTCAGGAACCGCAGCCGTTCCAGCAGTGGCACGGCGTCGTCGGCCGCCTGCGCGAACACGCGCCGGTTGAACTCGAGGATGCCGAGCTCGCGGTTCAGGAGCAGCGGCGCGGCCGGTTTCTGGGTCATGCGGCGGGTCAGCATCGGACCCACAGGTTACAACGGCGTGACAATGGCCGTTGTCGGGCCCGCCGGGCGGGTGCTACCGTGCCCGGCGATGGCGCGTCCCGACATCCTCGCCGCAGTCGACCTCGGTTCCAACAGCTTTCACCTCCTGATCGGCCGCATCGCCGGCGGCCAGGTCTACCCGCTCGACTCGCTGCGCGAACAGGTGCAGCTGGGCGCGGGGCTCACCCAGGACAAGCGCCTGGACCGCGCCAGCCAGTCGCGGGCGCTGGAAGCGCTGGCGAAGTTCCGCGAGCGCCTGCGCGGCCTGCCGCGCGACGCGGTGCGCGCGGTCGGCACCAATGCGCTCAGGGTCGCGAAGAACTCGCGCGAGTTCCTGCGCGAGGCGCGCGACACGCTCGGCTTCCCGATCGAGGTCATCGCCGGGCGCGAGGAGGCGCGGCTGATCTACCTCGGCGTGGCGCACGCGCTGCCGCCTGCCGAGGACAAGCGGCTGGTCGTGGACGTCGGCGGCGGCTCGACCGAGCTCATCGTCGGCCGCGGCCTCAGGCCGCGGCTGATGGAGAGCCTGTACATGGGCTGCGTCAGCTCGAGCCTGCGCCATTTCCCCGACGGGCGCATCGAGAAGCGCGCGCTCAAGGCCGCCGTGCTCGAGGCGCGGCAGGAACTCGCCGCGATCGCCAGGAGCTACCGCCGCGCGGGATGGCAGGAGGCGGTCGGTTCCTCCGGCAGCGCGCGCACGGTCGAAGCCGTGCTCGCGGCCAGCGGCTTCGCGGGCGGCGGCATCACGCGCGATGGGCTCGAGCGGCTGCGCGAGCTGCTGCTCGAGGCGGGCCGCGCGGATCCCGACCGGATCCCGGGGCTCAAGGCCAGCCGCGCCGACGTGCTCCCGGGTGGCTTCGCGATCCTCTACGCCGTGTTCGACGAACTCGACATCGGGCAGATGAAGGTCTCGGAGGCGGCGCTGCGGCACGGCGTGCTCTACGACCTGCTCGGTCGCGTCGAGCACCACGACATGCGCGAGGCGACGGTCGCCGAGTTCATGCGCCGCTACCACGTGGATGCGGCGCAGGCGGCGCGCGTGCGCGAGCTGGCGTTGCGCATCTTCGAGCAGCTCGCGGGCCCGGACCGCGGCGCGGACGACCCGGACCGCGTGCTGCTCGACTGGGCGGCGCGGCTCGCCGAGGTCGGCCTGTCCATCGCCCACGCCCAGTACCACAAGCACTCCGCGTACGTGCTGTCGAACGCCGACATGCCCGGCTTCTCGCGCGCCGAGCAGCAGCGTCTCGCGCGGGTCGTGCTGGCGCACCGCGGCAAGCTCGACAAGGTCTCGGGCGACGGCATGGAGGGCGCCGACTGGGCGCTGGTGTTCGCGCTGCGCCTCGCCTCCACGCTGCTGCGCCGGCGCACGCGCGTGCGCCTGCCCTCGTTTCGCGTGCTGATGGGCGAGGACCGCTTCTCGCTCGAACTGCCGAGGGCCTGGCTCGCGCGCAATGCGCTGACCGCGGCGGCGCTCGAATCCGAGGCGAAGCAGTGGGATGCGGTCGGGCGGCAGTTCGCCGTCCGCCGCATGTCGCAGTAGCCGGCGCCCATGCAACTGCTGCTGTGGCGCCATGCGCAGGCCGCCGACGGCGCGCCCGACATGGAGCGGGCGCTGACGGAACGCGGCCACGCACAGGCGCGCGTCATGGCGGACTGGCTGCGGCCGCGCCTGCCCGCGGGCCTGCGGATCCTGGTCTCACCCGCCAGGCGGGCGCAGCAAACCGCCGCCGCGCTCGGCCTGCCGTACGAGACCACGGACTCGATCGCGCCCGGCGCTGGCGCCGGCGCGCTGCTCGGGGCCGCCGGCTGGCCGGATGCCGGCCGCCCCGCGTTGCTGGTCGGCCATCAGCCGGCGCTGGGAGAATTGGCGGCGACGTTGCTAAATGGAGGCAGGCACCTTTTCCCATCGGATGGAAAAAGGTGCCTGCCTCCTTTTCACGTGGCCAAGGGCGCCGTGTGGTGGCTGCGCGCGCGTGGCGGCGACCCGCGCGATGTCGCGCTGGTGGCGGTGCTCAGCCCGAAACTCCTGGACCCGCCGCCAGGTCGGGACTGACCGCGGCTACTTCACCAGCCGCAGGTTGACCGGATAGCGGTAGCTGACGCCCTCGTTGGCCTTGATCGCGGCCATGATCGTGAAGATCACCCACACGATCCCGCATGCGATGCCGATCGGCAGCGTCAGGAAGATGCCGATGCCGAACGTGCCCACGGTCAGGATGAACAGCGCCACGGCGATGATGCCTGCCAGGATGTTGAAGTTGAGCGCTTCCTTGCCCTGGTCGTTGACGAAGGGCATCTCCTCCTTCTTGACCAGCCAGACGACCAGCGGGCCGAGGATGCTGCCGAACGGGATCAGGAACCCGGCGAACGCGGACAGGTGGGCGGCCATGCCCCACTGGCGTTCCTGCACGGACGATGCGGCGGCCGCCGGCGGCGGGGGCGAGGTCAGGTCGGTCATTGGTGTTCTCCCTGTCAGTACCGGGCCACGGCGATCCGGTCGCGTATGTCGCGCAGCTTCATCTTCACGCGCGCGGCGTTGCCTGGGCCCATGCGCAACAGCAGCTTGCGGCCGGCCGATTCCGCCTCGAGCGCGGGATCGGCGAATTCGTACAGCACGTTCGGGCGCACCAGCGCGATCGTCTCCGGCGGTTCCGGCGTCGCCAGCAGGTGGTCGATGACCTCGATCGCGCGGTCGTTGAAGTAGCCGTCGGGATTGCCGAGGTTCTCGTACGCGGACTGGAAGCCGGGATACAGCCGGCGGTACAGCTCGACGACCGTGTCCGGGTCGAGCGCATCCACGAGCTCGATCCACGGCGTGTAGCGCGCGTAGTTCGCGGCGCCGAGCACCAGGTTGCCCTCGCCGCCCACGGCGACGAACGCGCCGGCCGGCGGCCTGGCCGGGATCAGGCGCGTCGCCACCTTCTGCCGCGGCAGGTTGTCCACCGTGGCGACCAGGTTGCGGACGAAATCGTCCGGGATGAACATCGCCGCGAAGCGCTCCGGGCCCACCAGCGCGGCGATGCGCTCGATCGGCGTCGCCGCGCTGCCGTCGTCCGCCGGCGCCTCGATCGGGTTCCTGATCGCGGTGGTCGCGACCGGTTCTTCCGCGACCGTGGGGGTCTCCGGCTCTGCCGCCTCGCGCTTGAACCAGTACCAGGCCCCGACCGCGAGGGCGAGCAGCACCACGCCACCCAGGATCCAGCGGCCCAGCCGTTCGTCGGCATCCGGCGGCGGCAGTTCGCGTTTCTCGGCGTACATGGCAAATACTCTAGTTGATACCGGGCGCTCCGGCACCATCTTAGGGCTTCCACACCGGCCAGGCGGTTCCCTTGATCCTGATCCCCCTGACTTCCGAGCTGCCGGCCGCCCAGTGCGCGGACTTCGCCTTCGTGCTGGACGCCATCGGCATTCCGTATGAAAGGCGCACCACCGCCGCGGGCACCAGCCTCTGGGTGCTGCCCGAGCACCACCCGCGCGCGGCGCGCGAGCTCTCGCACTACCTGCGCGAGAACCGCCGTCCGCCCGCCTCGCCGGTGATCTGGCCGAGCCACCCGCACGCGATCTATGGCGTGATCGGCTATGCGCTGGTGCTGATCGCCGTCACGCTCTGCGTGCTGACCGCCGCCGGCGGCCACAACTGGAAGTCCGCCGGCGTGCTGGATGCGGGCTTCCTCGCGCGCGGTGAGTGGTGGCGCGTGCTGACGGCGCTCACGCTGCACGGCGACCTGCTGCACCTGCTCTCGAATCTCGCCTTCGGCGCGCTGTTCGGCTATCCGGCGGCGCGCCTGTTCGGGCCGGGCGTCGCCTGGCTCCTGATCGTCGCGGGAGCCGGCCTCGCCTACGGCCTCGATGCCGTGCTGCATCCGCCGCAGCATTTCCTGCTGGGCGCGTCCACCGCGGTGTTCACCGCGCTCGGGCTCATCGCGGCCTACGGCTGGCGGCGCCACATGCAGAGCTGGTCGCCCTGGATGCGCCGCAGCGCGCCCTTGATCGCGGGCGTGGCGCTGCTCGCCTTCACCGGCACGGGCGGCGAGAACACCGACGTGCTCGCGCATCTCGCGGGATTCCTGGTGGGCACCGCGACCGGCGCGCTCGCCGCCAGGGTCCGCCTGCCGGCGCCGGGCCAGGCTGGCGTACAGTGGGCCGCGGGCCTCGCAGCCGTCGCCATGATCGCCGTGGCCTGGGGGTTCGCACTGGCATGAAGCGGAAAGTCCCGGCCGTGACCATGCTGCCGCATTCGGACGCCTGCGAGCGCAACAAGGAGCCGATCCTCGAGGTGCTGCGCCGCGAGTTCGCGGGCTGCACGCACGTGCTCGAGATCGGCAGCGGCACCGGGCAGCACGCGGTGCACTTCGCGCTCGCCATGCCGCAGGTCGTGTGGCAGCCGTCGGAGACCGCCGAGGCCATGCCCGGCCTGCGCCGTCGCATCTTCCGCGAGGGGCCGAAGAACCTGCGCGCGCCGGTCGAGCTCGACGTGACCCGGCTGCCCTGGGACGTGCGCAAGGTGGACGGCGTGTTCACCGCCAACACGCTGCACATCATGCACTGGCCGCAGGTGGTGGCCCTGTTCGCCAACCTGCCCGCGGTCGCGAAGCCGGGCACCGTGCTCGCGGTCTACGGCCCGTTCCGCTACCGCGGCCGGTACACGTCGGAAAGCAATGCGGCCTTCGACGAGATGCTGCATGCGCAGGACCCCGGCAGCGGGATCCGCGACTTCGAGGCGGTGGACGCGCTGGCGCGCGAGGCGGGATTCGCGTTGGTCGCCGATCACCCGATGCCGGCGAACAACCAGACGCTGGTGTGGACGCTCGGCTAGCGGGCGACGGCGTTCAGCCTTTCTGGTCTTCCTGTGCGCGCCCTTCGCGCCGCTTCCGCGAGCGCCAGATCGCGTGCGCGATGAACAGGATCGCGAAGATGGCCGGGATCAGCTCGCGCCATTCGCCGCTCGCGCGCGCCTCGGTAAAGAGCTTGATCACGACGCCGGCGATCAGCAGCAGCACCAGCAGCGGCCAGAAGCCGGACTTGCGCCGCGACCGCATCATGCCCTGCGGGCCGCGCTCCTGCGGCGGCGGCGACGGCGGCGGGATGCCCGGCGGCGCCGCTTCCTGCGGCTTGCCGGCGAACAACTCCTCGAGCAGCTCCTGTGCCGCCACCTCACCGCCGCGCGGCGGCGCCTCGCGCTTGCGGGCGGTGTCGGAATAGCGCCAGGGGTTGGCGCCGCGCCGCGTGGGCGCGGGCGGCGGCGGCAATCCGCGCTGGCCCCTGTCCTCCAGTTTCGCCATCGGCTCCGGTGACCTCCGGGCCGATTCTAGCGCCATGCGCTAGCATGCGCGCATGCCGGGGATGCGCGAACAGGTCCGCAGCAACGCCGTCGCCCTGATCAGCCTGGTGGTGGCCCTGACTGCGCTCGGCTACTCGACCTGGCGCAATGAACTCACCGAGCGTAACCGCAACCTTCGCGAGGCGGGATTCGAACTGCTGTCGGAGATCGGCTCGTTGCAGCAGGTGGTGTTCTACGCGCACTTCAACACGGGCGACACGCGCGGAGACCCGCGCATGGGCTGGGCGGACGTGCTGACCATCCAGGATCTGGCGGCACTGATGCCACCCGAGGTCAGCCGCGACGCCGCCACGCTGCGCACGACCTGGCAATCGGGCTGGACCGGGCTGGGCTCAAGCGACGCCGATCATCGCCGCATCGACGAGGCGATCGACGCGCTGCGCCAGACGACGCTCGCCACGCTGCGCACGCTCGACTGAGCATTCCCGGCCCGGGCCGTGGTCCGTTCAAAACACCGGCTTCAGCACCATCAGCGCGAGCCCGGCGAGCGGGGTGACGGTCGCGACCGCGCCCCAGATCTCCCAGCGCGCGGCGAGCCGGTGATAGGCGTCGAAGCTGAACGAACCGCTGTTCGCGCCGGCCTCCGCGAGCGCGCGCAATTCGCGCTGCAGCGGCGCGACGCGCAGCGCAAAGGTGACGCCCGAGATCCCGAACAGCAGCAGCGTCCAGGCGATCCACCCGGTGCGCAGCAGCGGGATGCCGCCCTGCACCGCCGCGACGATGCCGGTCGCGATGATCACGAACACGCCCGGCATCGTGAACAGCCGGTCGCTCCTGATGATGCCGTCCATGGTGTACGCCAGCAGGCGCGGGTTGCGCGTGCGCCCGGCGTGCCGGTGCCAGAACAGGCCGGTGATGATGTTGCCGAGGAACAGCACGACGGCCAGGATGTGGACCAGCTTCATCCAGAGATACATGGTTCAGCCCTTTCCCTTGAATGCTTTCTGCCGGATGCGCGTCATCCAGCGCAGGAAGGCGCGCGGCGCGAGTCGCTTGTAGCGCCACAGCCAGCGATAGGAGCCCGGCAGCACGATGTGGGTCGCGCCCGCCGCCGCGCGGCTGAGGATTTCTCCGGCGACCTCATCCGCCTCGAGATTCGAGCGCTGCATCATCTTCTGCGCGAAGCCGCGCGCGTCCTCGGGCGCGCGCGCGTGCTCCATCAGGCGCGTGCGGAAGAAGCCGGGCATGGCCGCGGCGACGTGGATGCCGTGCCCGGCCAGCTCCTGGTGGATCGTCTCGGTGAGCGCCACCACCGCGGCCTTCGCTGCGTTGTAGGCGCTCATGCGGCTGCCGCAGGCGAACGACGCAGCGCTCGCGACGTTGACGATGAGCCCGCCCTGGCCCGCGATCATGTGCGGCGCCTCGGCGCGGCAGCTGTACACGACGCCCAGTACGTTGATATCGAGGATCCACTTCCAGTCCGCGGCCGAGGTCTCGAGCAGGTCGCCCGCCACCGCGACGCCCGCCGAGTTCAGCGCGAGGTCGAGGCCGCCCTGGTGGTGCGCGAACCCGTCGATCGCCGCCTTCACCGCGGCCTCGTCGGTGATGTCCACGGCGTGGCCCTCGCAGTGCGCGGCCCCCTTGCCGCGCACCGACAGGACGGCCTCCGCGAGCCGCGGGACGTCGCGGTCGAGCAGCGCGACGCGCCAGCCGCGCGCGGCGAGCAGTTCCGCCGCGGCCAGGCCGAGCCCGCTCGCGCCGCCGGTGATGACGGCGCGCTTGCGCGGGAAGCGACGGTCGAGCGCTGGCAGCGTCAGTTGCCGGCCGGCGCGAGCTTCTGCGCGATCAGTCCGAGCACGATTCCGCTGATCAGGTGGATGACGGTGCTGTCGATGAACCACCACTGCCAGATCTGGTTCGGCAGGTTGAACACGCCCCAGTAACCCATCAGGTTGATCAGGCAGAAGATCACGGCGATCACGCCGAACTTGAGCCCGCGCTGCCAGGCGGCGCCGGTCAGCGAGGAGCGGATCACCGAGTAGACGCCCGCGCCCAGGAAGGCGCCGATCAACCCGGTCGTGATCCACATCGGCATCAGCGCTGCCATGTCGGGCGGAGTGGCGCTGAGTTCCGGCCGCCAGAACGAGGCGGTCGCCTTGTAGGCCTCGGCCAGCACGCCGGCCTCGGGCGAATGGATGAAATAGCCGGTGGCCATCGAGACGACGAACATCGTCACGTAGTAGACGAGCCCGCCGATGAAAATGATCTTCCAGTTCATGCGTCCCCCTCGGGTTTCTTCTTGACTGGCGCCCTTGCGAGCGCACGAGGGCCGGATGGTGCGCCGGTTGGGGCGGCCGGCGCAATGATGCAGCGCAAGAAAAGGTGCCTGCCTCCTTTTGCACAGTGCAAAAAGGAAGGGGCGCAGCCGGCGGCTGCGCCCCCTTCGGTCTAATCGGGAAACGTCCCCAATTAGTTCAGGCGAGGTCGAAGCGGTCGAGCTCCATGACCTTGTTCCAGGCCGCGGCAAAGTCCTTCACGAACTTCTCCTTGCCGCTGGCGCTGGCATAGACCTCGGCCAGCGCGCGCAGCTGGGAGTTCGAACCGAACACGAGGTCGACGCGCGTGCCGGTCCACTTGACCTTGTTCGTCCTGCGGTCACGGCCTTCGAACACGTCCTTCGCATTCGCGACCGGCTTCCACTCCGTGCCCATGTCGAGCAGGTTGACGAAGAAGTCGGTCGAGAGCGTCCCGGCCCGGTTGGTGAAGACTCCGTGCGCGGAACCGCCGGCGTTGGCGCCGAGGACGCGCAGGCCGCCGACCAGCACCGTCATCTCCGGCGCCGTCAGCGTCAGGAGCTGCGCCTTGTCGACCAGCAGCTGCTCCGCGGCCACCGGGAACTTGCCGCCCAGGTAGTTGCGGAACCCGTCGGCCATCGGCTCGAGCACGGCGAAGGAATCGACGTCCGTCTGGTCCTGCCGGGCGTCCATGCGGCCCGGCCGGAACGGCACCTTCACGGTGACGCCCGCCTTCTTCGCGGCCTGTTCGACGGCGGCACAGCCGGCGAGCACGATCAGGTCGGCGAGCGATACCTTCTTGCCGCCCTTCGCCTTCTTGTTGAAGTCCGCCTGGATGCCCTCGAGCGCCTTCAGCACCTTCGCGAGCTGCGCCGGCTGGTTGACCTCCCAGTCCTTCTGGGGCGCGAGCCGGATGCGCGCGCCGTTGGCGCCGCCGCGCTTGTCCGAGCCGCGGAAGGTGGATGCCGACGCCCAGGCCGTCGACACCAGCTGCGCGACCGGGATCTTCGAGGCGAGGATCTTCTTCTTGAGGTCGGCGATTTCCTTCTCGCCGATCAGCTTGTGGTTGACCTTCGGGATCGGGTCCTGCCAGATCAGCTCTTCCTTCGGCACTTCCGGTCCGAGGTAGCGCGCGCGCGGACCCATGTCGCGGTGCGTCAGCTTGAACCAGGCGCGCGCGAAGGCATCCGCAAACGCCTGCGGATCCTCGAGGAACTTGCGCGAGATCTTCGCGAAGCCCGGGTCGAAGCGCAGCGTCAGGTCCGTGGTCAGCATGGTCGGCTTGTGGAACTTTCCCGGCACGTGCGCGTCGGGAATGATCTCCGGCGCATTCTTCGCCACCCACATCTTCGCGCCGGCCGGCGACTTGGTCGGCTCCCATTCGTACTTGAACAGGTTCTCGAAGAAGTTGTTGCTCCACAGCGCCGGCGTCTTCGTCCAGGTGACCTCGATGCCGCTCGAGATCGTGTCCTTGCCGTGCCCGCTGCCGTAGTCGCTCATCCAGCCCAGGCCCTGCGCCTCCAGCGGCGCGCCCTCCGGGTCCGGTCCCTTGTGCGATTCCGGCGCGGCGCCATGGGCCTTGCCGAAGGTGTGGCCGCCCGCGATCAGCGCGACGGTCTCCTCGTCGTCCATCGCCATGCGCCCGAAGGTGGCGCGGATGTCCTTGGCGGCGGCCAGGTAGTCGCCGCTCGCATTCGGGCCTTCCGGGTTGACGTAGATGAGGCCCATGTGGGTGGCGCCGAACGGCCCCAGGTCCCGGTCCCCGCTGAAGCGCTTGTCGGCGCCCAGCCAGGCGATCTCCTCGCCCCAGTTCACGTCCTCGTCCGGCTCCCACACGTCCGCGCGGCCGGCGCCGAAACCGAAGGTCCTGAAGCCCATCGATTCGAGCGCGACGTTGCCGGCGAGGATCAGCAGGTCCGCCCAGGAGATCTTGTCGCCGTACTTCTGCTTGATCGGCCACAGCAGGCGGCGCGACTTGTCGATGTTGACGTTGTCCGGCCAGCTGTTGAGCGGCGCGAAGCGCTGCTGGCCGCGGCCGCCGCCGCCGCGCCCGTCGGCGATGCGGTAGGTGCCGGCGGCGTGCCAGGTCATGCGGATGAACTGCGGGCCGTAGTGGCCGAAATCCGCCGGCCACCAGTCCTGCGAATCGGTCATCAGCCTGACCAGGTCCTTCTTCAGCGCCTTGTAGTCGAGGCTCTTGAACGCCCTGGCGTAGTCGAAGTCCGCGCCCAGCGGGTCGGACTTCGAGGAATGCCGGTGCAGCAGATCCAGGCGCAACTGGTTCGGCCACCAGTCACGGTTGGTCCGGCCGACGCCGGCGACGTGGCTGTACGGGCACTTGGCGGCGGTCTTGGTGGCTTTTTCCGCTACGTCGTTCATCGGGTTCCCCTTGCAGGTTCGTGGCGCGCAGGATACGACCGGAAATTCGATTTGTACAATCGATTGTCGGTATCGTTACAATAGATACTGCCTATGAACCTTCGGGACCTGCAGTATCTCGTCGCGCTGGCGGAGACGCGGCATTTCGGCCGCGCCGCCGAGCGCTGCCACGTGAGCCAGCCGACGCTGTCGGCGCAGCTCAAGAAGCTCGAGGAGTACCTCGGCGTCGCGCTCATCGAGCGGCGCCCGCGCAAGGTCGCGCTCACCGCCTCCGGCGAGGCGGTCATCGAGCGTGCCCGGCACATGCTGCAGGGCGCCGAGGACATCCGGGCGCTGGCGCGCGCGAGCCAGGATCCGCTGGCCGGGCCGCTCAAGGTCGGCCTGATCCCGACGCTGGGCCCCTACCTGCTGCCACGCGTGATGCCGCGCATCGCGCAGGCGCTGCCGAAGCTCGCGTTGCTGCTGCACGAGTACCAGACCGCGCCGCTGGTCCAGCGCGTGCTGGACGGCGAACTCGACCTCGCGATCCTGGCGCTGCCCGCGGACACCCGGGGCCTGCAGACGCGCCCGCTGTTCGCCGAGGCCTTCCTGGTGGCGATGCCCGAGCAGCACCGCCTGGCATCGAAGCGCCGGCTGCGCACGCCGGACCTCGCTGGAGAGAAGCTGCTGCTGCTCGAGGAGGGCCATTGCCTGCGCGAGCACGCGCTCGAGGCCTGCGCGCGCGCCGGCGCCGAGGAACAGGGCTTCCGCGCGACCAGCCTGGAGACGCTGCGCCAGATGGTGGCCTCCGGCGCCGGCATCACGCTGCTGCCGCGCCTGGCCGCCGAGGGCCCCTTCGCTTCCGCGCGCGGACTGGTGGTGCGGCCGTTCGCGCCGCCGGTCCCGTCGCGGACGATCGGCGCGGCCTGGCGGCGCTCGAGTTCGCGCGGCGCGGCCATCGCCGCAGTCTGCGCCATCGTGCAGAAGGCCGGCTGAGCCGCCGGACTACAATGCCGCCATGCGCGTGCTGATCGCGGACGACCACCCGCTGTTCCGCGCCGCCCTGCGGCTCGCGCTCTCCGAGGCCGTGCCGCAGGCGGAGGTCGTCGAGGCCCACGACGTCGAGACGCTGCGCGCGGCCGTCTCCGGCCCGCCGGAGCCTGACCTCGTGCTGCTGGACCTGCTGATGCCTGGCGCCAAGAGCTTCGCGCCGCTCGCCTGGCTCAGGAACCAGTTTCCCGGCACCGCCGTCATGATCGTCTCGGCGAACGAGGACCCGGAAATCATCCGGCGCGCACAGGAGTTCGGCGCCGCGGGGTACGTGGTCAAGTCGGCGTCGACCCAGGAGTTGATCGCGGCGATCCGCACGGTCGCCGACTGCGGCCACTGGTTCCCGCCGGGCATCGCCGCGATGGCGCGCCGCACCGAGGGCAGCCGCGAGACCCTCGCGACGCGGCTCAACAGCCTCACGCCGCAGCAGTACCGCGTGCTGGAACTGGTCGCCCAGGGCAAGCTCAACAAGCAGATCGCGGCGGAACTCTCGATCGAGGAGACGACCGTGAAGGCGCACGTCTCCGCCGCGCTCGCCAAGCTCGGCGTGCGCAACCGCACCCAGGCCTCCATCGTCTTCCGCGAACTCGAAATCTAGGAAAAGGTGTCAGGCACCTTTTCTGCAGTGCCAAAAAGGAGCCTGACACCTTTTCCTAGGCGGCGGATTCGAGCAGGCGCGAGAGCGCGCTGCGCACCGCCAGCGGCTTCAGCGGCTTGCGCAAGAATACGCAGTCGAGCGCCTCCGCTTCCTGGCGCACCGCGTCACTGGCATCCGCCGAGACGACCAGCACCGGCGCGTAGATGCCCTCCACGGCGCGCAGGTGACGCACGACCTCGAGCCCGGTCGCGCCACCCTCGAGGTGATAGTCCACGACGATGAGGTCCGGCCGCCAGCCCTGCAGCTTGCGCTCCGCGACCAGCTCTTCCACCCCCTGCGCCGCGAGCGTCCCGCAACCCCACGACTCCAGCAGCGTCGCCAGTCCGCGCAGCGCCGCCGGGTCGTTGTCGATGCACAGTACGCGCACGCCCGTGAGCACGCCGGCCGGCCGCGCCGGGAGCGGCGTCACGCCGGCCGCGGACGCGGACTCGCCGCGCGCGACCTCGATCCAGAACACCGAGCCGCGTCCCGGCACCGAGCGCAGGCCGATCGGGTGGCCGAGCACGCGCGCGATGCGCTCGGCGATCGCAAGCCCCAGTCCGAAGCCACGCGTCTCGTCGGCCTCGCGCCGCACGCCGCCGCGGTAGAACTCCTCGAACACGCGGGGCTGGTGCTCGGGCGCGATGCCGATGCCGGTGTCCCAGACCTCGATGCGGATGCGGCCGCGGCGGCGGCGCACGCCGACCACCACGCGCCCGCGCGGCGTGTAGCGCAGCGCATTGGCGACGAAGTTCTGCAGCGCGCGGCGCAGCAGCTTCGGGTCCGAGCGCACCACCGCGCGCGTGCGGTGCACGGTGAACCCGAGGCCACGCTTCGCGGCCGCGAGCCGGAACTCCGCTTCCAGCGCGTCGAGCAGCCCGTTCAGCGGCAGGTCCTCCGCCTGGGCCCGGATCACGCCGGTGTCAAGGCGGGAGATGTCGAGCAGGTCCGATATCAGCCCTTCGGCCGAGTGCAGGCAGCTCTCGAGGTCGGCGAGCAGCGCGCGCTCGCCGTCGCCACGCGCGCGCTGCGACAGCGCGCCGGCGAACAGCCCGGCCGCGTTCAGCGGCTGCATCAGGTCATGCCCGGCCGCCGCGAGGAAGCGCGTCTTGCCGGCATTCGCGCGCTCGGCCTCGGCTTTCGCCGCCAGCAGCTCGTCGTTCATCGCGGACAGCGCCCGCGTGCGCTCGCGCACGCGCTGCTCCAGCGACTCGTTGGCGACGCGCAGCGCCTCCTCGGCGCGCTTGTACCCGGTCACGTCGGTGTAGCTGGTGACGAACCCGCCGCCCGGCATCGGGTTGCCGCGGATCTCCAGCACCGAGCCGTCCGGGCAGGTCCGCTGCAGGGTGTACGGCGTGCCGCGCCGCAGGTGCTCGATGCGCCGCGCGATCGCCGCTTCGCGGTCGCCGGGACCGAGCCGGCCGCGCCCGGCATTGAAGCGCAGCACTTCCTCGATCGGCTGGCCGATGCGCAGGAACCCGGGCGGATAGCCGTACATCTCGACGTAGCGACGGTTCCAGGCCACCAGCCGCAGTTCCGCGTCCACCACGCTGATGCCCTGGCTGACGTTCTCCAGCGTGGACTGCAGCAGCTCGCGGCTGAATTCCAGTGCCTGCGAGGCGCCGCCGACGATCGTGACCACGTCCTCGAGCGGCACCTCGCGCCCGGCGACGGCCGCGTCCACCAGCCTCTGCGCGGACGAGGCGCCCACGACCGAGGCGAGCAGCTTGCGCGTCGCTTCGAGCTGTTCGGCGCTCGCGCGCGCATCCTCGCCGCCGCGCCAGCCGAGGTCGGCGAAGTGGCGCGCTGCGCGGCTGCCGCCGATGAAGCGCTCGACCAGCGGGCGCAGCTCGCGCGAGGTCAGCTGCGGCGCCGCCGGCGGGCTCGCGACCTCGGCATCCACGAACGAGGCCGCCTGCACGCGCTCGAGCAGCGCACGCCGGCCGAACTGCGAGACCGCGACCAGCGTCAGCGTGGCGAGGCCCAGGCTCCACACCAGCCCGTGCGCGAGCGGATGCAGCTCGAGCCCGAACAGCGCGGTGGGCCGCAGCCAGCCGATACCCCCGGGCCCGGCGGCGAGCAGCGACTGCGGCGCCAGCCCCGCCTGCGCCAGCGTCGGCACCAGCAGCGTCCACGCCCAGGTCGCGAACCCGAGCGCGAGACTCGCAAGCGCCCCGGCCCGGCTCGCGCGGCGCCAGTAGAGCCCCGCAATGATGGCGGGGCCGAACAGCGCGACCGCCGCAAACGAGATCTCGCCGATCGAGGCGAGCGCGTCGTTGCCCACGATCCAGCGGTGGTACAGCCAGCCGAGCGCGAGCAGGACCACGATCGCGGCGCGCCGCGCGCCCAGCAGCGCGCCGGTCAGGTCCTGCCGCTCGCGCCATGCCGGGAACAGCCGCATGAGCAGCGGCATCACGATCTCGTTGCAGAACATCGTCGACAGCGCGACCGAGGCGACGATCACCATGCCGGTCGCGGCGGAGAGGCCGCCGATGAACGCGAACAGCGCGAGCCCGTCGGCTCCGGCGGCCAGCGGCAGGCCCAGCACGAACAGGTCGGCGTCGCCCGAGCCGAGCACCAGGCCCGCATTCGCGATCGGCAGGATGAACACGCTGATCGCGACCAGGTAGAGCGGGAACAGCCAGCGCGCCAAGCGCAGGTCCGCCGGGCCGCTGTTCTCGACCACCGCCACGTGGAACTGCCGCGGCAGGCAGAAGATCGCGAAGAAGCCGAGCACCGCGAGCGCGAGATAGTGCGCGGTCGAGGACTGCGACCCGCGCAGCTCCGCCACGCGCGGCAGCGCTTCCGCCCGCAAGGCGATGTCGCCGAATCCCCCGAACAGCCCCCAGGTCACGAACACGCCGACCGCGACGAAGGCGACCAGCTTCACGATCGACTCGAACGCGAGCGCCAGCATCATGCCGGGATGGTGCTCGGTCGCGTCCACGTGCCGCGTGCCGAACAGGATCGCGAACAGCGCGAGCGTCGCCGCGACCCAGATCGCGGTGTCGTCCACCGGCGCGCCGCCCGAGGCGGCAGCCAGCGTGCCGAACGTCAGGTCGATCGCCTTCAGCTGCAGCGCGATGTAGGGAACGATGCCGCAGGCGGCGATCAGCGTGACCGCGACGGCCAGCGTGCGGTCGCGGCCGTAGCGGGCCGCGACGAAGTCGGCCACCGAGGTGATGCGCTCGTGCCGGCTCACGCGGATGAGCTTGGCGAGCAGGCCGGGAATCAGCAGGAACAGCAGGATCGTGCCGACGTAGGTCGGCGGGAAGGCCCAGCCCAGGCTCGCGGACTGGCCGACCGTGCCGTAGAAGGCCCAGGACGTGCAGTACACCGCGAGCGACAGCGAGTAGATCCAGGGTTTCGGGATCGGCTGCCGGCCCTGCGCGGCCCAGCGGTCGCCCACCCAGGCGATCGCGAACAGCAGGCCCAGGTAGGCGAGCGCGATGAGGGCGAGCAGCCAGGGGCCGGGCATCGGGTCAGTGTAGCGCCGGCGGGCGTCCCCGGTTCAGAGGCTGAACAGGATGACGGCCAGCGCCGTGCCGATGGCGGGCACGATCACGGTCAGCGCCGCCATCGCCGGGTAGGCGCCCGCATACTTCTCGCGGCAGATGGCGCGGATGGTCGTGACCACGTAGCCGTTGTGCGGCAGCGAGTCGAGCGCGCCGGAGGACAGCGCCACCACGCGGTGCAGGGCGTCCGGCGCTACGCCGAGGCCCAGGTAGTGCGGCGCGAGGATCGGCAGCGCGATCGCCTGGCCGCCGGAGGCGGAGCCCGTCAGCCCCGCGATCACGGTGACGGCGATTGCCGCACCGACCAGCGGGGATCCCGGCAGGTGGGTGATGAACTCGACCGCCTGCTGGAAAGCAGGCGAGAGTTTCGCCACGCCGCCAAAGCCGACGACCGCGGCAGTGTTTGCGATCGCGATCAGGGCGCCGAGCGCGCCCGTCGCCACGGGCTCGCCGAAATCCGCGAAGTGACGGCGGTGGATCGCGAGGCTCGCGAGCACGCCGCCGGACAGCGCGACGATCAGCGCGGATTCCTTGAGGACCTCGTGCAGCGCGAACGAGAGCCCGAGCACCACCGCGAGCGGCACCAGACTGGTCGCCGGGTGCGGCAGTTCGCGGTCATCCACCACCGGGTCCTCCGCGCGTCCCTCGAAGCGCTCCCCCGCGGCCGCCGCGCGGCGCATCATGAACCGCAGCCACAGCGATCCCAGGATCATCATCACGGCGGCCACGACCAGCGACACCTGCCAGCCCGCCCACGGCGAGGTGCCGAGGAACTGGATCGGGATCCAGTTCTGGATCTCGGGCGAGCCCGCGGAGGTCATGGTGAAGGTGACCGAGCCGAAGGCGATGGTGCCGGGCACGAAGCGCCGCGGCAGGCCGGCGGCGCGGAACAGCGACAGCGCCATCGGGTACACCGAGAACGCGACCACGAACAGGCTCACGCCGCCGTAGGTCAGCACCGCGCAGGCGGCGACCACCGCGAGCACCGCATTGCCGGTGCCCACGTGCGAGACGATCCAGCGCGCGACGCTCTCGGCGGCGCCCGAGGCCTCCATGAACTTCCCGAACAGCGAGCCCAGCAGGAACATGAAGAACCAGGACGTGACGAAGCCGGTGAAGCCGGACATGTAGGCGGCGGTGAAGGACGGCGCGCCCTGCGCCGCGAGCTGGGGGAACAGCTCGAAGCCGCTGGTGAGGGCGACCAGCAGCGCGCACAGCGGCGCCGCGACCAGCAGCTCGACGCCCCGCATCGTCAGGTAGATCAGGAGGCCGAGCCCCAGCAGCAGGCCGATCAGGCTGAGCATGCGTGTCCTCGCCAAATGGGGACGTTTCCCAATTAGGTTCCTAAAAGGGAAACGTCCCCAATTACCGGTGCGGGGCATCATTCGCCGCGGCGGCCCGGCCGGGAATGCTACTAACGTACAAGTGCCGCCCCGGGTGCCCGGGAGTACCGTTCCCCGCGAAGCTGGCCGGATTGACGCCAGGCGCAATGTGCACAGCCAACACATGGGGAACCCGATGAACACGAGGCACTCTTCGACCCGCAACGTGCTACTGGCCGCGGCCGTCGCGGCGGCCTTGCCGGCGCCGGCATTCGCGCAGGACGAGCCCACCGCGCTCGGCGCGGTCACGGTCACCGCGCGCAAGCGCGAGGAGAGCCTGCAGGACGTGCCGATCTCGGTGTCGGCGTTCTCCGGCGAGACGCTCGAGGAACAGGGCGTACCGGACCTGGTCGCGATCGGCCAGTCGATGCCGAACGTCACGCTCGAGGCGTCGCGCGCCACCAACTCGACGCTGACCGCCTTCATCCGCGGCGTCGGCCAGCAGGACCCGGTCGCCGGGTTCGAGGGCGGCGTCGGCATCTACCTCGATGACGTCTACCTGGCGCGCCCGCAGGGCACCGTGTTCGACCTCTACGACGTCGAACGCATCGAGGTGCTGCGCGGCCCGCAGGGCACGCTCTACGGGCGCAACACGATCGGCGGCGCGGTCAAGTACGTGACGCGCCGCCTGCCGGACGAGTCCGGGCTGTCCTTCAAGCTCAATGTCGGCGAGTACCAGCAGGTCGACGCCATCGCGACCGGCTCGCTCGCGGTCAGCGACGGCTTCCGCATCGGCGCCACGCTCGCCTCGTTCCAGCGCGACGGCTTCGGCACCAACCAGTTCACCGGCGCCGAGCAGTATGACAAGGACATTCTGGCCGGCCGCGTGAGCCTCGAGTTCTACCCGGGCGACCGTGTGTTCGTGCGCCTCGCCGGCGACTACAGCGTGGACGACTCCACCAACAAGGACGGGCACCGCCTGACCGTCAACAGCGTCACCGGCGCGCCGGTGCTCTCCGACGTGTTCGACAGCCGCGGCGGCATCACCACGATTCCCTCCTCGATCACCACGCTCAACCAGGAGGTCCAGCAGGGCGGCCTCGCGCTCACCGTCGACGTGGACGTGAGCGACCAGTGGAAATTCAAGTCGGTGACGGCGTACCGCGAGGACGACTCCGACGCGCCGATCGACTTCGACAGCCTGCCCGACGACCACTTCGATGTCCCCGCGGTCTACAAGAACGACCAGCTGAGCCAGGAGTTCCAGCTCAACTACGCCGGCGACAGCATGGACGGCGTGTTCGGGCTCTACTACCTGGACGCGAACGCCTTCGACGCCTTCGACGTGATCCTGGGCGACCTCGGCCTCACGCAGTTCACGCTGGGCGATTTCGACACCCAGGCCTGGGCGGCCTATGCCGACGTCAGCTACGAGCTGTCGGAGCTGTGGTCGGTGTCGGTCGGCGGCCGCTACACCGAGGACAAGCGCGACGCGCTGGTCTACCGCGAGTCCTACCTCGGCCTCGGCTCGCCGTACTTCGGCAATGCCGGCGCAGTCTCGATTACGGTGCCGGACCCGGACGGCGTGCCCGAGTTCACCGGCAGCCGCACCGACTCGGACTTCACGCCGCGCGTGAGCGTGTCGATGAAGCCGAATGCGGACCACAATCTCTACGCCTCCTGGAGCCAGGGCTTCAAGGGCGGCAGCTTCGACCCGCGCGGCGCCTACGGCACGCCGGAGATCGGCGAGGGGTTCGAGCCGGAGACCGTGGATTCGTACGAGATCGGCTGGAAGGCGAGCTTCGCCGGAGGTCGCGCGCGCACCGCGTTCGCGCTGTTCTACGCCGACTACGAGGACGTGCAGGTGCCGGCCTCGGTCGCGATCGACACCAACGGCGACGGCGTGGACGACAGCTTCGCCGGCGCGACCACCAACGCCGCCAAGGCCACCATCCAGGGCGCGGAGCTCGAGGGCGTGTTCCAGTTCACCGACGCGTTCTCGGCGACCATGGCCTTCGGCTACATCGACGCCGAGTACGACGAATGGCTGGTCGCGGTCGGCGGCGTGCTGACTGACGTGTCCAGCCAACGCGCGTTCCAGAACACGCCGGAGACATCCGGCAACCTGACGCTGCGCTACGAGTGGCCGATGGCGCTGTTCGGATCGGACGGCTCGCTGGCGCTGATCGGCGCGATCACGCACCGCGGCGACACCCAGCAGTTCGAGACCTCGACGCCGCTGCTTGACCAGCCGTCCTACGAGCTCTACGACGCCGGTATCGTCTGGACCGCGGACGACCGTGGCATGCAGGTCGGCCTGCACGGCAAGAACCTCGGCGACGAGGAGTACAAGATCGCGGGCTACAACTTCCCGACCCTGGGCGGCGGCACGGTCACGGCCTTTTACGGCAATCCGCGCCAGATCTACGGCAGTTTCAGCATCCGCTTCTGAGGTAATCTCCGGCGCCATGGAAGGCGCCAGGTTCCTGTTCTCCGCGCTCGCCGCCGGCACGGTCCTCGCCGCGCAGGCGGCGGAGCCGTTGCCGCGGCTCAACATCCTGCCGGGCAGCCTCACGGTTTCCGGCGTCTCTTCCGGCGGCTACATGGCGACGCAGTACCAGGTCGCCTACTCGAAGGACGTGACCGGCGCCGGCGTGATCGCGGCGGGTCCGTGGTTCTGCGCGCAGGGCCTGCTGACGCGGGCGCTGGATGAATGTATGAAGGGCGGGCCGGCGGGACCGGATGTCGAGCCGCTGGTCGCGGCGCTGCGCGGCAGTGCGCGCGGCGGATTCGTGGACGATCCCTCGTGGCTCGCGCCGGATCGCGTGTGGGTATTTCATGGCGCGAAGGACACGGTGGTCGGCGCCGCGGTGTCGGACTCGCTGGTGCGCTTCTATCACGCCTTCCTGCCCGCGGAGCGCATTCACTACGAGACGCAGGTGCCCGCGGCTCACGGGTTTCCGGCGGATGGCGCCGGCGTGTCCTGCGCGATCGCGCAAGCGCCGTGGATCAACGACTGCGGCTATGACGCGGCCGGGATGATGCTGGAGTACCTGTACGACGGCCTGCGCGAGCCTGCGGGGCCGGCCGCCGGCGCGCTGCTCGAGGTCGACCAGTCGCGCCATGCGACTGGCGGGATGCTGGTCTCCATGGAAGACGAGGGCTTCGTGTTCGTGCCGCAGGATTGCGCCGCGGGCAAGCCGTGCCGGCTGCATGTCGCCTTCCATGGCTGCCGCCAGGGCAGCGGCTTCGTCGGCCGCGCCTTCGCACGCGACGCCGG
>DATBMQ010000225.1:0-22944 GCA_036554765.1 Steroidobacteraceae bacterium | reverse complement strand
AGGAACTCGCCGCGGATGTAGTTGTAGCCGACGGTCGCGCCCATCGCGTAGCCGCCGATTGCCATGCCCTCGATCACCGAATGCGGGTTGTAGCGCAGGATGTCGCGGTCGTGGCAGGTGCCGGGCTCGCTCTCGTCCGAGTTGCAGACCACGTACTTCTGGCCGGGGGCGTTGCGCGGCATGAAGCTCCACTTCACGCCGGTCGGGAAGCCGGCGCCGCCGCGGCCCTTCAGGCCGGAGGCCTTGACCTCCTCGATGATCGCCTCGCGCGGCGTCTTCTCGCGCAGGATCTTCTCCCAGGCCTGGTAGCCGCCGAACTTGCGGTACACGGCGAGCGTCCAGCTCCCGGGATGCGAAAGCGGCTCGAACACGACCTGGTTCATGAGGCGCGCCATGGTCATTTCACCGCATCCAGCACCTGGATCGCCGACTCCGGCGTCAGGTTCTCGTGGTACACGTGGTCCACCATCATCATCGGCGCGTTGTTGCAGGCGGCGAGGCACTCCTCCTCGCGCTTCAGGTAGAACTTGCCGTCCGCCGTGCTCTGGCCGGTCTTGATGCCGAGGTGCTTCTCGACGGCCTCGACGATGCGCTCCGCGCCGCACAGCATGCAGCTGATGTTGGTGCAGACCGAGACGTGCACCCTCCCGGCGGGCCGGGTCTCGAACATCGAGTAGAAGCTCGCGACCTCGTACACCTGGATCGGCGGCAGGCCCAGGTACGCGGCGACCGCATCCATGAGCTCGGTGCTGAGCCAGCCGTGGTTCTGGTGCTGGGCGGCGCGCAGTGCCGCGAGCACGGCCGAGCGGCCGCGCTCCGGCGGGAACTTTGCGAGCCAGCGGTCGATCTCGCGCCGCGTCTCTTCCGTCAGCACGCCGGCGCCCTGCGCGGCGCTCACCGGTCGATCTCCCCGAACACGATGTCCATCGTGCCGATCACGGCGACCACGTCCGCCAGCATGTGGCCGCGGACCAGCTCGTCCATCGCCGAAAGATGCGCGAATCCCGGCGCCCGGCACTTGACCCGGTAGGGCTTGTTGGCGCCGTCCGACACCAGCCACACGCCGAACTCGCCCTTGGGCGCCTCGACCGCGGCATAGGTCTCGCCCGGGGGCACGCAGTAGCCCTCGGTGAACAGCTTGAAGTGGTGGATCAGCGATTCCATGTCGTCCTTCATCTCGCTGCGCTTCGGCGGCGTCACCTTGTGGTCGTCCAGCATGACCGGGCCGGGGTTGGCCGCCAGCCAGTCCACGCACTGGCGGATGATGCGGTTCGCCTGCCGCAGCTCCTCGACGCGGCACAGGTAGCGGTCGTAGCAGTCGCCGTTGACGCCCACCGGCACGCCGAATTCGACGCGGTCATAGGCGGCGTAGGGCTGCTTGCGGCGCAGGTCCCACTCGACGCCCGAGCCGCGCAGCATCGGCCCGGTGCAGCCGAGCTGCAGCGCCCGCTCCGGCGACAGCACGCCGATGTTGACGGTGCGCTGCTTCCAGATGCGGTTCTCGGTCAGCAACGTCTCGTACTCGTCCACGCAGGCCGGGAAGCGCTCGGTGAAGTCGCGGATGAAATCGAGCATCGTGCCGGAGCGTGCCTCGTTCCTGCGCCTGGCGTCGCGCTCGCTGCGCCAGCGTGACGCCTGGTAGCGCGGCATCGAGTCCGGCAGGTCGCGGTACACGCCGCCCGGGCGGTAATAGGTCGCGTGCATGCGCGTGCCCGAGACCGCCTCGTAGCAGTCCATCAGGTCCTCGCGCTCGCGGAAGGCGTACAGGAACACGGTCATCGCGCCGATGTCGAGGCCGTGCGACCCGATCCACAGCAGGTGGTTCAGGATGCGCGTGATCTCGTCGAACATCGTGCGGATGTAGAGCGCGCGCAACGGCGGCGTGATGCCGAGCAGCCGCTCGATCGCGCGCACGTAGGC
The DNA here is from genome assembly GCA_036554765.1 of Steroidobacteraceae bacterium. Taxonomy (GTDB): domain Bacteria; phylum Pseudomonadota; class Gammaproteobacteria; order Steroidobacterales; family Steroidobacteraceae; genus SCUD01. The sequence continues at coordinate 21,024 of DATBMQ010000225.1, read as the reverse complement.
GTGCTCGTTGCACATCATGGACATGTAGTCGAGCCGGTCCATGTAGCCGATCGAGTGGTTGAACGGCTTCGACTCGGCGAGCTTCTCGGTGGCGCGGTGCAGCAGGCCGATGTGCGGGTCGGCCTTCTGGATCACTTCGCCGTCCATCTCGAGCACCAGGCGCAGCACGCCGTGCGCCGCCGGATGCTGCGGACCGAAGTTCAGCGTGAAGTTCTGGATCTCAGCCATCGGCGGCCCCGGGCCCGCCCGCCTTGCGGATCACCTTCGGCACGACGGTGCGCGGCTCGATGCTGACGGGCTCGTACACGACCCGGCGCTTCGACGGGTCGTAGCGCACCTCGACCCGGCCGGTCAGCGGGAAGTCCTTCCGGAACGGGTGGCCGATGAAGCCGTAGTCGGTCAGGATCCGCCGCAGGTCCGGGTGGCCGCGGAACAGGATGCCGAACAGGTCGAAGGCCTCGCGCTCGTACCAGTTCGCCGAGGCCCACACGCCGGCGACCGAATCGACGATCGGCGGCTCGCCGGGCGCGAGCCGGCAGCGCACCCGCAGCCGGGTGTTCCGGGCCACCGACAGCAGGTGGTAGGCGACGGCGAACCGCGGACCGCCGTCACCGCCATGCTCGACGCCGCGCTCGACGCCGCGGCTGAATCCGGTCGAGGTCGCCGACTCGGTTGCCCATTCCGAGCGCCCGAAGTCGAGATAATCGATGCCGGACAGGTCGATCAGCTCCTCGAACGCGAGGTCGGGCGCGTCGCGCAGCGCCGCGCAGACCTCGAGCAGGTGCTCCGGCGCGACCTCGATCGTGATCTCGTCCGGCAGCGACGGCACGCGCCGCGCACGCTCGCCGAACCGGGACTGGACCGCGGCTGCCGTAGCCTCGACGCGGCTCATGCCGTACCGCGCGCGATGGTGCTGGTGCGGCGGATCTTGTCCTGCAGCTGGAGGATCCCGTAGACGAGCGCCTCGGCCGTCGGCGGGCAGCCCGGCACGTAGACGTCCACCGGCACGATGCGGTCGCAGCCGCGCACGACCGAGTCGGAATAGTGGTAATAGCCGCCGCCGTTGGCGCAGGAACCCATCGAGATGACCCAGCGCGGCTCCGCCATCTGGTCGTAGACCTTGCGCAGCGCGGGGGCCATCTTGTTGACCAGGGTGCCGGCCACGATCATCACGTCGGACTGGCGCGGGCTGGCGCGGAACACCACGCCGAAGCGGTCGAGGTCGTAGCGCGAGGCGCCGGCATGCATCATCTCGACCGCGCAGCAGGCGAGCCCGAAGGTCATCGGCCACATCGAGCCGGTGCGCGCCCAGTTGAAGACGGCGTCCACCGTGGTCGTGATGAACCCGCGTCCCTGGAATACGGGTGCCTCTGCGGTCAGTCCCATTCCAGCGCTCCCTTCTTCCATTCGTAGACGAACGCGATCACCAGCACGCCCAGGAACACCGCCATCGACAGCAGGCCGAAGCCGCCGATCGCGTCGAGCGAGACCGCCCATGGAAACAGGAAGGCGATCTCGAGGTCGAAGATGATGAACAGGATGGCGACCAGGTAGTAGCGCACGTCGAACTTCATGCGCGTGTCCTCGAAGGCCTCGAAACCGCATTCGTACGGCGAGGCCTTCTCGGCGTCCGGCCGGCGCGGGCCGAGCACCCATCCGAGCACCAGCAGCACGACGCCGAATCCGCCGGCGACGGCCAGGAAGATCAGGACGGGCAGGTAATTCTCTAGCAATGTCGCGACCGTCGCGGACTGCGGGAGGAGCCGCGCAAACCGGGCGCATTGTAACCGTCCGCAGGGGTCCCGTGGGACCCCCGGACTACTACGTACTCGATCGAAGTGGTGCCGACGGTGGGACTCGAACCCACACAGGTTTCCCCACTAACCCCTCAAGCTAGCGCGTCTACCAATTCCGCCACGTCGGCAAGCAAGGACTCTGCGCCGCGATCATTCTCCGGCCGGCGCGGGAGTCCCGGCCGGCGGCTGCTCGGCCGTGGAATCCGGCAGCGCGGGCACTGCGTCGGCGTCCACGCCGGCGGCGGGCTCCGGTGCCGCCGTTTCCACGATGCTGGCAGGCGCCGCGGCCTGCGGCCGGGTCGCGAACCAGGCGAGCGACATGCTGGACATGAAGAACAGCGTGGCCAGCACGGCCGTCAGCTTGGAGAAGAAGGTTGCCGAGCCGCGCGCACCGAACACGGTGCCCGAGGCGCCGGCGCCGAAGCCCGCGCCCGCGTCCGCGCCCTTGCCGCGCTGCATCAGGACCAGCCCGACGATCGCGAAGCACAGCAAGCCGTGCACGAAAGTGATCACATTCTGCAACATGCCGCCCACCCGTCCGGTCCGCCGGTTCAGCCCTCGGCTGCCCGGCAGATCGCCACGAATTCCTCGGCCTGCAGCGATGCACCGCCGACCAGGCCCCCGTCCACATCGGGCATCGCGAACAGTTCAAGGGCGTTACCCGCCTTGACGCTGCCCCCGTAAAGCACCCGAAGGGAAGCCGCGATTCTACCATCCTTTTCCGCGATCCGGCCGCGGATGAGGGCGTGCACCTCCTGCGCCTGTGCCGGGGTGGCGGTGCGGCCGGTGCCGATCGCCCAGACCGGTTCGTAGGCGACCACGGCCGTTGCGAAGGCGCCGGCCCCTGCGGCCACCAGCACGGCATCGAGCTGGCGCAGCACCACCCTGGCGGTCGCGCCCGCATCCCGTTCGGCGAGCGTTTCGCCGACGCACAGCACCGGGGCCAGGCCGTGGCGCCGGGCGGCCGCGAACTTGCGCGCCACCAGCGCGTCGTCCTCGCCGTACATGGCCCGGCGCTCCGAGTGGCCGACGATCACGTGGCGGCAGCCGAGGTCCGCCAGCATGGCGGCGGCGACCTCGCCGGTGTGCGCGCCGTATTCCTCGGCGCAGACGTCCTGGGCGCCCAGCGCGATGCCGCTGCCGGCGAGCTGGCGGCCGACGTCCGCGAGGTGCACGAACGGCGGGCAGACGACGACTTCCGCCCGGCCGGTTCCAGCGCCGCGCGAGATCAAGGCGCCGGCGAGACGCTCGGCATCGGCGCGGTTGCCGTGCATCTTCCAGTTGCCGGCGATGAGCGGCCGGCGCAGCTGCGGATTCATGCGGCGGCCGCCGCCGTCACGGCCTGCGCCAGCGCCGCCGCATGGCGCGCGACCGTCTGCTCGTCCTCGCCCTCGACCATGACGCGGATCACCGGCTCGGTCCCCGAGGCGCGCAACACGACGCGACCGCGCGCGCCGAGCGACTTCTCGACCGCCGCGACGGCGGCGGCGACCCCCGCGTCCGCAGCGGCATCGAAGGGCCGGCTGACGCGCACGTTGACGAGCTTCTGCGGGAAGTGGCGCATGCCCGACGCCAGCTCCGCGAGGGTCCGGCCGGTCGACTTCATGACCGCCAGCACCTGCAGCGCCGCGATCAGCCCGTCGCCGGTCGTGGTCTTCTCCAGGCACAGCAGGTGGCCCGAGGTCTCGCCGCCCAGCATGCCATTGTGCGTGCGCAGCAGCTGCAGCACGTGGCGGTCGCCGACCGGCGCGCGCAGGAACGGCACGCCGAGTTCCGCGAGCGCCAGCTCGAGCCCGAGATTGCTCATGACGGTGCCGACCACGGGGCCGCGGAGTTCGCCGGACGCCAGGCGGGCCCTCGCGAGCAGGTACAGCAGCTGGTCGCCGTCCACGCTCTGGCCCCGGTGGTCCACCATCACGACCCGGTCGCCGTCGCCGTCGAGGGCGATGCCGGCGTCGGCGCGCACGCCGGCCACGGTCAGCTTGAGCAGCGCGATGTCGGTCGAGCCGCAGCCGTCGTTGATGTTGCGCCCGTTCGGCGAGCAGCCGATCGGGACGATGTCGGCGCCCAGGTCGGCGAGCACGCGCGGCGCCACCTTGTAGGCGGCGCCGTTCGCGCAGTCGATCACCAGCTTCATCCCGTCGAGGCGCATGCCGGCCGGCAGCGTCGCCGCGCAGAATTCCTGGTACAGCACGCGCTCGCGGTCGACGCGTATCGCCCGCCCGAGCGCCGCCGACTCGAGCGTCAGCGACGGTTCGTCGAGTCTTGCTTCGATCGCCTCCTCGAGCGGGTCCGCCAGCTTGCCACCGGCCCGGTCGAAGAACTTGATGCCGTTGTCGTCGAAGCGATTGTGCGAGGCGCTGATGACCGCGCCGAAGTCGCAGCCCAGGCGCTGTACCAGGAAGGCAATCCCGGGCGTCGGCAACGGGCCTGCCAGCAGCACGTTCACCCCGGCGGCGACGAATCCCGCTTCGAGCGCGGACTCGAACATGTAGCCGGACAGGCGTGTGTCCTTGCCGACCAGCACCTTGCCGCCGTCCGGCGCGAGCACGCGCGCCGCGGCGCCCGCGAGCCGCAACGCGAACTCGGCCGTCAGCGGATGCGTCCCCACGCGCCCGCGCACGCCGTCCGTGCCGAAATACCGCCTGCTCATGGCTCCCCGTCTCCTGCCCGCGCGGCCGCGGCCACGACCCGCAATGCGTCCACCGTCGGGCCCACGTCGTGCGCGCGCACGATGCGCGCGCCGTTCATCGCCGCGAGCACCGCGAGCGCCAGGCTGCCCGCCAGCCGGTCGCCGGTCGCACGGCCGGTCAGCTGCCCGATCATGCTCTTGCGCGACAGGCCCGCCAGCACCGGGGCGCCGTCCGCGGCGATCCCCGCCAGGCCCCGCAGCAACTCGAGATTATGCGCGAGCGTCTTGCCGAAACCGAATCCGGGGTCCACCACGATGCGTTCGCGGCCGATTCCGGCCGCGTGGCAGCACGCGACACGCTCCCGCAGGAAGGCCCGCACCTCGCCGACCACGTCGCCGTAGCGGGGTGCCTGCTGCATGGTGCGCGGCTCGCCCTGCATGTGCATCAGGCAGACCGCGGCGTCCGACGCCGCAACGGCTTCGACCGCGCCGGCGGCCGCCAGGGCCGCGACGTCGTTGACCATCGCGGCGCCCGCGGCGAGCGCCGCGCGCATCACCTCGGGCTTGCTGGTGTCCACCGAGACCGGCACGGCCAGCTCGGCGGCGAGGCGCTCGATGACCGGGATCACGCGCCGCAGTTCCTGCTCCGCGCTCACGGATCCGGCGCCCGGCCGCGTGGACTCGCCGCCGACGTCGATCAGGGCCGCGCCTTCCTCGACCATACGCCGCGCGTGATCGAGCGCCCGCGGCAGCTCCAGGAAGCGGCCGCCGTCGGAAAAGGAGTCGGGAGTGACGTTGAGGACGCCCATCACCACGGGCGCCGAGAGTTCGAGGCGGAAGCGGGCGCAATGCAGGACGAACCGCGGCGATCCGCATCCCTGAGTCGCCGTCGCGCGCATGGCGCCCACGCGCCCGGGCCAGCTCAGGTCTGGCTGGCCGGCGGGCCGATGACCGGCGCGGGCGTCGGGCCGGTGCCGACGCCGGGCGTGCCGGGTTCCTCCCAGTCCGCCGGCGGCCGCGGCTCGCGCCCGGCCATGATGTCCTTGATCTGCTGCTCGTCGATGGTCTCGTACTTGATGAGCGCCGCGGCCATCGAGTCGAGCTTGTCGCGGTTGTCCACCAGGATCTTCCGCGCCAGTCCGTAGGAATCGTCGATGACGCGGCGGATCTCCTCGTCAATCACGTGGGCGGTGACGTCGGAGACCTGCTTGTGCTGCGTGACCGAGCGGCCGAGGAACACCTCGCCCGCATCCTCCATGTACGAGAGCGGGCCGAGCCGCGCCGACAGGCCCCACTTGGTGACCATGTTGCGCGCCAGGTTGGTCGCGCGCTCGATGTCGTTCGAGGCGCCGGTCGTCACGGCCTCCGGGCCGAAGCGCAGTTCCTCGGCGATGCGGCCGCCGAACAGGCTCGCGATCTGGTTCTCGAGGCGGCGCTTGCTGTAGCTGTAGCGGTCCTCCTCGGGCAGGAACATCGTGACGCCCAGCGCGCGGCCGCGCGGGATGATCGTCACCTTGTAGACGGGATCGTGCTCCGGCAGGCTCATGCCGACGATCGCGTGCCCGGCCTCGTGATAGGCCGTGTTGAGCTTCTCCTGCTCGCTCATGACCATCGAGCGCCGCTCGGCGCCCATCATGATCTTGTCCTTGGCGCGCTCGAACTCGTCCATCGTGACCAGGCGCTTGTTGGCGCGCGCCGCAAACAGCGCCGCCTCGTTGACCAGGTTCATGAGGTCCGCACCGGAGAAGCCGGGCGTGCCACGCGCGATCAGCGACGGCCTGACGTCGTCCGCGATCGGCACCTTGCGCATGTGCACCTTCAGGATCTGCTCGCGGCCGCGCACGTCGGGCAGCGGCACGACCACCTGGCGGTCGAAGCGGCCCGGGCGCAGCAATGCCGGGTCGAGCACGTCGGGGCGGTTGGTCGCGGCGATGACGATGACGCCCTCGTTGCCCTCGAAGCCGTCCATCTCGACCAGCAGCTGGTTCAGCGTCTGCTCGCGCTCGTCGTGGCCGCCGCCGAGGCCCGCACCGCGGTGCCGCCCGACGGCGTCGATCTCGTCGATGAACACGATGCAGGGCGCGTGCTTCTTGGCCTGCTCGAACATGTCGCGCACACGGGACGCACCGACGCCGACGAACATCTCGACGAAGTCGGAGCCGGAGATCGTGAAGAACGGCACCTTGGCCTCGCCGGCGATCGCGCGCGCGAGCAGCGTCTTGCCGGTGCCGGGGCTGCCGACCATCAGCACGCCCTTGGGGATCTTCCCGCCGAGCTTCTGGAACTTGGACGGGTCCTTGAGGAAGTCGACGATCTCCGCCACCTCCTCCTTGGCCTCGTCCACGCCCGCGACGTCGGCGAAGGTCACGCTGACCTGGTCCTCCGACAGCAGCCGCGCACGGCTCTTGCCGAACGACATCGCGCCGCGGCCGCCCGCGCCGCCCTGCATCTGGCGCATGAAGTAGATCCACACGCCGATCAGCAGCAGGATCGGGAACGAGGAGAAGAACAGCTGCGCGAGCAGGTTCGGGCCTTCCGGCGGCTCGGCGTCGATCGCGACTTTCTGCTTGTCGAGCAGGCCGATCAGCACCGAGTTGTCGGTCTCGGGATTCTGCGTGACGTAGTTGCCGCCGGCGGCGCGCTCGCCGACGATGGCCTCGCCCTTGAAGGTGGCGCTGCGGATGCCGCCGCCGCGCACCTCACTGAGGAACTGCGAGTAGGTGATCTGCTCGGGTGCCGCGGCGCGCTGGCCGAAGTTCGAGAACACCGCGAGCAGCACGATCGCGATGACCACCCACAGCACGATATTCCTAGTCAAGTCGTTCAAGCGGCCGCTCCTGGCTGACTGTCCTGCGCCCCGCCCGACGGTAGGACAACGCCGTCAGAGGGATCGTTTCACCTTACACCGGAAGGGGGTTCCTGGCCACCAAGTAGGTCTCGGAACTGCGCTGGCGCGAAGCCGCGGGCTTGCGCATGCGGACCGTGCGGAATTGCCGCCGCGCGTCCTGGAGCAGCTCGCGGAAACCCGCGCCCTGGAACACCTTCATGACCAGCACGCCCCCGGGTCCGAGCACCCGGCGGGCAAAGTCCAGCGCGAGCGCCTCGAGATCGGCGGCCCGCGCCTGGTCCACGACGTCCACTCCGCTGATGTTGGGGGCCATGTCCGACATCACAAGATCGACCCGCCTGCCGCCGAGCCGTGCGAGCAGCAGGTCGAGCACCGCCTGCTCGCGGAAGTCGCCCTGCAGGAAAGTCACGCCGGCAATCGCGTCCATCGGCAGCAGGTCGAGCGCGTACACCTCGCCCTTGCCCGCGAGCGCGCGCGCCGCGTACTGGCTCCAGCCCCCCGGCGCGGCCCCGAGGTCCACGACCACGGCGCCCGGGAAAAACAGCTTCTCCGCGCGATCCAGTTCCTCGAGCTTGAAGGCGGCGCGGCTGCGCTTGCCTTCCGTCCGGGCACGGCGCACGTAGGGATCGGCGAAGTGCTCCCGCAGCCAGCGGCCGCTCGACTTGCCGCGCCGGCTCACGGCCGCGCCCCGCGCCACGCCCCTATAATCGGCGCATGGCGCTCACGGACAACCAGAGGAAGCATCTGCGTCGGCTCGGTCATGCATTGAACCCGGTGGTGCTGGTCGGCCAGCGCGGCCTGACGCCGAACGTCGTCGCCGAGCTCGCGCGCGCCCTGCACGATCATGAACTGGTCAAGGTCCGCGCGCGGGTCGGCGACCGCGCGAGGCGAGACGCCGTGCTCGCCGAGCTGGCCGCAGCAACCGGCTCCGAACTCGCCTTCCAGGTCGGCAACGTGGGATTATTCTACAAGAAAAACAATACGTTGAATAAGATACTTATTCCGGATTATTGATTCAGGCGAAGCGCACGGAGAGGACTTCGAAGCGGCGCGCCCCGCCCGGCGTCGCGACCTCCACCTCGTCGCCCGGCGCCTTGCCGATCAGCGCCCGCGCAATCGGCGAGTTGATCGAGATGAGCCCGCTGCGGATGTCCGCCTCGTCGTCGCCGACGATCTGGTAAGTCACGTCCGCGCCGCCGTCCACCGGGGCGAGCTCCACCGTCGCGCCGAACACGACCTTGCCGGTGCCCGTCAGCGCGGCCGGGTCGATCACCTGGGCGTGCGCCAGCCGCCACTCGATCTCCTTGATGCGGCCCTCGATGAAGCCCTGCTGCTCGCGCGCCGCGTGGTACTCGGCGTTCTCCGAGAGGTCGCCGTGCGAGCGCGCCTCGGCGATCGCGCGGATGATCGCGGGCCGGTCCTCGGATTTCAGCTTGCGCAGCTCCGCGCGCAGCAGCTCCGCGCCCTTCAGCGTGATCGGCGCCCTCACGCGGCACCCAGCTCCCGGTGCAGGTCCTGCAGCCGGTTGACGTCGAGGTCCTCGAGGTGGTCGAGCGCGTCGCAGGTCGCAAGCGCCGCCGCCACCGTCGTGTAGTAGGTCACCTTGCGCAGCTCCGCCTCGCGGCGGATCGAGCGGGATTCCTGGATCGCGCGCTTGCCCTCGGTGGTGTTGACGATCAGGTCGATCTCCTCGTTCTTGATCATGTCCACGATGTGCGGACGGCCCTCGCGCACCTTGTGCGCGCGGCGGCAGGGCAGGCCCGCGGCCTCGAGCGCGGCCGCGGTGCCCTGCGTGGCGACCAGCTCGAAGCCGCGTTCGTGCAGCCGCCGCGCGATCTCGACCGCACCGGGCTTGTCGCGGTCGCGGACCGACAGCAGGCAGGTGCCGCGCCGCGGCAGGCGCACGCCGGAGGCCGCCTGCGACTTCGCATAGGCCTCGCCGAAGGTGCGCCCGGTGCCCATGACCTCGCCGGTGGATTTCATCTCCGGGCCCAGGATCGGGTCCGATTCCGGGAACTTGCCGAACGGGAACACGGCTTCCTTGACCGAGTAGTACGGCGGCACGCGCTCCTCGAGCGCGCCCTGTTCCCGCAACGACTTGCCGGCCATCACGCGCGCGGCCACCTTGGCCAGCGGCCGCCCGGTCGCCTTGGACACGAATGGCACGGTGCGCGAGGCGCGCGGGTTGACCTCGAGCACGTAGACCACGCCGCCCTGGATCGCGAACTGCACGTTCATCAGCCCGATCACGCCGAGCGCCTGCGCCATGCGCCGCGTCTGGTCGCGCAGCTCGTCCTGCACCGCCGCCGACAGGCTGGCGGGCGGCAGCGAGCAGCTCGAGTCGCCCGAGTGCACGCCGGCCTGCTCGACGTGTTCCATGATGCCGCCGATCAGCACGTCCTCGCCGTCGCTGACGGCGTCCACGTCCACCTCGATCGCGAGATCGAGGAAGCGGTCGAGCAGCACCGGGCTCTCGTTCGACACGCGTACCGCCTCGCGCATGTACTGGCGCAGGTCGTCCTCCTCGTACACGACCTCCATCGCGCGCCCGCCCAGGACGTAGGAGGGCCGCACGATCAGCGGGAAGCCGACATCGTGCGCGAGTTCGATCGCGCGCTCCTCGTCGCGCGCGGTCGCGTTCGCCGGCTGGCGCAGGCCGAGCTTCACCAGCAGCTGCTGGAAGCGCTCGCGGTCCTCGGCGACGTCGATCGAGTCCGGGCTGGTGCCGATGATCGGCGCCCCGGCTGCCGCCAGCGCGCGTGCGAGCTTGAGCGGCGTCTGGCCGCCGAACTGCACGATCACGCCCCTGGGCTTCTCGCGCGCGATGATCTCCATCACGTCCTCGAAGGTCAGCGGCTCGAAGTAGAGGCGGTCCGAGACGTCGTAGTCGGTCGAGACGGTCTCCGGGTTGCAGTTGACCATGATGGTCTCGTAGCCGTCCTCGCGCAGCGCGAGCGCCGCGTGCACGCAGCAGTAGTCGAACTCGATGCCCTGGCCGATGCGGTTCGGCCCGCCGCCCAGGATCATGATCTTGGGCCGGTCGGTCGGCTGCGCCTCGCATTCCTGCTCGTAGGTCGAGTACAGGTAGGCCGTCGAAGTCGCGAACTCCGCGGCGCAGGTGTCCACGCGCTTGAAGACCGGGTGGACGCCCGCCGACAGGCGGCGCGAGCGCACGCGCGACTCGGGCGCGCCGAGGGCGCGCGCGAGCGCGGCGTCGGAGAAGCCCTTGCGCTTGAGCGCGAGCAGGCGCTCGAAGGTGAGCGCGGCCATGCCCTCCTCGCGCACGCCGGCTTCCTCGCGCACCAGGTCCTCGACCTGGGCCAGGAACCAGGGATCGATGGCCGTGAGCCCGCGGACGCGGTCCAGCGGCCAGCCGGCGCGGAACGCGTCGGCCACGTAGCGGATGCGGTCGGCGCCGGGGTGGCGCAGTTCCTCCTCGAGGCGCAGTTCCGCGTCGGCGTCGAGCGGCAGCCCGAGCAGCGGCGTGAGGCCGTCGCAACCGGTCTCGAGGCTGCGCAGCGCCTTCTGCAGCGACTCCTGGAAGGTACGGCCGATAGCCATCGCCTCGCCCACCGACTTCATCTGCGTGGTCAGGCGGTCATTGGAGCCCGGGAACTTCTCGAAGGTGAAACGCGGGATCTTGGTGACCACGTAGTCGATCGCAGGCTCGAAGGACGCGGGCGTCGCCCCGCCCGTGATCTCGTTCTTCAGCTCGTCGAGCGTGTAGCCGACCGCCAGCTTGGCCGCCACCTTCGCGATCGGGAACCCGGTCGCCTTGGAGGCGAGCGCGGAGGAGCGCGACACGCGCGGGTTCATCTCGATGACGAGCATGCGCCCGTCCGCCGGGTTCACCGCGAACTGGACGTTGGAGCCGCCGCACTCGACCCCGACCTGGCGCAGCACCGCGATCGAGGCGTCGCGCATGCGCTGGTATTCCTTGTCGGTCAGCGTCTGCGCCGGCGCGACCGTGATCGAGTCGCCGGTGTGCACGCCCATCGGGTCGAGGTTCTCGATCGAGCAGACGATGATGCAATTGTCCTTGCGGTCCCGCACCACCTCCATCTCGAATTCCTTCCAGCCCAGCACCGACTCCTCGATCAGCACCTCGCCGGTCGGCGAGGCGTCGAGGCCGCGCGTGACGATCGTCTCGAATTCCTCGCGGTTGAAGGCGATGCCTCCGCCGGTGCCGCCGAGCGTGAACGAGGGACGGATCACCGTCGGGTAGCCGACCTCGCCCTGCACGGCGAGCGCCTCGTCGAGGCTGTGGGCGATGTAGGAACGCGGGCACTCGAGTCCGATCCCGCGCATCGCGTTGCGGAACAGCTCGCGGTCCTCGGCCATGTCGATCGCCTCGCGCGACGCGGCGATCATCTCGACGCCGAACCGGTCCAGCACGCCCTCGCGCACCAGGTCGAGCGCCGTGTTGAGCCCGGTCTGTCCGCCCATGGTCGGCAGCAGCGCGTCCGGCCGCTCCTTCTCGATGATGCGGGCGACCGTGCGCCAGTCGACCGGCTCGATGTAGATGGCGTCCGCCATCTCGGGATCCGTCATGATCGTCGCGGGATTCGAGTTGACCAGGATGACGCGGTAGCCCTCCTCGCGCAGCGCCCGGCAGGCCTGGGCGCCCGAGTAGTCGAACTCGCAGGCCTGGCCGATGACGATCGGCCCGGCGCCGATGATGAGGATGCTGCCGATGTCGGTGCGCTTGCCCATCAGTGCGCGCCGCCGGCCGCGGCCTGCGCCTTCAGGAGTTGCTGCAGGCGCCGCACCATCAGGAACACGAAGTGCTCGAACAGCGGGCGCAAGTCGTGCGGACCCGGGCTCGCCTCGGGGTGGCCCTGGAAGCCGAAGGCCGGGCAGTCGGTGCGGGCGATGCCCTGCAGCGTGCCGTCGAACAGCGAGCGATGGGTCGCCTTCAGCACCGGCGGCAACGACGCCTCGTCGACCGCGAAGCCATGGTTCTGGCTGGTGATCACGACGCGCCCGCCCACCAGTTCCTGCACCGGGTGGTTGGCGCCGTGGTGGCCGAACTTCATCTTGACCGTGCGCGCCCCGCTCGCGAGCGCGAGCAGCTGGTGACCGAGGCAGATGCCGAACACCGGGATGTCCGTCTCGAGGAACGCGCGGATCGCGGCGATTGCGTAGTCGCAGGGTTCCGGATCGCCCGGGCCGTTCGAGAGGAAGATGCCGTCGGGCACGAGCGCGAGCGCATCCTTGGCCGGCGTCTGCGCCGGCACCACGGTCATGCGGCAGCCGTGGTCGGCCAGCAGCCGCAGGATGTTGCGCTTGATGCCGTAATCGTAGGCGACCACGTGCAGGCGCGAGCCCGGGCGCATGATGCGGCCCTCGTCGCGGCGGATGCTGCCCTCGTTCCACTGGTACGGCGCGCGCACCGAGACGACCTTGGCCAGGTCCATGCCCTTCAGCCCCGGGAATGCGCGCGCGGCCCTGAGCGCCACGTCCGCGTCCGCGCGGTCCGCGGTCGCGATGCAGCCGCCCTGGGCGCCGCGCTCGCGCAGGATCCGCGTCAGCATGCGGGTGTCGATGCCGGCGATCGCGACGGTTTCGGACTCGACCAGGAACTGCGACAGCGAGTGGCTGGCGCGCCAGCTCGAATGCGCGAGCGGCAGGTCGCGGATCACGAGGCCCGCGGCGTGCACCGTGTCCGATTCGAGGTCCTCGGGCGTGACGCCGGTATTGCCGATGTGCGGGTAGGTCAGCGTGACGATCTGGCGGCTGTAGGACGGGTCGCTCAGGATCTCCTGGTACCCCGTCATCGCCGTGTTGAAGACGACCTCGCCGGTCGTGACGCCGGAGGCGCCGATCGAAATACCCCGGAACACCGTGCCGTCCTCGAGCGCGAGCACTGCGGGTGTCGGTGTCACCGGTGCGTTCTCCCTGTGCGAGGCGCAGCCCGTGGAGGGGTGGAGCCGCCAGGGACTCCACCAGCCTTCAACTCGTTTGCATTGGGGCGCGCGACCCGGGACCGGATTCTACGTCAGCGAAAAGGTGTCAGGCACCTTTTTCCCGAACGCCCACCTGAACGGTGTCTGTCCCCCTTACAAGCCGAGGACGTCGGACATGCCGTAGAGCCCCGGCGGGCGGTCGACCAGCCAGCGCGTCGCGGCGAGCGCGCCGTAGGCAAAGGTCATGCGGTCGGTCGCCCGGTGCACGAGTTCCAGCGACTCCCCGGTGCCGGCGAACAGGACGTGGTGCTCGCCGACGATGTCGCCGGCGCGCAGGCTGGAGAAGCCGATCGACCCGGGCGCCCGGGCGGCCGCCTGGCCGCGCCGGCCATACACGGCGAGCTCGGCCAGCCTGCCGTCGCGGGCACCCGCGACGATCTCGCCGAGGCGCAGCGCGGTGCCCGAAGGCGCATCGGCCTTGTTGCGGTGGTGGGCCTCGAGGATCTCGACGTCGTAATCGGCCGGCAGGGCCGCGGCCGCGCGGTCGGCGAGCCCGAACAGCAGGTTGACCGCGAGCGACATGTTGGGCGCGACCAGCACGGGCAGGGTCTGGCTCGCCTTGCGGATCGCCGCCAGGCGGGCGGCGTCGAGGCCGGTGATGCCGATCACGACGGGGATGCCCGACCGCGCCACGGCTGCGAGGTTGTCCTCGACCGCATCCGGCAGCGTGAAGTCCACCGCGATCGCCGCCTTGTCGAGCGCCCGCGCGCGGTCCGCGGTCACTTCCACCGCGACCGGCCCGGTCTGCGCGACTTCGCCGGCGTCACGGCCGAGCGCCGCGCTCGTGGGGGATGCCAGCGCGCCCGTGAGCACGAGGTCCCCGCATTCGCGCAGCGCCTTCACCAGGCACCGCCCCATGCGTCCGCTGACGCCCAGCACCGCGACGTTCGTCATGCGCCCATCCTGCCGAAGAAGTCCTTCACGCCCTCGAGCCACGATCGTTCACGCGGATTGTGCCGCTTGCCGTCCTCGGCCAGCGAGTTCTCGAACTTCCGCAGCAGTTCCTTCTGCTCCGCGGTCAGTTCGACCGGGGTCTCCACCATCACCCGGCAAAAGAGGTCCCCGGTCGCGCCGCCGCGCACCGGCCGGACGCCTTTCTCGCGCAGGCGGAACACCCGGCCGGACTGCGTGCCGGACGGCACCTTGATGACGGCCTGGCCGTCGAGCGTCGGTACCTCGACGCTGCCGCCGAGCGCCGCCGTCACGAAGCTGACCGGCACCTCGCAGGACAGGTGCGCGCCATCGCGCTCGAAGATCGGGTGCTCGCGCACCACGACCTCGACGTAGAGGTCGCCCGCCGGGCCGCCGTTCCTGCCCGCTTCGCCCTCGCCCGCCAGGCGGATCCGGTCGCCCGTGTCCACGCCGGCCGGCACTTTGACCGACAGGCGCTTGCTGCTGCGCACGCGGCCCTGGCCCGAGCACTTCGGGCAGGGCTCGCGGACGATCGTGCCGCGGCCCTTGCAACGCGGGCAGGTCTGCTGCACGGCGAAGAATCCCTGGCTGATGCGGACCTGGCCGTTGCCGCCGCAGGTGTCGCAGGTGACCGGTGAGTGGCCTCGAGCCGCGCCCGAGCCGCTGCATTCGCCGCATTCCACCACGGTCTGGAACTCGATTTCGGTGCTGGTGCCCGCGACCGCCTGCTCGAGGTCGAGCGCGAGCTCGTAGCGCAGGTCGGCGCCGCGGTAGACCGCGCTGCGCCCCCCGCGGCGGCCGGCGCCGCCGAAGATGTCGCCGAACACGTCGCCGAAGATGTCGCCGAAGGCCTCCGACGGGCTGAAGCCCTGGCCCGCACCGCGCGCCGCATCGAGGCCCGCATGGCCGTACTGGTCATAGGCCGCGCGCTTCTGCGCGTCGGTCAGGATCTCGTAGGCCTCCTTGGCCTCCTTGAAGCGCTCCTCGGCTTCCTTGTCGTCGGGATTGCGGTCCGGGTGGTATTTCATCGCGAGCCGCCGGTACGCCTTCTTGATGGCGTCCTCGGTGGCGTTTCGCGGCACGCCCAGCACCTGGTAGTAGTCACGCTTCGACATGGCGCTCCCGAACGGCGAGCGCCGGGTGACCAGCGGTCACCCGGCGCGGCCCGGCACGTCGGACAGGGGGAGCCTCGGTCAGTTCGGCTTCGGTCCCTTGTCCTTGATTTCCTCGAACTCGGCGTCGAGCACGTCTTCCTTGCCTCCGCTGCCGCCCGGGCTCCCGGCCTGCGCGCCCGGGGCCGCCTGCTCGGCACCGCCCTGGTAGGCGCGCTGCACGACCGGTGCGCTGGCCCTGGCGAGCGCCTCGGCCTTGTGCTCGATCGAGGACTTGTCCTCGCCCTTGAGCGCGCCGCGCAGGTCGGAGATCGCGGCCTCGATCGCGGCACGTTCCTCGGCGGTCACCTTCTCGCCCAGGTCCTTCAGCGACTTCTCGGTCGCGTGCAGCAGCGCATCGGCGCGGTTGCGGGTCTCCACCAGCTCGCGGAAACGCTTGTCCTCGGCAGCGTGCGCCTCGGCCTCGCGGACCATCTTCTTGATCTCGTCCTCGGACAGGCCCGAGGACGCCTTGATGACGATCTTCTGTTCCTTGCCCGTGGCCTTGTCCTTCGCCGACACGTTCAGGATGCCGTTCGCGTCGATGTCGAAAGTCACCTCGATCTGCGGCATGCCGCGCGGCGCCGGCGGGATGTCCGAGAGGTCGAACTTGCCGAGCGACTTGTTGTCCGTCGCGCGGTCGCGCTCGCCCTGCAGCACGTGGATGGTCACGCCGCTCTGGTTGTCCTCGGCGGTCGAGAACACCTGGGTGGCCTTGGTCGGGATCGTGGTGTTCTTCTCGATCAGGCGCGTCATCACGCCGCCGAGCGTCTCGATGCCGAGCGACAGCGGCGTGACGTCCAGCAGCAGCACGTCCTTGACGTCGCCCGCGAGAACGCCGCCCTGGATTGCGGCGCCGACCGCGACCGCCTCGTCCGGATTGACGTCCTTGCGCGGCTCCTTGCCGAAGAAATCCTTGACCGCCTTCTGCACCAGCGGCATGCGGGTCTGGCCGCCGACCAGGATCACCTCGTCCACTTCACTGATCGAGAGGCCGGCGTCCTTCAGCGCGGTGCGGCAGGGTTCGATCGTGCGCGTCACCAGGTCCTCGACCAGCGACTCGAGCTTGGCGCGCGTGAGCTTGAGCGTCAGGTGCTTCGGACCCGACGCATCCGCCGTGATGTACGGCAGGTTGATCTCGGTCTGCTGGCCGGACGACAGCTCGATCTTGGCCTTCTCCGCGGCCTCCTTCAGCCGCTGCACGGCCAGCGGGTCCTTGCGCACGTCGACGCCGCTCTCCTTCTGGAACTCGGCGGCGATGTAGTCGATGACCCGGCGGTCGAAGTCCTCGCCGCCCAGGAAGGTGTCGCCATTGGTGGACATCACCTCGAACTGGCGCTCGCCGTCCACGTCCGCGATCTCGATGATCGAGATGTCGAAGGTGCCGCCGCCCAGGTCATACACCGCGATCTTGCGGTCCTTGCCCTTCTTGTCCATGCCATAGGCGAGGGCCGCCGCGGTCGGCTCGTTGATGATGCGCCGGACGTTGAGGCCAGCGATGCGTCCGGCATCCTTGGTCGCCTGGCGCTGCGCGTCGTTGAAATACGCGGGCACCGTGATCACGGCGTCGGTGACCGCCTCGCCCAGGTAGTCCTCGGCGGTCTTCTTCATCTTCATCAGCACGCGCGCCGAGATCTCCGGCGGCGCCATCTTCTTGCCCTGGGCCTCGAGCCAGGCGTCGCCGTTCTCGGCGCGCACGATGGTGTAGGTCTCGAGCGGGATGTCCTTCTGGACGACCGCGTCCTCGAAGCGGCGGCCGATCAGGCGCTTCACCGCATGAAACGTGTTCTGCGGGTTGGTGACCGCCTGGCGCTTGGCCGGCTGTCCCACGAGGATTTCGCCGTCTTTCGTGAAGGCGACCACCGACGGCGTGGTGCGGTCACCCTCGCTGTTCTCGATGACCTTGGGCGTGCTGCCTTCCATGACCGCGACGCAGGAGTTCGTGGTGCCCAGGTCGATGCCGATGATCTTGGCCATGAATGGCTCCGAAGTAGTTGATTGTCCTCGGTGTGGGGACGCGCCCGGCCGGTTTCAACCGCCCGCCGCCGGCTCCGAGGGCAGATCTGCGGCCGTGGAGACGATGACGCGCGCCGGCCGCAGCAGGCGTCCGTTCAGGACATAGCCGCGCTGGACCACCTGGAGCACCGTGTGGGGCGGATGCTCGACCGAGGGCCGGGTCGCCATCGCCTCGTGCAGGGCCGGGTCGAATGGCTGGCCGGCGGGGTCCACCTCGCTGATGCCGGCGCGCTCGAAGGCCTTGCCGAGCAGCCGCAGGGTGGCCCTCTGGCCTTCGATCTGCGTCGCCGGGTCGGCTGCCGCGGCCTCGAGGCCCGCGGCCAGGCTGTCGACGACCGGCAGCAGCTCCGCGGCCAGTCGCTCGACGCCGAACTGGCGCGCCGACTCGATCTCGCGCGCGGCGCGCTTGCGGTAATTCTCGAGCTCGGCAATCGCGCGCAGGAAGTCCGCGCGCTGCTGTTCGGCCCGCGCCTCGGCTTCCTCCAGCCTGGTTTCGAGCGAGGGTTCCGCGGCTGGCTGGCCATTGTCCACGGGGACCGCGGGTGCATTCGGATCGGGGGCGTTCATGACCGGAGGCGTTGGGCTCAGTCGCGCGATTTCAAGGCGGAGCCGAGCATGCGTGCCGCGATGTCGACGACCGGGATGACGCGCTCGTAGGCCATGCGCGTGGGCCCGATGACGCCCACCACCCCGACCACGCGGTCGTCCACGGTGTAGGGCGCGGCCACCACGCTGCAGTCGTCCAGGATCGTGAAGCCCGACTCGTGGCCGATGAAGATCTGCACCCCCTCGCCGTGCAGGCTCTGGTCCAGCAGGTGCAGGATGTCGCGCTTCTCGTTGAAGGCCTCGAACAGCCGCCGCAGCCGGTCGACGTTCGAGAGCTCGGCGAATCCCATCAGGTTGGTCTCACCGGCGACCACCATGTCGGCATCGCGCTCGTCGGGTTGTTCCGCGAATGCGCGCTGCGCCAGCGTGATGGCGTCCACCATCAGGCGGTTCATCTGCTCGCGCGTTTCCTGCAGCTGGGCGAGAAGCTTCGAGCGCACATCCGAGAGTTCGCGGCCGCGGAACTGTTCGTTCAGGTAGGCGGCCGCGCGGCGCAGTTCGTCCGCCGAATAGCGGCGATCGAGCTGTACGACGCGGTTCTGGACCTCGCGCCCGTTCACGACCAGGATCGCGAGCACGCGGTTGCCGGAGATGCCGACGAATTCAATCTGCGACAATGCGGCATGTGCCTCGCGCGGCACCGTCACCACTCCCGCAAGGTGGGTCAGGCCCGACACCAGCTGCGAGGCGGCGGTGACCAGCGCCTTCGGGTCCCCCGCGCACAGGTCGAGGTTGCGCCTGAGCTCCGCGATCTCGCTCTGCCCCGGCGGCTGGTAACGCAGCAGGGCATTGACGAAATAGCGATAGCCCTTGTCGGTCGGCACGCGCCCGGCCGAGGTATGCGGGGAGCTGACGAAGCCATGCTCCTCCAGGTCGGCCATGACGTTGCGGATGGTCGCCGAGGACAGGCTGAGGCCCGATTCGCGGGACAGCGTACGCGAACCGACCGGCTGGCCATCGCGCACGTAGCACTCGATCAGCGTGCGCAGCAACAGCTGCGCCCGGTCGCTGGGCGCCTCGTCGACGGGATGTGTCGTGTCCGGCATAAGTATCTGTTACAAAAGGAAAATGAAATGTACGTCGGCCACGGCAGGGAAACTAGCAATCGCCCTCGGCGAGTGTCAAGACAACTTCTGCGGCCGCGGGTTGCGTTGATGGCCGGCGCCGGATGCCCATGCTAAAAAGCCCCGCAACCGCATGAACAAGCCCTTCTCCCGGATCGCGCTGGTCGGCAAGGTCGAGGACGCGCGCGTCGCCGACTTGATGGCGGCGCTCGCGCGGCACCTGCGTGCGCGCGGTCTGACGGTCCTGATTGACCGCGAGGCCGAGGTTGCGGGGCTGCCGCAGGATGTCGAACGGCGGCCGATCGGGGAACTGGGCGCCGGCGCCGACCTGATCGTGGCGATCGGAGGGGACGGGACCATGCTGTTCGCGGCGCAGCTGGCGATCGGGCGCGGCATCCCGCTGCTCGGCATCAACCGCGGGCGGCTGGGATTCCTGACCGACATCTCGCCCGACGACATGGTGGCGGCCTTCGACGCGGTGCTCGACGGCCGCTACGAGACCGACGTGCGCGACCTGCTCTCCGCCACCCTGGCGCGCGCCGGCGGCCGCCCGGTGGCGTACCTGGCGCTCAACGACGTGGTCGTGCAGCGGCACGAGTCCGGGCGCATGGTGGAACTCGAGACCTGGATCGGCGGCTGTTTCGTCAACTCGCACGGCGGCGACGGGCTCGTGATCGCCAGTTCGACGGGTTCGACGGCCTACGCGCTTTCCTGCGGCGGGCCCATCATCCCCCCGGCGCTCGGCGCGATCGTGATCGCGCCGATCTCGCCGCATACGCTCTCCGACCGGCCGATCGTGATCGGCCGCGACAACCGCATCGAGGTGCGCCTGGTCGCGCGCTCGGCGACCCGCGCGCAGGTGACCTGCGACGGCGTCATGCTGGGCGACCTCGACCTCGACAGCACGCTCACGATCGAACCCGCGGCCGAGCGCGTGACTTTCCTGCACCCGCCCGGCCACGATTACTTCCGGCTGCTGCGCTCGAAACTGCACTGGGGCCGCAGCGGCCGCACCGGCGCCGGGGAATCCTGAGCGTGCTGGTCCACCTGCAGATCCGCGACTTCGCGATCATCGACGCGGTGGAGCTCGAGCTCGCCGGCGGCCTGACGGCCCTCACGGGCGAGACCGGCGCCGGCAAGTCGATCGTCGTGGACGCGGTCATGCTCGCGCTCGGGGCGCGCGCGAGCGCCGACGCGGTGCGGCACGGCGCGGAGCGTGCCGAGGTCACGGCGACCTTCGACGCCTCGGGCGACGAGGCCGTGCGCCGCTGGCTCGAGGAGCAGTCGGTCGCTGCCGAGGGCGGCGAGATCGTGCTGCGGCGCGTGGTCGGCCGCGACGGCCGCTCGCGCCAGTACGTCAACGGCCAGTCGCTGCCGGCGCAACCGGTCCGCGAGCTCGGGGACCTGCTGATCGACATCCACGGGCAGCAGGAATTCCTGTCGCTGGTGCGCCGCGACGCCCAGCGCGAACTGCTGGACGAGCACGGCGGCCATGACCGGCTGCTGCCGCCGGTCGCGCAGTCGGCCACCGAATGGCGGCGGCTGCGGGACGAACGCGACGGCCTCGCGGCGATGGCCCGCGACCGTGGCGCGAGGCTCGAACTGCTGCACTACCAGGTCGGCGAGCTCGAAGGACTCGGCCTGGCGCCTGGCGAAGCCGCGGAACTCGCGGGCGAGCGGGCGCGGCTCGCGAATCGCGGCCGGCTGGCCGAGGCGGCCCGCAATGCGCTCGCCCTCGCCTACGACGCGGACGGCGCCGACGCGCACGCGCTGGCCGCGCGTGCCGCCACCCAGCTGCGCACGGGGGCGGCGCTGGACCCGCGCCTTGCGGAACCACTGGCGGTCCTCGAGGAGGGCCTGATCGGCCTGCGCGAGGCGGGCGCGCAGTTGTCGGCCTACCTCGAGACGCTGGACGCAGACCCCTCCCGCCAGGAGCAGGTGGAGCGCCGCCTCGCCGCGATCGAGGAACTGGCGCGCAAGCACCGGGTCGCCGCAGCCGAGCTGCCGGCGGAACTCGCGCGGCTGCGCGCGGA
>DATBMQ010000216.1:0-4480 GCA_036554765.1 Steroidobacteraceae bacterium | reverse complement strand
TCGACGACGATGACCTCGAGTCCCTCCGCCCGGGCCTGGCCCGCCGCCGCAAGGAAGACGAGGAGGGCGCAGGCGAGCAGCCGCGCCATCGACTCAGTTGACCGGGGCCATGAAGGGGTCGTTGTAATACTGCCCACCGATGTCCAGCCACTCGGCGATCAGCCGCAGTTCCGCCGGGGTCAGCCAGCCTTCGTGCGAGCCGCCCGCGTCGAACCGGCTGAAGAACGTCGCCGAAGCCCGGGCGCCCGCCGCGCTCATCGAGGGACTGACGGGCACCGGCACCAGGGTCGGCAACCCGGTCACCGGGTCCGGCGGACCCGGGACCAGGATGTCCTGCAGCGCGCCCATGTTAACTTCCTGCGCGTTGTCCGTGAACAGAAGTTCGCGGTACGAGACCAGGTGATCGGCCTCGTCGGGCGACGGGCCGCCCGAGAGGTCGAGCTGGCCGGCGGGCACGCGCACCACGCCGGCGGCATCCGCGGGGCTGTGGCAGGACGTGCACATGTTGTCGCCGATCACGTTGCCGCCGGCGTCCAGCACCGGGCGCGGCAGCGACCACAGCGGGTGCAGGTGGTTCGGATAATGGATCGTGATGCGGCACAGGCCCGACCACAGCGACTGGCAGGTGGCACTCGTGGGCGCCGGCGTCGAGAGCTGGTTGTAGCGATAGCTGAACGACGCATCCGGGGCGCGGCCCGCGGTGGCCGGGTAGGTCCACACGTCGTCGTAGAGCACGTCGACGGATGGGCGCTGTGCCGGGCAGGTGGGATCCGACTGGCAGGACACGCGCGCGCGCGCCTCGGCCATCGACTCGCCCTGGTTGGCGAAGATCGCCGGGTCCGTGTTCGGGAACGGCAGGCCGGTGGTCGGCGCTCCCGCATGGACGGAGGCGGTGAGCCCCTGGCGGCCGTGCGAGATCGCGGGCGGTGCGCCCGGCTGCGCGCCCGCGGGCACGTGGCAGCCATTGCAGTTGAGCACCTGTCCCGCGCGCAGCTGCATCCAGTTGAGGTGGCGCGGCGTGATGCGCCGGCCGTCCACGTCCAGCACCTGGACTGCGAACGGCACGCCCGCGGGCACCTTGATCTGCACCGAGCCGTCGGGCTCGATGGGCGCGTAGCCGAGGATCTCGCGCATGCCGAGGCCGCCGGCGGCGCCGAACGCCGTGGCGCGGAAGTCGCGCACTTCGTCGTCGGGAATGCCGACCGCCTTCTCGATCCGCAGGAAGCGGGCCGGGCGCTCGGAGGCGAGCGTCTGCGCCGGGTCCGCGAGCGCGGCGATCCCGCCCGGCGCGACGTCCACGCCGTCGAGGTCGTACACGCTCCGGATGTTCAGGATGCCGACGTTCTCCGTGGCGAGCAGGGGGTCGTAGTCGATGCCGGGCACGGCGTCGAGGATGACCGCGGGCAGCGTCGCGCGCGGCGCGAGCGCGACCACGTCCGAGTAGCGCACGCCCTCGGTGGGCTGCAGCACCGGGCGCTGCGTCTGGTCGCGCGGGTCGTAGAGCCACACACCATATAAAGGCGGCGCGGGCGTGAGCGCCGGGTCCGCGAGGTTGGCGGCGGTGCAGGGCAGGGTGCGGCCCACGGCGTCGTTGAGCCGGCACATGGTCCAGTTGACGAGCAGGCGGCCGGTGCCGTCGCGCAGCGGATAGACGTGCGAGTAGCGCCCGCCGGGCGACAGGCCGGGGTCGGTGCGCACGTCCGCGGTCGTGAGGCGCGCCTGCGCCGGGCCCGGCAGGCCCGCATTTGCGAGCGTCGGCTGCGTGATCTCGACGAAAGCCGCGGCGTCGATCGAGATCGCGTCGCCGCCGAGGTCCGTGTCCTGGAACGGGCGGATGAGCGCCACGACGCCGCCGGTCTCGGTCTGGCGCGGCGCCAGGAACTGCACCGGCGTGGTGCCGGCGCCGGTCGCGCCGGTTCCCGTCAGGTGGCTGTTCGCGCCGTAGAGCAGCTCGAGGCCGCTGCCATCCGGGTTGACCGCGTAGAGGTGTATCGAGCTGCCGCTCGCGTTCTCCCAGCGGCTGAACACGATGCGCCCATCGTCGAGCACGGACGGGTCGAGGTCGTGGCTCTGGTTGAAGGAAATCTGGCGGATGCCGGAGCCGTCGGCATTCATCACGTGCAGCACGTAGGCGTGCTCGTTGCGGTCCTCGTCCTGCGCGGCAAACTGCGGCTTGCCCTCGTCGATCAGCACCGCCTTGGACTGTCGCTGGCGCGTGGACGAGAACACGATACGGCCGTCCGGGAGGTAGTGCGGCGCGACGTCGTTGCCTTCCTCGGCGACGAGGTCGGAGGCGATCACGCGGCGCAGCACGTCGGTCGTGCGGTCGTACTCCCAGATGTTCCAGGTCGGCTGCTCGCTCTCCTCGGCGCCGGGGATGAGCGGCATGCGCATCGCGAACACGATGCGGCTGCCGTCGTAGGAGGCGTCGAGGTCGCGCACGCTCCACAGGCCGCCGGTGACGGCGCCGGTGATGTTGCGTTCGGGCACGTCGGGCGCCGCGCGGGCGCGCAGCCACAGGTCGGAGCCCTCGTTGACGGTGCCGGCCTCGCGCACGTCGATGTCGTCGATGTCGGCCGGCAGCGGCACCGGGCCGCGCACGTAGGCGACGGGAATGTCGAGCACGACCGGATCGGGGTCCTGGCCGTCGCCGATGTTGACGTCGCCGTCGTGTCCGGTGGCGCAGCCGGCGAGCGCGGCCACTGCGAGCGGCGCGATCCAACGTTGCGGATTCGTGACACGCATCTCAATTCACTCCGGTCATGCAACTGCGATCCACTCGACAGAATGCGGCATTCCGCCGCCGTGACGGGCGTCCCGCCGCGTGTGCGACCCCTTGGATACAAGGGATTTACTGCAGCGGCGTGCAGGAACGCCTGTCACGGTCGCAGCGTACCCCGCAGCGGGCCCCCGGTGAATGTCGCCGTTCAGAGACATTACCGGGCCGCGGACCCGCCGATATATTCGACCGCAGCCTCGAAACTTGTGAGCGAGTGGAGCACGGAAATGCGCTGGTCGCCAACTCATGCCGGTTCGATCGTGATGCGCGTCACCACGCTCGTGGCGCTGGCGGCGTTCGCCGCCGCGGCCGGGGCCGGGCCGCGCGAGCAGGCGCGCCGCATGCACGACCGCATCGCGGGCGTGCCGCCTTCCGACGCCGTGCTGTCGGCGATGCAGGCGGAAATCGCGGCGGGGCGCATGCAGCAGGCGGCGTTGATGGCGATGGACAACCCGGCGTTCTACTCGGTCACGCTCAAGAACCTCGTGACCCCCTGGACCAACCGCGACCAGACCGTGTTCGCGCCGCTCAACGACTACACCGCGACCGTGATCGGCATGGTGCGCGACGACGTGCCGTTCGACGAGCTGCTGTCGGGCGACATCCTCTACGTCGGCGGCGGCGGGCTGGGGCTGCCGGCGGTGTCGGCTTCGAGCAACACCCATTACGAGCAGATCGAGTCGCGCCACCTCGACATGCGCACCGCGCTGGTTCGCACGACGCAGTCAGGCGTGTACGGCACGCCGCCGGCCGCGACCGCGGGCGTGATGACGACGCGCGCCGCGGCGCAGTCCTTCTTCATCGCCGGCACCAACCGCGCGATGTTCCGCTTCACGATGCTGAACCACATGTGCCGCGACCTGGAGGAGATCCAGGACACCTCGCGGCCGCCGGACCGCATCCGCCAGGACGTGAGCCGGAGCCCGGGTGGCGACGCGCGCCTGTTCCTGAACAACTGCGTGGGCTGCCACGCGGGCATGGACCCGATGGCGCAGGCGTTCGCGTACTACACCTACGACGACACGCAGGGCCGCATGGTCTACACCGGCGGCGCCGTGCAGCCGAAGTACTTCAACAACGACACGACCTTTGCGTTCGGCTTCCGCACGCCCGACGACCAGTGGGAGAACCGCTGGCGCCAGGGCCACAACGCGCTGCTCGGCTGGGACTCGTCGCTGCCGGGTTCGGGCAGCGGCGCCAAGTCCCTCGGCGAGGAGTTCGGCGCGAGCGATGCGTTCGCGTCCTGCCAGGTCGAGAAGGTGTTCCGCACGGTCTGCCTGCGCCCGCCCGAGAACGCGGCGGACCGGGGCCAGATCGGCTCGATGGCGAGTTCCTTCCGCGCGAGCGGCTACCGGCTGAAGCAGGTCTTCGCCGATGCCGCCACGTACTGCATGGGCGATTGAGGTGCCGCAGATGAATCGCAGCGCAAGTCCACGGATGCGGATCTTCCCGGCCCTCGCGCCGGTGTTGCTCGCGCTCGCGGTCGCCGGCTGCGGCGGCGGCGCGTCCACGACCGAGAACCCGGTGACCTCGCCGCCGCCCCCGGCCGGCTACACCGGCCCGCCGCCGGCGAGCCAGGACGTGCAGGCGTTCAAGCTGAACGTCTGGGACAACCTGATGATGTCGAACCGCTGCGGCCAGTGCCACGGCACCGGCGGCCAGGTGCCGTCCTTCGTGCGCAGCGACGACATCAACCTGGCC
>DATBMQ010000208.1:0-11237 GCA_036554765.1 Steroidobacteraceae bacterium | reverse complement strand
ATCGTGGACGCCATCAATGACGACGGCTACCTGACCGAAACCGCCGAGGCGATCGCCGCCGCGGTCGCCCCCGGCGTCAGGACCGATGCCGCGGGCGTCGAGGCCGTGCTCGCGATCGTCCAGCAGTTCGACCCGGCGGGTGTCGGCGCGCGCTCGGTCGCGGAGTGCATCGAGCTGCAGCTCGCGCAGCTCGATCCCGCGACACCAGGCCTCGCCGCTGCGCGTTCGCTCGCGCACCAGCACCTCGACCTGGTCGCCGGCCAGCAGTTCTCGCTGCTGCAGCGGCAGATGCACTGCAGCCACGAGGAGCTCGACGTCGCGCTCGCGCTGGTGCGCAGCTGCCACCCGCGCCCGGGCGCCGCCTTCCAGGCGGGCCGCACCGAGTACGTGGTGCCGGACGTGTTCGTGCGGCGCACGCCGCTGGGATGGTCGGTCGAGCTCAACGCCGGCGCGCTGCCGCGCGTGCGGCTCAATGACTCGTACGCGAACATGATCACGCGGGCGCCGGACCACGCCGTGCTGCGCACTCAGCTGCAGGAGGCACGCTGGCTGCTGCGCAGCCTCGAGATCAGGAACGACACCATGCTGCGCGTCGCGCGCTCGATCGTCGAGCGCCAGCACGCCTTCCTCGAAAGCGGCGACGAGGCGATGCAGCCGATGATCCTCAAGGACGTCGCCGAGGCCGTCGAAATGCACGAGTCCACGATCTCGCGCGTGACGACCGGCAAGTACATGCACACGCCGCGCGGCGTGTACGAGTTCCGCTATTTCTTCTCGAGCCACGTGCCGGCGGAGGACGGAACGGGCGTCTCGTCCACCGCGATCCGCGCCAAGATCCGCAAGCTGATCGCGCAGGAGCCGCCCGGCCGGCCGCTGTCCGACCACCAGATCGCCGGGATGCTCTCCGGCGACGGGATCGCGGTCGCGCGGCGCACGGTCGCCAAGTACCGCGAGGCGCTGGGAATTCCGCCATCGAGCGAACGCAGGAGGAGCAGGACATGCAGCTGAAGCTGACCGGCCACCACGTTGACGTCACCCCGGCCCTGCGCGGCTACGTCGAGAAGAAGCTGGACCGCGTGGTCCGGCACTTCGATCACGTCATCGACGTGCACTGCGTGCTGACGGTCGAGAAGCTCGAGCACCGGGCCGAGGCGACGATCGGGGTCAGCGGCGCGGTGATCCACGCGGACGCGATCCACGGCGACATGTACGCCGCGATCGACGCCCTCGCGGACAAGCTCGACCGGCGGGTGCGCAAGCACAAGGAGAAGCAGGGCGACCATCGCGCATCCGAGGTCGCGCGCGGCCGCCCGTCCTGAGGCCGGGGCGACGGCTTCCATGTCCCGGCTCGTCGTCGTCAGCGGACTGTCCGGCTCGGGCAAGAGCGTCGCGCTCAACATGCTCGAGGACCTCGGCTGGTACTGCATCGACAACATCCCGGCCGGCCTGGTCCAGGCCGTCGTCTCGCACTCGGTGCAGACCGCGGAGCCGGCGTACCGGCGGCTGGCGGTCGGGCTCGACGCCCGCAACCGCCCGGACGACCTCGCCGCGATCCCCGCCCTGCTCGACGGCCTCGCCGGCACGGGCCTGCGCTGCGAGATCGTGTACCTGCACGCGGACGACGAGGTGCTGCTGCGCCGCTACGCCGAGACGCACCGCCGGCACCCGCTCGCGGGCGACGACCGCAGCCTTGCGGACGCGATCGCCGAGGAGCGGCGGCTGCTGCACCCGCTGATCGACCGCTCCGACCTGGTGATCGACACCTCGCGCATGAGCGTGCACGAGCTGCGCGACCTGATCGGGCGGCGCATCGAGTCGCAGGGCCCGGGGCGGCTCTCGATCCTGTTCGAGTCGTTCGGCTTCAAGCACGGCGTCCCCGGCGACGCCGACTTCGTGTTCGACACGCGGGCGCTGCCGAATCCCTACTGGGAGCCCACGCTCAAGCCGCTGACCGGCCGCGACGGCCCGGTCATCGCCTTCCTCGAGGCGAGCCCGCAGGTGCAGCGCATGGCCGACGACATGGTCCGGTTCCTGGAGGCGCGCCTGCCCGAGTACCAGGCCGCGAACCGCGGCTACCTCACGGTGGCGCTCGGCTGCACCGGCGGCCAGCACCGCTCGGTGTACCTGGTCGAGCGCCTCGCCGCGCACTTCCGCCGGCAGTATCCCAACCTGCTCGTGCGCCACAACGCGCTGCCGAAGTGAGCGACGCGGCACCGCTGCGCGGCGACCGCGGCTCCCGGCTCGCGGCCATCCAGGCGGCGCTCGCCGCCGGCCGCCTGCGCGGCGCGGACCGCATGGTGGACGCGCTGCACCCCGCCGAGACGGCATTGCTGCTCGAGTCGCTGCCGCCCGCACAGCGGGCGCTCGCCTGGGAGCTGGTCAACCCGGAGGCGCAGGGCGAGGTCCTGGTCGAGCTCTCGGAGGAGGTCCGCAGCGAGCTGCTCGCGGAAATGAAGCCGGACGAGGTCGTCGCGGCCGCCGAGGGCCTGGCCGTGGACGACCTCGCGGACCTGCTCGCGGAACTGCCCGAGGCCGTCACGCAGCAGGTGCTGCGCGCGATGGACCACCAGGACCGCCTGCGCCTGTCGGCCGTGCTCGCGTTCCCGGAGGACACGGCCGGCGGCCTCATGAACACCGATACCGTCACCGTACGGCCGGACGTCACGCTCGAAGTCGTGATGCGCTACCTGCGCATGCGCGGCGAGCTGCCGGACCGCACCGATTGCCTGTTCGTCGTGGACCGGCACGACCGCTACCTCGGCGCGCTGCCGCTCACGCGCCTGCTGACCGCCGACCCGGACCGGATCGTGAGCGGCGAGATGGACCCGGAGGTCGCGCCCATCGCGCCGGAGACGGCCGCCGCGGACGTCGCGCGGCTGTTCCAGTCGCGCGACCTGCTCTCCGCCGCGGTGGTCGCCGGCGACGGGCGCCTGCTCGGCCGCATCACCGTGGACGACGTGGTGGACGTGGTGCGCGAGCAGGCCGAGCACCCGGCCCTGGCCGCGGCGGGCCTCGAGGACGAGGATGACGTGTTCGCGGGCGTGCGCAAGAGCGCGCGCCGGCGCGCGCTGTGGCTCGGCATCAACCTGCTGACGGCACTGGTCGCGGCCTGGGTCGTGGGCCTGTTCGAGGCGACCATCGAGAAGGTGGTTGCGCTCGCGGTGCTGATGCCCGTGGTCGCGAGCATGGGCGGCATCGCCGGCACGCAGACCGTCACGCTGATCATCCGCGGCATCGCGCTGGGGCAGGTGCAGCCCTCGAACGCGCGCTGGCTGTTCTTCAAGGAGCTCGCGGTCGGCGCCGTCAACGGCCTGGTCTGGGCCGGCGCCGTCGCCCTCGCGACCTGGCTCTGGTTCGGCACCTGGGACGTGGCGGCCGTCATCTTCGTCGCGATCGTCATCAACCTGGTCGCGGCCGCGAGCGCGGGAGTGGCGATCCCGCTCGCGCTCAAGCGCATGCGCATCGACCCCGCACTCGCGGGCGGCGTGATCCTGACGACGGTGACGGACGTGGTCGGCTTCGCGGCGCTGCTGGGGCTCGGGGCGCTGTTCCTCGCCTAGCGAAGCTCGAGGAAGGCGGCGATCTCCGCGCGCCGCGCCTCGGCATCGTGCTCGCCGAGGCGCATCAGCTCGCGCGTATAGCGCGACTCGAACAGCAGGAACGACAGCAGCCGCCCGCCGCGCGCGCCGGTCGCGCCGAGGATGCGCAGGAATGCGCGCAGCGTCCCCGGTATCGCCATGCGGTGCGCGAGCGCGATCTCGGACAGGTCGCGCTGCGGCAGCAGCAGCAGCGTCTCCACGTGGCGCAGGCCGAAGGGCGCGCCGCCCGGCGGCAACCGCGCGATCAGCGAATTCACGCGCGCGAGCCGCTCGAGGTCGGACTGCAGCCCTTCCATGAACAGGGAGTCCAGCATGAAGCCGAAGTGGTCGGCGAGGTTCGGTTCGGGCGGCTCGGGCGCTTCCGCCGGCGCGGGACGCTCCGCCTGGCGCGACCCGATCACCAGGATGCGGTCCGCCCCGAGGTGCAGCGCGGGCGCGAGCGGCGTCGACTGGCGCATCGCGCCGTCGCCGAAATGCTGCCCGTGCATCGCGACGGTCGGGAACAGCAGCGGGATCGCGGAGCTCGCCATCAGGTGCTCGAGCGCCAGCGTCGCGGCGACGCCCTTCCTGCCGGCGCGGTCCCAGGGCCTGAACGCGCGCGAGGCCTGCACGAAGGCCACCGAGTCGCCGCTGGTGACCGAGGTCGCCATGACCGCGACCGCATCGGGCCGGCCGGCGTCGACGGCGCGCGCCAGCGCCCCGAAGTCCACGCTGCGCTGGAGCAGCGCGCGCAGCGGCAGGTTGTTGAACAGCGCGCGCGGCATGGGCAGCAGCAAGCCGCCGGACACCAGCGCGAACAGCAGGTGCAGGCCCGATCGGATCATGTCCAGGGTGCCGGTGCGGAACACCTGCTCGACGTGGAACTGGCTCCACACCCCGGCGAGGTCGGCCGCGGCCCGCTGCACGTGGTCCGCGCGCGCGGCGATCACGGCGGCGTTGATCGCGCCGGCCGACGTGCCGCAGAGCACGTCGAACGGCAGCGGCACGCCCGGCGGGCACCAGCCCGCGATCGCCTGCAACACGCCCACCTGGTAGGCCGCGCGGGCGCCGCCGCCGGGCAACACCAGCGCAATCCGGGGCTTGCGCGGGCCCGCCGCCGCTCGCTCGCTCATGGCCGGGAACCCTGGATGCCGGTCGTGGTCATTGACTTGCCGCCATTGCTACTATGCCACCCGAAACCATGGGAGTTCCGGCCATGATGCGTCTGCTGACCAGCGTCTTCGCCACGATGTTCCTCGCCTCGGCCGCGATCGCCGCCGATGCACCCGCGGTCGGCGCGGCCGCGCCGGAGTTCCGGCTGCAGGACCAGTCCGGCAAGTGGCATGCGCTCAAGGACTACCGCGGCAAGTGGGTCGTGCTGTACTTCTACCCGAAGGACGACACGCCCGGCTGCACCACCCAGGCCTGCGAGTTCCGCGACAACATCTTCGCCTACCGCGAGGCCGGCGCCGTGATCCTCGGCGTCAGCGTGGACGACGTCGCCTCGCACAAGGACTTCGCGGAGAAGCACAGCCTGCCCTTCCCCATCCTCGCGGACTCGGACAAGACGACCGCGACCGCCTACGGCACGCTCACCAAGTACCTGGGCCTCGCGGAGCTCGCGCGGCGCGACACCTTCATCATCGACCCGAAGGGCAACGTCGCGAAGCACTACGTGAAGGTGGATCCCAAGGGCCACTCGGCGCTGGTGCTCGCGGACCTCAAGCAGCTCGCGGCGCCGGCCGCGCCCGCGAAGGGCACGTGACGAAGGACGCACGCTTCACCGGCTCCGAGCGGTACGTGGCCACCGGCGAGCTGATGCTCGCCGTGAACGCGGCGGTCACCCTCGGCCGGCCGCTGCTGGTCAAGGGCGAGCCCGGAACCGGCAAGACCCAGCTCGCGCAGGAAGTTGCCGAGGCGCTCGGCCGGCCGCTCTACGAATGGCACATCAAGTCCACCAGCAAGGCGCAGCAGGGCCTGTACGAGTACGACGCGGTCTCGCGCCTGCGCGATTCGCAGCTCGGCGACGCGCGCGTCGGCGAGATCGCGAACTACATCGTGCCCGGCATGCTGTGGCGCGCGTTCGAGAGCGACACGCAGGCCGTGCTGCTGATCGACGAGATCGACAAGGCCGACATCGAATTCCCGAACGACCTGCTGCGCGAGCTCGACCGCATGGAGTTCTACGTCTATGAAACGCGGCAGCTGGTGAAGGCGCGGCACCGCCCGATCGTGTTCATCACCAGCAACAACGAGAAGGAGCTGCCCGACGCCTTCCTGCGCCGCTGCTTCTTCCACTACATCCGCTTCCCGGACGCGGCGACCATGGAGCAGATCGTCGAGGTGCACTATCCCGGGCTCAAGAAAGCGCTGCTGGCGGAGGCGTTGAGCGCCTTCTACCGCGTGCGCGAGGTCCCAGGGCTCAGGAAGAAGCCCTCGACCTCCGAGCTGCTCGACTGGATCAAGCTGCTGCTGGCCGAGGACATCCCCGCCGAGGCGCTGCGCGCCGACGACGCCAGGGCCGCGATCCCGCCGCTCTACGGCGCGCTGCTCAAGAACGAGCAGGACGTACACCTGTTCGAGCAGCTCGTGTTCCTGAACCGGCGGGCCGGCCGGCCGGGCTGATCCCGCGCGGCGGCGGCCATGCTGATCCGCTTCTTCCAGATGCTGCGCGCCGCCGGCGTGCCGGTCTCCATCACCGAGTTCCTGGCGCTGCTCGAGGCGCTCTCGGCCCGGCTGATCGGGCTTTCCGCCGACGACTTCTATTTCCTCGCACGCGCGACGCTCATCAAGGACGAGCGCCACTACGACCGCTTCGACCGCGTGTTCGCGGCGCACTTCAAGGGCGCCGAGCTGGCCGTCGAAGCGCTGCTCGCCGCGGAGGTCCCGGCGGAATGGCTGCGCGACGCACTGCGCCTGCAGCTGTCGGAGCAGGACAAGGCCCGGATCGAGGCACTGGGCGGCTGGGAAGCGCTCATGGAGACGCTGCGCCGGCGCCTCGCCGAGCAGAAGTCGCGCCACCAGGGCGGCAGCCGGTGGATCGGCACCGGCGGCACGTCGCCGTTCGGCGCGCACGGCTATAACCCCGAGGGCGTGCGCATCGGACCCGAGGGCTCCGGGCAGCGGCGCGCGGTCAAGGTCTGGGACCGGCGCGAGTTCGCGAACCTGGACGACTCGGTCGAGCTCGGCACGCGCAACGTGAAGCTGGCGCTGCGGCGCCTGCGCCGCTTTGCGCGCCAGGGCGCGGCGGAACAGCTCGACCTCGACGCCACGATCGACTCGACCGCGCGCAGGGCCGGGCTGCTCGACATCCGCATGGTTCCCGAGCGGCACAATGCGGTGAAGGTGCTGCTGTTCCTCGACGTCGGCGGCTCGATGGACGACCACGTGCGCATCTGCGAGGAGCTGTTCTCCGCCGCGCGCGGCGAGTTCAAGCACCTGGAGCATTTCTACTTCCACAACTTCGTCTACGAGTCGGTGTGGAAGGACAACCGCCGCCGCCACGGCGAGCGCACGCCGCTGGCCGAGGTCATGCGCACCTATGGCCACGACTACAAGCTGGTCGTGGTGGGCGACGCGACCATGAGCCCGTACGAGATCGTGCAGCCCGGCGGCAGCATCGAACACTGGAACGAGGAAGCGGGCGCGGCGTGGATGAAGCGGCTGCTCACGAGCTACCCGCACCACGTGTGGCTCAACCCGGAGCCGAAAGAACGCTGGGAGTACACGCCCTCGGTCCGGATCACGCGGGAGCTGTTCGAGGAGCGGATGTTCCCGCTGACCCTGGAGGGGCTCGACCGGGCGATGCGGTCGCTGCAGTAGTCAGTCCGGCCTGGCCGCCAGCACCGCGTACAGGCTGTCGCTCAGCGGATGGCGGTCGCGGAACCTCATCCGCGCAACGTGCAGTCCCGCCCGCGCGGCCATCGCCCGGAGCGTGTGCGGGGTGAAGTAATTGACGTGGTCCGGCCAGCGGAACCCGCACCAGCGCGCGCCCCGCAGCCGCCGGTTCCAGCAGGCATAGTTCGGCACCTTGACGACGACACGGCCCGAATCCGCGAGCAACGCGCGGCAGCGCCGCAGCACGGGCAACGGCTGGATCTCGTGCTCGAGGTAGGACGCCAGCAGGATCAGGTGGAAACGGCCCTCCGGCAGGCGCGCGAGCCCGACCGGCGCGCTGGCCTGCACGCAGGATCCGCCGATGGCGGCGAGCCTTGCCGCTGCGGCGCGCGCGAGCGCGCGCGACAGCTCGATACCGTCCGGCACGCAGCGGCGCGCGACACCGGACGGCAGGCCCGCGACGACGCGCTCCAGCAACCGGCCGTCGCCGCAGCCGACGTCGAGCACGTGGATCGGGCCTGCGCCGGATTCCGCGAGCGGCGCGCGGCACAGGTCCGCGACCTTGTTGCGCCGCAGCACGCGGCGGCGGAATGCGCCATACGCCGCGCTCGCGGCGTGCAGGTACGGTTCCGAGTCACGCCGGGCGGCGGTCGCCAGTGCGGACGTCCGTTCCCAGGCGTACTGCTGTTCGAGCGCGTCGTAACCAGGGGGATTCCCGAGATACACGAATCCCGACTCCAGGCATTCGAGCAGTTGCCAGGGTTGCGGCGCGTAGGGCAGGCGCCGCGTCGCGGTTTGCCGCTCGAGCAGCGGGCAGATCCGCGTGGCGACGGGCGCCGGAGCCGCCACGCTCAGCTCCCGGGCTTCAGTACCAGCACGTGCTGCGGTGTGCCGGGCAGGAACGGCGTCGGCTCCCCTTTCACCCAGGCCTCGTGCCCCGCACGATAGAACGGCGACAGCGGATGGCCGCTCTGCCCGCCCGGCATGTGGAAGTAGCCCTCTGTCTCACGGCCGGGTGACACGGCGAAGCGCTCGGAGGCGCCGAAGCGGGACGACTGCACCCGCGGCGTGGACCAGTCGCCCGGCAGCGCATCCGCGGGCATGTCGAGGAAGCGGGCGAGGAAAGGCACGGCTTCGCTGATCGGATGGCGGATGCTCGCGCGATTGACCTCGCCCCAGCGGCAGCGTTCGAGATCCGGGCACTGCTCCGGCAGTTCCGCGACGACTTCCTTTGCGACATCCGCGAGCCAGGCGTCCCAGTCCGCGAAGCGCGGGTCCAGCAGGTGCGCGGGCCGCGCCTGCAGCAGGCGCCACGCGACCTCGGTGAAACGCTGCGGCGTGCGCCATCGGAAATCCGGCCAGCGCGCCCGCGGCTCCACGGTCAGCATCGTGAAGGCACGGTCGGCGACGCGGCGCTCGAACTGGCGCACGAGGCGGTAGCCCGCATCGTCCACGGCGGCGCGGCCGCTCCAGCCCGACACCAGCGCGGCCGCCTGCCCGAGCCCGGCGCGCTGCAGCGCCGCGAGCGCGAGCGGCTGCCAGTTCGCCAGGTAATCCGCGCGATCGTCGGTCTGGATCGCGAGCAGGTCGGCGGGCGTCGCCGCCGGCAGCGCCGCCAGCCGGTCGCGGATCTGGCGCGAGCGCGATGCCGGCGCATAGTCGCCGTCGCCGATCACGCGGAATGCATCGCCGCCCATGACCCGCGCGTTCGCGCTCCAGGCGTAGCCCTGGGGCGGGTCGAGCAGCCGCGGCGATTCCGCCGCGGGGATCCAGCCCTCCCAGGCGGCGCCGTTCTCGTGCCACGCCGTCGGGCGCGTGGCCTCGAAGCCGTTGCGCCGCGGCAGCCTGCCCGAGAGCACCCAGCCGATGCGGCCGCTGCGGTCCGCGATCAGCACGTTCTGCGCGGGCATGCCGGCACCGCCGATGATCGCGGCGGCTTCGTCGAGGCCGCGCGCGGTCTCGAGCCGCATCAGGTTCAGGTCGTTGGCGCCGTCGCGGTGCGCGGTCCAGGCCAGCGCGAGTTCGCGGCCTTCACCGTCGTCGCCGACGATCGGGCCCCAGACGGTGCGGCGCACGACGAGTTCCTGCGGCGTGCCGCCCGCGACCTCGATCGTCTCGGTTTCGCTCTCGACCGCGCGCGGCCCGCCGGCGGTCAGGTAGCTGTCCTTGCCCTGCGGCCCCGGCTGCAGCACGACCAGGTCCTGGAAGTCGCCGTAGCTGTTGGTGAATCCCCAGGCGATGTTGCCATTGCTGCCGGCGACGATCGCCGGGCCGCCCGGCAGGCTCACGCCGGTGATGTCGATGCCCGCGGACCCGGCGACCAGGCGGGCGCGATACCAGATGTTCGGCACGTTGAGTCCGAGGTGCATGTCGTTCGCCAGCAGCGCCGCGCCGCCGGCGCCGCGCGAGCCCGCGACGGCCCAGTTGTTGCTGCCGAGCGCGGCCTCCGGCTCGTCGCGCAGCAACGCCGCGGTGCGCCGACCCTCCTTCGCCTGCCGGTCCGCCTGCCCGAACAGCGCGGGGTCGAGGCGGCGCAGGTCGTAGTCCTCCGGCGGCGGCAGCGGCATCTCCGGCAGGCGCGTGCCGTCGAGCGGCGCTTCCCACGACGGATCGGGCTCGGTCAGGAAACGGTAGAGCGATCGCGGCAGCGCGGCCGCGAGGCGCCCGCGGCGCTGCTCGTGGCGCGCCTCCACGCCCTGCAGGTCGATCCACATCGCATCGATGGCGAGCAGCGAGTCCTCGGCCCGCCACGGCTGCGGCTGCTGGCGCAGCAGGAAGTACTCGAAGGGCCGCGCGCCGAGGCCCGCGAGCCCGGCATTGACGCCGGCCGCGTAGGCGTCGAACAGCGCGCGCTCCGGCGCCGCGAGCGCGGCCAGGGCGGCGGTCGCGCGCCTGCGAAACTGGTGGATGCGGATGCGGCGGTCGGTGTCCAGCAGCGCGGGGCCGAGCAGGGCCGACAGTTCGCCGGCACCCGTGCGGCGCAGCAGGTCCATCTGGAAATAGCGTTCCTGCGCGTGCAGGAAGCCGGTCGCGCGGGCGACGTCCTCGCGCGTGGCGCCGCGGACCTCGGGCACGCCGAGGGCGTCGCGGCTGATCGTGACGGGTGCCGCAAGTCCGGCGAGCGCCGTCTCGCCCTCGAGCTGCGGCAGGCTCGCGCGCAGCGCCAGCCAGGCGGCCAGCGCCGCAAGCGCCGGCAGGATCAGCAGAACGGCGAACAGGCGGCGGAACCAGCGGAAAAAGGTGCCTGACACCTTTTTCATGGGCGGCGCTGCACCTGGATGATCTTCATCGTGTTGGTGCCGCCGGTGACGCCCGAGAACTCGCCCTTGGTGATGATGATCAGGTCGCCCTCCTCGGCCAGCCCGTCCTTCAGCATGCGGTCGAAGATCGCCGGATACATCTCGTCCGCGCGCGTGCTCGTCACGTCGATGTCCACGGGGTAGACGCCGCGGTACAGCGTGACGCGCCGCTGCGTCGCCGGGTGGCGCGTGAAGGCGTAGATCGGGATGTCCGAGCGCATGCGCGACATCCACAGCGCGGTCGAGCCGGACTCGGTCAGCGCCACGATCGCGCGCACGTCGAGGTGGTTCGCCGTGTACATCACCGCCGCGGCGATGGCCTCGTCGGTGCGGTTGAAATGGCCGTCCTGGCGGATCTCCGGCCGGTTCGAGGTCTGCCATTTCTCGGCGCCCTCGATCACCTCCGCCATCGCGCGCACCACGCGGCCGGGATGCCTGCCGACCGCGGTCTCGGCCGACAGCATCACCGCATCGGTATCGTCCATGACCGCGTTGGCCACGTCCGAGACCTCGGCCCGCGTCG
>DATBMQ010000168.1:0-4455 GCA_036554765.1 Steroidobacteraceae bacterium | reverse complement strand
GCGCCGACGACGCCAACGTGGACGTGGCCGCGAGCGCAGCCCGGATCGCGGACGAACTGCCATCCGGCGCCGTCACGCTACGCGTCTATCAGGGCACCGGCCACGATCTGCGCGACGCAGCCACGGGGCGGTTGCGTGAAGACGTGATCGCCGACACCTGCCGCTGGCTGCACGCACAGGGGCCAGGCTCCGGCTCGTGAGCCAATCTGGTCGCCGGCTTGGTGGCGCGTGCGGGGGCTGGGAACCCGCGAGTGAGCGAATCCGGTCGCCGGTTGGGTGGCGCGTGCGGGGGCCGAGAACCCGCGCGTACGCGAATGCGGTCGCCGGCTTAGTGGCGCGTGCGGGGGCCGGGAACCCGCGAGTGAGCGAATCCGGTCGCCGGCCTGAGCGAACGAGCGGGTTCCCGGCCCCCACTCACACCAGTCAATCGGCGAATACGCTCTCCGCGTCGAACACCGGCCCATCCACGCACACGCGCTTCATCGCCGGCCCCTGCGGCGTCTGCACCAGCACCGCGCAACCGGCGCAGCCGCCGACCGCGCAGGCCATGTTCTCCTCCAGCGACACCTGGCAGGGCAGGCCGAAGCGCCTCGCGAGCTGCGCCGTCGCCTTCAGCATCGGTTCCGGGCCGCAGGAGAAGATCTCGATCCCGGCGAGCGCCGCCGCCGGCTGCGCCGCGAGCCAGGCCTCGGCGAGGTCGGTCACGTAACCCCGGTGGCAGCCGGCGAGGCCCGCCAGGCTCGCGAGCCGGCTCGGCACGCGGATCGCGTCGAGCTGCGCCATGGCGTGGGTCGCCGCCGCCGGCATGCCCGGCACCGCGATGCGCGCGGGCGCGGTGGTGAAGGGGAAGGGGAGTTCGGAGCCCATCAGCACCAGCGGCTGCCAGGCGCCGCCCTGCGCGGCCAGTGCCTCGGCGAGGAACAGCAGCGGGGGGATGCCGACACCACCGCCGACCAAGAGTGCGTGCGGGCGCCCGGTCCGCGGCGCGAAGCCGTGGCCGATCGGCCCGAGGCAGGAGAGGACTTCACCGGGCTGGCGGCGCGCGAGTTCCGCGGTGCCGGCGCCCACGACCTTGTACAGCAGCTCGATCCAGCCTGTTTTCGCGTCCGTGCGCAGGATCGAGAACGGGCGCCGCATCGGCAGGGCGGGGCCGCAGCTCAGGTGCACGAAGCTGCCGGGCGTGGCGGCGGCGGCGGCGCGCGGCGCGGCCAGGCGCAGGACGTACTGTGCGCCGTCATGCGCCTCGTGCGCGAGCACGGCGGCGTCCTCGAGGAAGATCGTGCCGCGGTGCGCGCGCGCCGCGGCGCTCATCCGTGGCGCCTGCGGCGGGCGGCGGCGACGTGCGCGAGCACGGCCATGCGCATGGCGACGCCATTCGCGACCTGGCGGCGGATCACCGACTGCGGGCCGTCGGCGACGTCGGAGGTGACCTCGACGCCGCGGTTCATCGGGCCCGGGTGCATCACGATCGCCTGCGGCTGCGCGCGCGCCAGCCGCGCGGCCGTGAGCCCGTACTGCTGGTGGTAGCGCACCGGGTCGGCCTGCGCCGCCCCGATTGCGCGCTCGCGCTGGATGCGCAGCATCATGACGACGTCGGCACCCGCGATCGCCTCGTCGAAGGACTCGAAGCGCCGCGCGCCCTCGAACTCGGCGGCTTCCGGCATGAATTCCGGCGGCGCGACGATGCGGATCTCGCCGGCGCCCAGGGTCGCGAGCGCGCGGTGCGCCGAGCGCGCCACGCGCGAGTGGCGGATGTCGCCCGCGATCGCCACGACCAGGCCGTCGAAGCCGCCCTTGCACTGGCGGATCGTGAGCGCGTCGAGCAGCCCCTGGGTCGGATGCGAGAGGTGCGCCTCGCCGCCCGAGATCACGGCGACGTGGTCGCCGACATGGCGCGCGACGTACTCGTGGATGCCGGGCTCCGCGTCGCGGATCACGAACACGTCCACCTGCATCTCCTCCAGCGTGTAGATCGTGTCGACGATGGACTCGCCCTTGGCGCGCGAGGACAGCATGACGTCGAGGTTGATGGCGTCCGCGCCGAGGCGCACCGCGGCGAGTTCGAACGATGCGCGCGTGCGCGTGGAGGGTTCCGCGAACAGGTTGGCGACGGTCCAGCCGGCCAGGTCGTCGCCGCGCGGCGCCGGCTCGCCCGGGGCGCGGACGTAGTCCTGTGCGCGATCGAGCAGCTCGACCAGCAGCGTGCGCGGCAGGCCGTCGAGCGTGATCAGGTGGCGCAGGCGGCCGGCGTCGTCGAGTTGCGTGAATCCGCGGTTCATGGGCCGGCCGCGCCGGGCCGGGCGCGCAGCCATTGCAGCAGCAGCAGGCGCGCGGCCTCGCGGTCCACGTCGCCGCGGCGCACGCGGCGCGTCTTCGCGCCGCTCCGGCGGCGCTCGCGCAGCTCGTCCTCCGCCTCGCGCGACGTCAGCCTCTCGTCCACCCGGTGAACCCCGATCCGGTAGCGGTCCTGCAGCTCGCCGGCGAACCGCAGCGCCGCTGCGGCGATCCCGGCATCTTCGCCCTGCATATTATAGGGAACGCCGACCACGAGCTCCTGCGGGCGCCAGTCCGCCACCAGCTGGTCCAGGCTGCGCCAGTCCGGCAGACCGTCCTGCGCCGCGACGGTCGCGAGGCCCTCGGCGGTGCCGGTCAGCGTGTTGCCGACGGCGACGCCGATGCGCCGCAGGCCGTAGTCGAAGGAGAGCACCGTCCTCGCGGCCGGCGCGGTCATCGGCGCCGCTTCAGGCCCGGCCCGCCTGCGTGCTGATGCGCGACAGCTCGATCCCGAGCAGCCGCGCGGCCGCGTGCCAGCGCTGCTCGTAGGGCAGCTCGAAGATCAGCGCGTCGTCGCAGGGCACCGTGAGCCAGGCGTTCTGGAGGACTTCCTCCTCGAGCTGGCCCGCCTCCCAGCCGGCGTAGCCGAGCGCGATGACGGCCTGCGCCGGGCCCTGGCCCCCGGCCATCGCCGCGAGCACGTCGCGCGAGGTGGTGACGCAGAGCGTGTCCGACACCGGCATCGTGGACTCCCACGGCTGCGGGCCGGGGCGGTGCAGCACGAAGCCGCGGTCGCGCTGCACCGGGCCGCCGGCGAGCACCGGCATGTCGCGCAGCCGCGCGTCCTCGGTGGTGAGCGACAGCTGCTCCAGCACCTCCGACAGCTTCATCTCGAGCGGGCGGTTGATGACGATGCCGAGCGCGCCGCGTTCGCTGTGCTCGCACACCAGCGTGACGCTGTGCGAGAAATTCGGGTCCGCGAGCGAGGGCATCGCGACCAGGAGCTGGTTGTTCAGGTAGGCGCCGGCCACGGCCCTAGTATCGGCCGCGTGGACCTGCCGGTCAAAGCGCATTTCGCGCGCGCCCGGCCCGCTTTGCGAGAGGACTTATTCCACCGGCACTTCGATCGCGGACCCCGCGAGCCGGCCGCCGACGAACTGCCACTCGTAGGCGAACCGCAGCACGTCGTGGCGCTCGGCGAGCATGGCCGGGAACGCCTCGAACGGCGCGGCGAGCTTCAGGATCTCGAGTGCCGCCCGATCGAGCTCGGCATGTCCGCTGGAACGCTGCACGCCGGCGCGGACCAGCGCGCCGTTGGCGGCGAGCACCACCTCGATGACGGGATTGCCGGACAGGTTGCGGCGCCGGGCCTCGTTGGGGAAGTTGAGCGTGCCGACCTGCTCGATGCGGCGCTTCCAGGCATCCAGGTAGGTCGCGACCTCGGACTGGCGTGTGCTCGGCGTGACCAGCAACTCGCGCCGCGCGGCACCCTTGAGTTCGAGTTCCTCGGCATCGTCCTGGCCCGCGAACGGGGAGAGCACGCCCGCGATCAGTTCTTCCGGCAGCGACGGCAGCGACGGCTCCTGCAGCTCGCCTGCCGCCGTGGAGCGTGCCTCGGCATCGCGCGCCGACAGCAGTTCCGGTTCGCCGCCGCGGGCGTCGTCGGCAAATGGCTGTTCGGCACTGTCCCGGGCATCGCCGGGCAGGTCCTCGGCGGCGGTACCGGCGCGCGGCTGGCGCGTGTGCGCGGTCCTCGGGTCGCCGGCTCCCTGCTGGGTGCGCTCGGCGAGATAGCTCGCGCGCTCGTTGGCCGCCGACTCGGGCAGCGAACTGGAGGTGAGCAGCACCTCGAGCGTTGGCACCGCCCCGGAGTCCGTGCCGGGCGGTGCGAACGTGATGCCGAGGATCACGATCAGGTGGAACAGTCCCGCCAGGAACAGCGTGACGGTCAGGCGGTCCCTGACCGTGACGCTGGTGGTGCGGAT
Source organism: Steroidobacteraceae bacterium (assembly GCA_036554765.1). GTDB lineage: Bacteria > Pseudomonadota > Gammaproteobacteria > Steroidobacterales > Steroidobacteraceae > SCUD01. The sequence continues at coordinate 196 of DATBMQ010000168.1, read as the reverse complement.
GACGTCGGCGGGGCTCACGGTCGCGGCAGGCGCGCCAGCACGGCGTCGATCAGGCTGCCGGCGACGTCGCCGCCGAACTGCGCCTCGAGTTCGCGGATGCCGGTCGGGCTCGTGACGTTGATCTCGGTGACGAAGCCGCCGATGACGTCGAGGCCGACGAACAGCATGCCGCGCTCGCGCATGACCGGCCCGATGC
>DATBMQ010000105.1:0-15470 GCA_036554765.1 Steroidobacteraceae bacterium | reverse complement strand
GTCACGATCATGATGCCGCACCCGGAGCGCGTGTTCCGCGCGGCGCAGAATTCGTGGCGCCCGGCCGGCGCGGGCGAGGACAGCGGCTGGATGCGGATCTTCAGGAACGCCCGCGTGTGGCTAGGCTGAGCGCCCCGGCAGCGGCGTGACCTTGGAGTCGTCCTCGGCAAAGTAGCGGCGCACCATCATCGCCTGCTGCAGGCGGCCGCGGCGGACATAGGCCTGGTAGAGCAGGTCCTTCAGGACCTCGAGCAGTACCCCGGCCTGGAACGCGTCGATCGCCGGCATCGCCGCGCGCGCGGGCGCATCCGGGTCGAACAGGATCTTCTTGACCACCGCGAAGGATTCGTCGTCGAGCTCGGCGAGCTGGCGGATGTTGGCGAGCTCCCCGTAGAGCGCGAGCTTGCCGTCCTCGCCCAGGTCCGCGAACACGCATTGCGCGACGCGCCGGCACATGGAGGCGAAGGCGTTGTAGCAGGCCGCCGAGAAGCAGGTAAAGGCCTCCTTCAGCAGCGCCTCGGCGTCCTCGGGCAGGTAAGTGAAGTTGAAGCGCTCGCGCGGGCGCTCGAGCTCGACGAAATTCGGCGCGAGCTCGACGCGGCTGCCGGCGTAGACCTTCACGGCGAAGCGCAGGAATACCGGCGCGTTGCAGGACTCGCAGCGGTACACCAGCCCGACCTGCGCCGGCTTGTGCTGCTGCAGCGCGTTGAAGTCCGGTACCGACACCGGCGTGATGTGCGCGAGCACCTGGCAATGCGGGCAGTGCAGCGCCAGGCCGCTTTCCTGGTCGTGGTGCAACCGTCCCGAGGAATCGATGAATACGGCCACGGAGGGGAGTTTACGCTGCCGGCGGACAAAGAGGGGACTGTCCCCTAGGGAAGCTCTGCACAGGTGGCATGGGCGCGGCCGCGGCGGATATCCGATCGGGCAAGAAACGAGGAGCGATGTGTATCGTGATACATGAGCGACGAGTGACGTCGCCCGATCGGATATCCGCCCGGCCCCAAGGGGTTGCGCGCGGGCCGCGCCACCGCGGCGTTGCTCCCTTCTCGTGTGGATTCACCACACTTCGTCGGTCGCGCCTGGCGGCGACGCGGCGCGCGCGCAACGCGCTCCATGCCACCTGTGCAGAGCTTCCCTAGGCGTGCAACGGGCGGAAGCGCAGCCGGTGCGGCTGGTCGGCGAGCTCGCCCTTGCGGCGGCGCAGGTCGGCCACGTAGTCCTGGTAGTTCCCCTCGAACCAGGTGACCTCGCTGTCGCCCTCGAAGGCGAGGATGTGGGTCGCGATGCGGTCGAGGAACCAGCGGTCGTGCGAAATGACGACCGCGCAGCCCGGGAAGTTCAGAAGCGCCTCCTCGAGCGCGCGCAGCGTCTCGACGTCCAGGTCGTTGGTCGGCTCGTCGAGCAGCAGCACGTTGGCGCCGGAGCGCAGCAGCTTCGCGAGGTGCACCCGGTTGCGCTCGCCGCCCGACAGCTCGCTGATCAGCTGCTGCTGCTGGTTGCCGCGGAAGTTGAAGCGGCCGACGTAGCCGCGCGAGGGGGTCTCGTAGTTGCCGACCTTGATGATGTCCTGGCCGCCCGAAATCTCCTGCCAGACGGTCTTGCCGCCGTCGAGGCTGTCGCGCGACTGGTCCACGTGCGCGATCCTGACGCTGGGCCCCAGGCGCACCGCGCCCGCATCGGGCTGTTCCGTGCCGGTCAGGATCCGGAACAGCGTGGTCTTGCCGGCGCCGTTCGGCCCGATGATGCCGACGATGCCGCCGCGCGGCAGGCTGAAGCTGAGCCCGTCGAACAGCAGCCGCTCGCCGTAGGCCTTGCGCAGGCCGTCGGCCTCGATGACGAGGTCGCCGAGCCGCGGCCCCGGCGGAATGTAGATCTCGTTGGTCTCGTTGCGCGCCTGGAACTCCACCGACGACAGTTCCTCGAACTGCCGCAGTCGCGCCTTGCTCTTGGCCTGGCGCGCCTTCGGGTTCGCGCGCACCCATTCGAGCTCGTGCTGCAGCGTGCGCCGCAGGCCTTCCTGCTGCCGCTCCTCCTGCGCCAGGCGCTGCTCCTTCTGTTCCAGCCAGGAGGAGTAGTTGCCCTGCCACGGGATGCCGTGTCCGCGATCGAGCTCGAGGATCCAGCCGGCGACGTTGTCGAGGAAATAGCGGTCATGGGTCACGCAGATCACGGTGCCCGGGTATTGCTCGAGGAACTTCTCCAGCCAGGCCACCGATTCAGCGTCCAGGTGGTTGGTCGGCTCGTCCAGCAACAGCATGTCCGGCTTCGACAGCAGCAGCCGGCAGAGCGCGACGCGGCGGCGCTCCCCGCCCGACAGCTGCGACACTTTCGCGTCCCATGGCGGCAGCCGCAGCGCATCCGCGGCGACGTCGAGCTGGCGCTCGAGGTTGTGCCCGTCCACCGAGGCCAGGTACGCCTCGAGCTGTCCCTGTTCGGCGGCCAGCTTGTCGAAATCGGCGTCCGGCTCGCTGTAGAGCGCATACACCTGCTCGAGGCGCGCCTGCGCGTCCTTCACGGCGCGCACCGACTCCTCGACGATCGCGCGCACGTCGGCCCCGGGGTCGAGCTGCGGTTCCTGCGGCAGGAAGCCGATCTTGATGCCGGGCTGGGGCCGCGCCTCGCCCTCGATCTCGGTGTCGACGCCCGCCATGATGCGCAGCAGCGTCGACTTGCCCGAGCCGTTCAGTCCCAGCACGCCGATCTTGGCGCCCGGGAAGAACGACAGTGAGATGTCGCGCAGGATGTGGCGCTTGGGGGGCACCACCTTGCCGACGCGGATCATCGTGTAGATGTACTGGGCCATGCGCACCACCGGCAACGAGGGGCGCGGATTATCTGCGATGCGCGGGCTCGCCGCCAGACGGGGCCGGCGCCGGCGTGTGCTAGGCTCGGCGCTTCGAATCCCCGGATGTCGGCATTGCCACCGAACGGCGCATCGGACACGTGCCTGGTCGCCGGCGAGCGCATCGCGCGCTACGCCTTCGGCGACGGGCATCCGTTCGGCCCGGACCGGCACGATGCGTTCCTGCGCGAGCTGGCGGCGGCCGGGCTCGACCGCCGGGTCCGGATGCTGGCCCCGCGCCGGGCGACGCGCGACGAGCTGCTGCTGTTCCACCGGCCGGAGTACGTGGACCTGGTCGAGGCGCGATCCGCCACGGGCGAGGGCTTCCTCGATGCCGGCGACACGCCGGCCTGGAAGGGCATGTTCGAGGCGGCCAGCGACGTGGTGGGCGGGGCGCTGGTCGCGACCGAGGCACTCATGGGCGGGCAGGCGCGGCGGGCATTCGTGCCGATCGCGGGCCTGCACCACGCCGGCCGCGGGCATGCCGCCGGTTTCTGCGTCTTCAACGACTGCGGCGTGGTCGTCGAGTACCTCAAGCGCACGCACGGCCTCGAGCGCATCGCCTACGTGGGCATCGATGCGCACCACGGCGACGGGGTGTTCTACGCCTTCGAGGACGACCCCGCGCTGGTGTTCGCGGACCTGCACGAGGACGGCCGCTTCCTCTATCCCGGCACCGGCCGGGCGGACGAGCGGGGCGCCGGCGCGGCGCGCGGCACCAAGCTCAACGTCCCGCTGCCGCCGGGCGCCGGGGACCGCGAATTCCTCGCGGCCTGGCCCGCGGTCGTCGCGCACCTCGAGCGGCACCAGCCCCAGTTCATCCTGTTCCAGTGCGGTGCGGACAGCCTGGCCGGCGACCCGATCACGCACCTGGCCCTGACCGAGGAGGCGCACGCGCACGCCGCCCGCTCGCTGTGCGGCATCGCCGACCGGTTCGCGGCGGGTCGCATCCTCGGCACCGGCGGCGGCGGCTACAACCGCAGGAACCTCGCGCGCGCCTGGACCCGGGTCGTCCAGGCCTTCGTCGAGGCGGCCTGACGCGCGCCCTTTCGGGTAGACTTCACGCCTCGTTTTTCCGGCGCGCGGGGCATCGCATGTTCGGTCCTGGCCTGACCATCCAGTCGTTCGACCCCGAGCTCGCCGCCGCGATTTCCGCCGAGCGCCAGCGCCAGGAAGAGCACCTCGAGCTGATCGCCTCCGAGAACTACGCCAGCCCGCGCGTGCTCGAGGCGCAGGGCTCGGTGCTGACCAACAAGTACGCCGAGGGCTACCCGGGCAGGCGCTACTACGGCGGCTGCGAGTACGTGGACGTGGCCGAGCGGCTCGCGATCGACCGCGCGAAGCAGCTGTTCGGCGCCGCCTATGCGAACGTGCAGCCGCACTCCGGTTCGCAGGCGAATGCCGCCGTGTACCTCGCGTTGCTCGCGCCGGGGGAGACGCTGCTCGGCATGAGCCTCGACCACGGCGGCCACCTGACCCACGGCTCGAAGGTGAATTTCTCCGGCAAGCTGTTCCATGCGGTGCAGTACGGGCTGGACCCCGCGACCGGCGAGATCGACTACGGGCAGGTCGAGCGGCTGGCGCGCGAACACCGCCCGAAGATGATCCTCGCGGGCTTTTCCGCCTACTCGCGCATCGTGGACTGGCAGCGCTTCCGCGCCATCGCCGACGAGGTCGGCGCCTGGTTCGTGGTGGACATGGCCCACGTCGCCGGACTGGTGGCGGCCGGCGTGTACCCGAACCCGGTGCCGGTCGCGGACGTGGTGACGACCACGACGCACAAGACGCTGCGCGGACCGCGCGGCGGCCTGATCCTGGCGCGCGACAACCCGGACCTGCACCGGAAGCTGAATTCGATGATCTTCCCGGGCACGCAGGGCGGGCCGCTGATGCACGTGATCGCGGCGAAGGCGGTGGCCTTCCTCGAGGCGCTGGCGCCCGAGTTCAGGGACTACCAGCGGCAGGTGGTCGCCAACGCGCGCGCGATGGCGAAGTCGCTGCAGGAACGCGGCTACCGCATCGTCTCGGGCGGCACCGACAATCACCTGTTCCTGGTCGACCTGATCGGGCGCAAGTACACGGGCAAGGACGCCGACGCGGCGCTCGGGCGCGCGCACATCACGGTCAACAAGAACGCGGTGCCGAACGACCCGCGGCCGCCGTTCGTCACCAGCGGGCTGCGCATCGGCACGCCCGCGACCACGACGCGCGGATTCCGCGAGCCGGAGGCGCGGCAGGTCGGCGGCTGGATTGCCGACGTGCTCGACGCGATGGGGGACGAGGATGTCGTCGCGCGCGTGCGCGAGCAGGTGCTCGCCATCTGCCGCCGCCACCCCGTCTACGGCTGAGCACGCCCCGGGGGCGGCAGTGCACTGCCCGTTCTGCAACCACGAAGACACCAAGGTCACGGACTCGCGCCTCGCGGGCGAGGGTCACCAGATCCGGCGGCGGCGCGAATGCCAGGCCTGCGGCGAGCGCTTCACCACGTTCGAGACCGCCGAGCTGGTGATGCCGCAGGTGGTCAAGAACGACCGCACGCGCCAGCCGTTCGACGAGCACAAGCTGCGCGGCGGCATCACCAAGGCGCTGGAGAAGCGTCCGGTGGCGCGCGAGCAGGTCGAGGCCATGGTCGAGCGCATCGGCCACCGGCTGCGAGCGCTCGGCGAGCGCGAGGTCGCCTCGCGCACGATCGGCGAGATCGTCATGGAGGAGCTGCGCCAGCTCGACGAGATCGCCTACGTGCGCTACGCCTCCGTCTACCACCGCTTCCGCGACGTCGATTCCGTCCGCGGGCAGGTCGAGCCGCCCGGCAAGCGCCGGCCGCGCGAGCCGGGGGCGGGACAGATGTCGCTGCTGCCGCCGCAGGCGCGCGAGCCGCGCGGGAAGAAATGACCGCGCCGGCGCCGGACCTGCGCCACATGGCGCGGGCGCTCGAGCTGGCGGCGCGCGGGCTCGGGACCACCGACCCGAATCCGCGCGTCGGCTGCGTGATCGCCCGCGGCGCGAGCGTGCTGGCGGAAGGCTGGCACGAGCGCGCGGGCGGCCCGCATGCCGAGGCGATGGCGCTGGCGTCGCTCGGCGGCTCCGCGCCGGGCGCCACGGCCTACGCGACGCTCGAGCCCTGCTGCCACTTCGGGCGCACGCCGCCCTGCGCGGACGCGCTGGTCGCGGCCGGCGTGCGGCGCGTCGTCTATGCGGTGCGCGACCCGAATCCCCGCGTCAGCGGCGGCGGCGCGGCGCGCCTCGCCGCCGCCGGCATCGAGGTCACGGGCGGAGTGATGGAGCGCGAGGCACGCGCGCTCAATGCGGGTTTCCTGTCGCGCTTCGAGCGCGGCCGGCCGTGGGTGCGCGTCCTGCTGCCGGCGCCGCGCGGCGACGACGCGGGCGGCGCCGGCGTGCAGCGGCTGCGCGCCCGCTCGAGCGCGGTGCTCACGGGTTCCGGCACGGTCCTCGCGGACAATCCGCGGCTCGACGTGGAGATGCCGCCGGCCGGGCGCCAGCCGCTGCGGGTGGTGCTCGATTCGCGGCTGCGCATTCCGCCGCAGGCGCGCATCATCGCGCCGCCGGGTGGGCTGCTGGTGCTGACCGCGAGCGAAGACGCAGCGCGGCGAGTGGCGCTCGAGCAGGCCGGCGCGCGCGTGCTGCAGGTCCCGCCGGGGCCGGGCGGGCTGGACCTGGCCGCCGTGCTGCGCTGCCTCGCCGGACTCGAGGTGAACGAACTGCAGGTGGAAGCCGGCGCGACGCTGACGGCCTCGCTGCTGGCGTCGGGATTCGCCGACGAGCGCATCCGCTGACCGGCGCCGGCCGGCCGCGCCGGTGGCGCACCGCTATAATCCGGGCATGAACCGCCCGCGCACCGTGCAGGAAGACCCGCGGGCCAGGAGCGCCGCGCGCCGGCTGCTGGTGCAGGCGCTGTACCAACGCCAGCTCGGCCGCCAGCCGTGGCAGGAGCTGCACCGGCAGTACAGCGGCGACCCGGGTTTCGGGCGCGCCGACGCGGACTACTTCGGCGCGGCGCTGGAGGCCGTGTGCGAAGGCGAGGCTTCGCTGGACGCGGAACTGGCGCGCCATTCCGAGATCGCGCCCCCGCGTCTGGATCCGGTCGAGCACGCGATCCTGCTGCTCGGCCTGTGGGAGCTGATGTCGCGTCCCGACACCCCGTATCGCGTCGTGATCAACGAGGCGGTCGAGCTCGCCAGGCGCTTCGGCGCGACCGACGGCCACCGCTACGTGAACGCCGTGCTCGACCGCGCCTCGCGCGCGCATCGCGCCCACGAGCGCGGCGAGGTCGCGTAGCGCACCATGCCGATCGGCGAGTTCGAGCTGATCGAGCGCCACTTCACCGGGCGCGGCGCGCGTCGCGCCGACGTGCGCGTCGGCGTCGGCGACGACGCCGCGGTCGTGCTGCCGCCGGCGGGCCACGAGGTCGTGCTGGCCATCGACACCATCGTCGCGGGCGTCCATTTCCCCGCGGACATGGCGCCGCGCTTCGTCGGCCACCGGTCACTCGCGGTCAACCTCAGCGACATCGCCGCCATGGGTGCGGAACCGGCCTGGGCGCTGCTCGGGCTGACGCTGCCCGCGGCCGACGAGGCCTGGGTCGCGGAATTCGCGCGCGGCCTCGACCAACTCGCGCGGCGTCACGGTGTCGCGCTGGTCGGAGGCGACACTACGCGCGGCCCGCTGACGGCTTCCGTCACGCTGGCAGGCACCCTGCCGGCCGGCCGTGCGCTGCTGCGCAGCGGCGCCCGCGCCGGCGATGACGTCTGGATCAGCGGCACGCCGGGCGACGCCGGCGCAGGGCTCGCGATCCTGCAGGGGCGGCTGGAGGCCACCGGGGACGCGCGCGACGAATTGCTGCGCCGCTTCCTGCTGCCGGAGCCGCGGGTGGCGCTCGGCCTCGCCCTGCGCGGGCTCGCGAGCGCCTGCATCGACGTCTCCGACGGCGTTGCCGGCGATCTCGGGAAGCTGTGCGCCGCCAGCGGCGCAGGCGGCGAGATCGAGGCCGCGCAGCTGCCGCTGTCCCCGGCGCTGCTGGGGGCCGCGGGAGCGGAGGGCGCCGTCCAGTTCGCGCTGGCCTCCGGGGACGACTACGAGCTGCTGTTCACGGCGCGGCGGGAGTCGCGCGCGGCGATCGGAGCGCTGGCGGCCGGCGCCTCCTGCCGCCGGATCGGCACGGTGACGGCGGGCGCCGGGGTGCGGGTGCGGGGCGCGACGCTGCCGCGAGACGCCGGTCACGGTTTCGACCACTTCGGGGGATGACCCCGGGCCCCCCGGCGAAGCGCGATCCGGTTCACGGTTCCGCGCGTTTTGACGAAATACTCTGGCGCGGTCATCCGGTGGCGTGCGCCCGCCGGCAGGCCTGGAGGAACGCGCCATCGTAACCGCAACCGTACCGACGATCGTGCCCCCCAACGAGGGCCCGACGGAAATCGGCGACCGCATCGGCAAGTACGAAGTGATCCGCGAGGTGGGACGCGGGTCGACCGGGACCGTATACCTGGCGCACGACCCGTACTACGGCCGCGACGTCGCGATCAAGGCCTACCGCATCGCCGCCGACGGCGATCCCGCGCGCGCCAAGGTGGCGCGCAAGATGTTCATGTCCGAGGCGCACATGGTCGGGATGCTGCAGCACCCGAACATCATGCCGATCTACGACGCGGGCGAGGAGAACGGGCACTATTACATCGTCACCGAGTTCATCCACGGCGCGCGCACGCTCGCCGCCTACACGCGCCCGGACAACCTGCTGCCGGTCGAGGACGTGCTGACGCTGATGTTCAAGTGCGCCAAGTCGCTGCACTACGCGCATTCGCGCGGCGTCATCCACCGCGACATCAAGCCCAGCAACCTGATGCTGACCACCGACAGCGACCTGCGCCTGATCGACTTCGGCATCGCGCTGCACACCGACGCGGATTTCTCGCGCATCGAGGGCATCGCCGGCAGCCCGAGCTACATGTCGCCCGAGCAGGTGCAGTCGGCCGAGCTGACCAACCACTCCGACCTGTATTCGCTGGGCGCGGTCATGTACGAGCTGCTGACCGGGCACCGGCCATTCCGCGCCGGCGCGCTGGCGAAGCTGCTGCACCAGATCGTCTACGCAACGCCGCCGCCGATGCTGTCGCTGCGCCCGGAGCTGCCGGCCGAGCTCGAGGCGGTGGTGGCGATGGCGCTCGACAAGGACCCGGGCAAGCGCTACCCCAATGGCGCGGAGTTCGCCGCGGCGATCGCCAAGATCCACGCCCAGCAGCGAACCCAGGCGGACCGCAGCGAGCAGCAGGAGCAGTTCAACCAGCTGCGGCGCCTGAAATTCTTCCACGAGTTCTCGGCGGGCGAGATCTGGGAGGTGCTGCGCGCCGGGACCTTCCAGGCGCACCAGCGCGGGGACGAGATCGTCAAGGCCGGCGGCGTGGACGACCGCTTCTACGTGCTGGTCGCGGGCCGCTGCACGGTCGAGCGCGACGGTGTCATCGTCGGCCGGCTGGAGCCGGGGGACTGCTTCGGCGAGACCAGCTACCTGCGCGGCGCCAAGCGCCAGGCCGGCGTCGTCGCCGGCGACGGCGTGATGATCCTCAAGGTGAGCTCGACGCTGCTCGAGCAGGCCTCGCCGGCCTGCCAGCTGCGATTCAACAAGGTCTTCCTGCGCGCGCTGATCTCGCGCCTGCAGCACGGCGAACGCAGCATCTCGAGTTGAGCCGGCGGTCAGCCGGGTACCGTCGCTCGCTCAGGCCGGCGACCGGATTCGCTCGCTCCGGGCCCGGCTGCGCGCCGGCCCGGCCGGTCAGACGGGTTCGGCGTCCTTGTCGCGCTCGACGCGCGCGTAGGCCGAGTGGTTGTGGATCGACTCGAAGTTCTCCGACTCGATCACGTAGGAGCGCACGCGGGGGTCGGCATTGAGGCGCACGGCGACGTCGCGGACGATGTCCTCGACGAACTTGGGGTTGTCGTAGGCGCGCTCGGTCACGTACTTCTCGTCCGGCCGCTTCAGGATGCCGTACAGCTCGCAGCTGCCCTCCTGCTCGGCCATCTCGATCAGTTCCTCCAGCCACACGTGCTCCGCGATCCGCACCGAGATCGTCACGTGGGAACGCTGGTTGTGCGCGCCGTAGTCCGAGATCTCCTTGGAACAGGGGCACAGGCTCGTCACCGGCACCACCACCTTGAGCCAGGTGTCGACGCAGCCGTCCTTGAGCTCCGCCGCGAGCGTCGCGCGGTAGTCGAGCAGGCTCTGCACGCCGGTCACCGGTGCGCGCTTCATGATGAAGTAGGGGAAGGTCATCTCGAGGTGGCCGGCCGCGGAATCGAGGCGCTCGGTCATCTCGGCCAGCATCGCGTTGAACGACTCGACCGAGATCTCGCGCTCGTGCTCGTTCAGGATCTCGACGAAGCGCGACATGTGCGTGCCCTTGAAGTCCTGCGGCAGGTGCACGTACATGTTGAAGTTCGCGATCGTGTGCTGCTCGCCGCCCGAGCGGTCCTTGACCCGCACCGGGTGGAAGATGTCCTTGATGCCGACGCGGTCGATCGGGATGCGCCGCGTGTCGGGGCGCGACTGCACGTCGGTGATGATCGGCGTCACCGTGGCGCCGGCGGTCTTCGCGTTCATGGAAAAATCATACCATATTGGTCCTGATTAGCCGGCCGGCAGCGCCCGCGGCAGCGCATGGCTCCGCCAGAACGCCTCGACCGCGGCCGCGATCGCGGCCGCGTCCAGTCCCGCCGCGCGCAGGTTGTCCTCGCGCGAGCCGTGCTCGATGAAGCGGTCGGGCACGCCGAGCTGCAGCGCCGGCATCGCGATGCCGCGCTGCTGCAGGCACTCGAGCACCGCGGAACCGGCGCCGCCCGCGACCACGTTCTCCTCGATCGTCACGATGGCACGGTGCGACGCCGCGACCGACGCGACCGTCTCCTCGTCGAGCGGCTTGACGAAGCGCATGTTCACGAGCGTGGCGTCGAGGGCCTCCGCCACCGCGGTGGCCGGCGCCACCATGGTGCCAAAGGCGAGGATGGCGAGGCCGCCGCCGCCCTGGCGCCGGACTTCCGCGCGCCCGACCGGCAGCGCCTGCATGCCGCGCTCCACCGCCACTCCGGGGCCGCGCCCGCGCGGATAGCGCACGGCGGCCGGCTGGTCGAGTTGCACCGCCGTGTACAGCATCTGCCGGCACTCGTTCTCGTCGGCGGGCGCCATCACCACCAGGTTCGGCACGCAGCGCAGGAAGGAGAAGTCGAACACGCCCTGGTGCGTCGCGCCATCCCCGCCCACGACTCCGGCGCGGTCGATCGCGAACACCACCGGGAGCCGCTGCAGCGCGACGTCGTGGATCAGCTGGTCGTAGCCGCGCTGCAGGAAGGTCGAGTAGATCGCGACCACGGGCCGCAGCCCGTCGCAGGCGAGCCCGGCGGCCAGCGTCACCGCGTGCTGCTCGGCGATCGCGACGTCGAAGTAGCGCTCCGGGAAGCGCCGCTCGAACTCGACCAGGCCGGAGCCCTCGCGCATCGCGGGCGTGATGCCGACGATGCGCTCGTCCTGGGCCGCAGCGTCGCACAGCCATTCGCCGAACACCTGCGAGTAGGTCGGGCCCGCAGCCTGTTCCTTGAACAGCGTCCCGCTCGCGGGATCGTAGGGGCCGGGACCGTGCCACTTGATCGGGTCGGCCTCGGCCGGCGCGTAGCCCTTGCCCTTCTGCGTCACCACGTGCAGGAACTGCGGGCCGGGCAGGGTGCGCATGTTGCCGAGCGTCGTCACCAGCGTGTCGACATCGTGCCCGTCGACCGGGCCGATGTAGTTGAAGCCCATCTCCTCGAACAGCGTACCCGGCAGCACCATGCCCTTGGCGTGCACCTCCGAGCGGCGCGCCAGCTCCCAGGCCGAGGGCATCGAGCGCAGCACCTTCTTGCCGCCCTCGCGCAGGTGGGAGTACACGCGCCCGGACAGCAGGCGCGCGAAATAGTTGGACAGCGCGCCGACATTCTCCGAGATGGACATGTCGTTGTCGTTCAGCACCACCAGCAGGTCCACGTCGAGGCTGCCGGCGTGGTTGAGCGCCTCCCAGGCGAGGCCCGCGCTCATGGCGCCGTCGCCGATCACGGCGACCACGCGCCGGTCGCTGCCGGCGGCGCGGTTGGCGATCGCCATGCCGAGCGCCGCGCTGATCGAGGTGCTCGAGTGGCCGACCCCGAAGCTGTCGTAGACGCTCTCGGCGCGCGCCGGGAAGGGCGCCAGCCCGCCGTGCTGCTTGATGCTCGCGAGCCGGCGCCGGCGCCCGGTCAGCACCTTGTGCGGGTAGGCCTGGTGGCCGACGTCCCAGATCAGGCGGTCGTAGGGCGTGTCGAAGACGTAGTGCAGGGCGACGGCCAGCTCGACCGTGCCGAGTCCAGCGGCCAGGTGGCCGCCCATCTGGCCGACGGTGTGGATCAGGTACTCGCGCAGCTCCGCGGACAGCGCCGGCAGGTCCGGGCGCTCGAGCGCGCGCAGGTCGGCCGGGGTCTCGATCGTCTCCAGCAGCGAGGTGCGCGGCGCTTCGGCCATGCGCGCAGTCTACTGGACGCCTGCCTGGCCGCGTAACTAGCGGCTGCGCGCCGCCAGTTCCTGCGCGAACTCGCGCAGTTCCGATGCCTCCGGACCGAATGCGGCGAGCGCGGCGATGCCGTCGTGCGCCAGCTCGGCGGCCCGCGCGCGGGCGCGTGCGACGCCCGTGATCGCGGGATAGGTCGGCTTGCCCCGGAGCGCGTCCGAACCCTGGACCTTGCCGGTCACGGCCGGGTCTCCCAGGACGTCGAGCAGATCGTCCACGATCTGGAACGACAGCCCGATGGCCGTGCCGTAGCGGTCGAGTGCGGCGCGGCGCAGGGGCGCGAGTCCGGGCTCCGCGGCGCAGGCGATCAGCACCGAGGCGCGGATCAGCGCGCCGGTCTTGCGCCCGTGCATGTCCTCGATCTGCGGCGGCTCCAGGCGCCGTCCGGTCGCGGCCAGGTCCATCGCCTGGCCGCCCGCCATGCCGGCGGTGCCGCTCGCGCGCGCCAGCAGGCTGATCATGCCGAGGCGCGCGGCCGCCGGGAGCGGCAGCAGCGCGTCGTCCGAGAGGATCTCGAAGGCGAGCACCTGCAGCGCGTCGCCGGCGAGGATCGCGGTCGCTTCGTCGAATGCGCGATGCGTGGTGGGCCGGCCGCGGCGCAGGTCGTCGTCATCCATCGCCGGCAGGTCGTCGTGCACCAGCGAGTAGGCGTGGATCAGCTCGACCGCCGCCGCGGGCGCGTCGAGGGTCTCGGGCGCCGCGCCGATCGCCCGGCCGGTCGCGTAGACGAGCAGGGGGCGGATGCGCTTGCCGGGCCCGAGCGCCGCGTAGCGCATCGCCGCGATCAGCTTCGCGGGTTCGGCGGCGGCGGCCGGCAGGCAGCGCTCGAGCATGCGCTCGACGCGCTCGCGGTAGCGGGCCTGCCAGCCTGTCGCGGCTTCGACTGCTGCCTGCATCACGGGCGACGCTCAGTCCTGGTCGGGCGGCGCGAAGTCCTGCTCGACCGGCTCGCCATCCGCATCCTTCGCCAGCACGCGGATCTTCTGCTCGGCCTGGCGCAGCGATTTCTGGCAGCTGCGCGTCAGGGCCACGCCGCGCTCGAATTGCCGCAGCGATTCCTCCAGCGGCAGGTCGCCCTGCTCGAGGCGCAGCACGATCTGCTCGAGCTCGGCGAGGGCCGCCTCGAAATCCGGTGTGGCCGGTTTGGTTCGCGTCACGAGGAACCGCCTGGCAGGGACGATTGCGGGCCCAGTGTCACAGTCCGAACCCGGCCGGTCAACTTTGCGGCGCGCGTTGCCGGCACCGGCGGCTGCTAGAATCGCCGCGCCGTGAGCCGCACCTACACCGCCTCCGACATCGAGGTCCTGACGGGACTGGAACCGGTCCGCCGCCGGCCCGGGATGTACACCGACACCCGCAGCCCGAACCACCTCGTGCACGAGGTGGTGGACAACAGCGTGGACGAGGCGCTCTCCGGGCACTGCCGGAACATCGCCGTCACCGTGCACAAGGACGGGTCGGTCACGGTCGAGGACGACGGTCGCGGCATGCCCGTGGACATCCACCCGAAAGAGAAGGTCAGCGGCGTCGAGCTGATCCTGACGCGGCTGCACGCCGGCGGGAAGTTCTCGGAGGGCAGCTACGAGCACGCCGGCGGTCTGCACGGCGTCGGCGTCTCGGTCGTCAATGCGCTGTCGAAGCACCTCGAGTGCCACGTGCGCCGGGACGGGCGCGAATGGAACATCGGCTTCAGGGACGGCAAGGTCGTGTCGAAGCTGGAGGCGGTCGGCGAGGTCAAGCGCGGCCGCACCGGCACGACGCTGCGCTTCTGGCCGGACCCGGCGTTCTTCGACTCGCCGAACGTGGCGGTGCCGCGCCTCAGGCACGTGCTGAAGGCCAAGGCCGTGCTGTGCCCGGGCCTGCGCATGTCGCTCGCGGTCGACGCGACCGGCGAAAGGGAAGAATGGTTCTTCACCGGCGACCTCTCCGCCTACCTGGTCGAGCAGACCGGCCAGGCCGGGCGGCTGCCCGAGGAGCCGTTCACCGGGCACGTCAAGGGCGGCAACGAAGTCGCCGACTGGGCGTTCTGCTGGGCGCCGGATGCGGAGGCGGCGGTCGCGGAGAGCTACGTCAACCTGATCCCGACGCCGCAGGGCGGCACGCACGTGAACGGCCTGCGCGCGGGCGTCACGGACGCGGTGCGCGAGTTCTGCGAGTTCCGCAACCTGGTCCCGCGCGGGCTCAGGCTCGCGCCCGAGGACGTCTGGACCGGCGTCGCGTTCGTGCTGTCGGTGCGCATGCAGAACCCGCAGTTCGCGGGACAGACCAAGGAGAAGCTGTCGTCGCGCGAGAGCGCCGCCTTCGTCTCCGGCGTGGTCAAGGACGCCTTCGCGCTGTGGCTCAACCAGCACCCGGAGGCGGGCGAGAAGATCGCGCAGTTCGCGATCGGCAATGCGCAGGAGCGCAGCCGCCAGGCGGCGCGCGTCACCCGCAAGCGCATCACCAGCGGGCCGGCGCTGCCCGGCAAGCTCGCCGACTGCACGCTGCAGGAGCCGGAGCGCTGCGAGCTGTTCCTGGTCGAGGGCGACTCGGCGGGCGGCTCGGCCAAGCAGGCGCGCGACCGCGAGTACCAGGCGATCATGCCGCTGCGCGGCAAGATCCTGAACACCTGGGAGGTCGAGGCGGCGGACATCCTCGCCTCGCAGGAAGTGCACGACATCGCGACCGCGCTCGGCGTCGACGCGGGCTCGCAGGACCTCTCGGGACTGCGCTACCACAAGATCTGCATCCTGGCGGACGCGGATTCCGACGGCGCGCACATCGCGACGCTGCTGTGCGCGCTGTTCCTGCGGCACTTCCGGCCGCTGGTGCTCGCGGGCCACGTCTACGTCGCGATGCCGCCGCTGTACCGGATCGACGTCGGCAAGAACGTCTACTACGCGCTCGGCGAGTACGAGCGCGACGGCATCCTCGACCGCATCCAGGCCGAGGGCATCCGCGGCAAGCCGGTCATCACGCGCTTCAAGGGCCTCGGCGAAATGAGCCCGCTGCAGCTGCGCGAGACCACCATGGCGCCGGAGTCGCGGCGCCTGGTGCAGCTCACG
>DATBMQ010000088.1:0-2295 GCA_036554765.1 Steroidobacteraceae bacterium | reverse complement strand
CTCTCCGGCGACGAAGGCCTGCGCCGCGCATTCGCCGACGACGGCGACATCCACCGCGCGACCGCCGCCGAAGTGTTCGACACGAAGCCCGAGAAAGTGACCGCCGACCAGCGCCGCGCGGCCAAGGCGATCAACTTCGGGCTGATCTACGGCATGTCCGCCTTCGGTCTCGCGCGCCAGCTCGGCATCGAGCGTCACGCCGCGCAGGAATACGTCGCGCGCTATTTCGGCCGCTATCCCGCCGTGCGCGAGTACATGGACAGAACGCGCGAACAGGCGCGCTCGCAGGGCTACGTCGAGACCGCGTTCGGACGGCGCCTGTACCTGCCCGACATCCGCTCGCGCGACCGCAATCTGCAGCAGTACGCCGAGCGCAGCGCGATCAACGCGCCCATGCAGGGCACGGCCGCCGACATCATCAAGCGCGCCATGATCGGCGTGCACGCCTGGCTGGCGGAATCGAAGGTCAAGGCGCACCTCGTCATGCAGGTGCACGACGAACTGGTGCTCGAAGTGGCCAATGCGGCCGTGGAGAAAGTCCGCAAGCAGGTCGTCGAGATCATGGGCGGCGCGGCCGAGTTGTCCGTCGCACTCAAGGTGGACACGGGCAGCGGGCCGAACTGGGACGACGCGCACTAAAAACGTATAAGAATCAGGGTGCTGTGCGCTCTGGAACTTGTCTTAATCGCCCCCATCTAAAGTTTCGAGCGCCGTAAGGTGCTCCCCGCTTCCCTCCCTGAGCGGGTCGCCCGGATTGCATCCCCAAGCCGGGTATCCGCCCGGCGGTCTTCACGGACCGCCGGGCTTTTTTTGGCCCGTGCCGTTCGCACGCGGCGCCACCACCTTCCGTCACGCCACGAGGTCACGCCCCAGCCGCCGGGCGCTGGCCGCGAAGGCGAGTGCGGCCAGGACGTAAATGGCGCAGATCCACAGCATGGACGCCTGCGTGCTCTGCGCATTGGCCGCGAGGCAGAAGGCGTACTGATCCGTCGTCATCGGCTGCGACAACGCCCCCAGCACGGCCTCGACCTGCGCGGCGTCGAGCGCCGCGCCCGCCTTCTGCGCGGCATCCGAAAGGAACTGCTGGGCGCCGTCGCACATCGGGCGCGAGATCGCGCTGCCTGCGATCGATCCCGCCTGCTCCCTCGCAAAGTGGAAGTCGCTCACCACGCCGGCGAACAGCGGGCCGAGCCCGTAGCCCAGCAGGTTGACGAGGAACAGCATCACGGCCGTCGCCGTTGCGCGGACGCGCATCGAGACGACGCCCTGGCTGATGGTGTACTGGGCGCCGATGTACCCGTATTTCGCAAAGCTGGCAAGCGCGAGCCCCGCCGCGCAGAGCCACAGGCTCGCCGTCGTGAACGCCATCACGTAGAGCGGCACGCAGGCGAACAAGCCGGCCGCTGCCAGCCACGCAATCGCGCCGGGAATCCGTCCGCTCAGCCGCTGGGCCATCCACCCGAGCAGCACCGTGCCGATGGCGCCCGCGGCCGCGGACGGCGTGTTGAACCAGAGCGCGGCCTGGCTGGTGGTCAGGTCGAAAGTGCGCTGGATGAACAGCGACTGGAAATTCCAGATGGCATAGCCGCAGAACGCCGCGATCGTCGCGCCCGCCGTCATCCACCAGTACGAGGGCTTCAACAGCAGCTCACGGCAGGCGTCCCGCAGCGGGACCTTCTCCGGCCGCGGCAGCTGTGGCGGATCCGTGTATCCGCGCGGGGGTTCGCGCGTGGTCAGCAGGAACATGACTGCGACGGCGACCCCCGGCAAGCCGAGTATCAGGAACGCAGCGCGCCACCCGAACCAGTCGGCGACCGGTCCGCCGATCATGTTGGCGAGCATGGTCCCGAGCGTGACGCCCATGGAGTAGTAACCGATCGCGGTCGAGCGCCGGCGCGGCGGGTAGTAGTCGGCGATGAGCGAGTTTGCCGGCGGCGTGCAGCCGGCCTCGCCGAGTCCGACGCCGATACGGCAGGCCAGCAGCACCCAGAATGCGCTGATCACCACGCCGCCGATCGCGACGTCGGCCGCGAGGCCGCAGGCGGCCGTCATCAATGACCAGAATGCCAGGCAGATGGCGATGATCCGGACGCGGTTGCGGGTCTCCGCGATGCGCGCGATCGGCAGCCCGGCGGTCGTATAAAGAAGTGCGAATCCGAAGCCGGTCAGCAGGCCCCAGGCCGTGTCGGAGATGGGAATCTCGGCCTTGAGCGGGCGTGCGACCACGGCGAGCAGGCCGCGGTCGATGAAGTTGAGCACATAGACCAGCAGGAGCATGTTGAGGACGTAGGCCCG
>DATBMQ010000086.1:0-2638 GCA_036554765.1 Steroidobacteraceae bacterium | reverse complement strand
TGAGGGCATGAGGGAGAGTCGCGTGGACCAGTCCACGATGGCGGTGTTCACCGGCAACGCGAATCCGGGGCTGGCGCAGGACATCGTGCGGCACCTGATGATGCCGCTCGGCCGGGCGCTGGTCGGGCGCTTCAGCGACGGCGAGATCCAGGTCGAGATCATGGAGAACGTCCGCGGCCGGGACGTCTACCTGGTGCAGTCGACCTGCCCGCCGGCGAACGAGCACCTGATGGAACTGCTGGTGATGGCGGATGCCTGCCGGCGCGCGTCGGCCCGGCGGATCACCGCGGTGATCCCGTACCTGGGCTATGCGCGCCAGGACCGGCGCCAGCGCGCGATGCGCGTGCCGATCACGGCGAAGCTGGTCGCGGACATGATCGGCTGCGCGGGTGTGGACCGGGTGCTGACGGTGGACCTGCACGCGGACCAGATCCAGGGCTTCTTCGACGTGCCCGTGGACAACGTGTATGCGTCGCCGGTGCTGCTGGGCGAGGTCTGGAAGCAGAAGTACGACAACATGATCGTGGTGTCGCCGGACGTCGGCGGCGTGGTGCGCGCGAGGGCGCTGGCGCGGCGCCTCGACAACGCGGACCTCGCGATCATCGACAAGCGGCGGCCGCGCGCCAACGAGTCGCAGGTGATGAACATCATCGGCGACGTGCGCGGCAGGTCCTGCGTGCTGGTGGACGACCTGGTCGACACCGCGGGCACGCTGTGCCAGGCCGCGCAGGCGCTGAAGGACGAGGGTGCCGTGCGGGTGATCGCCTACATCACCCACCCGGTGCTGTCCGGCAGCGCGGTGGAGAGGATTTCGGCCTCGGCGCTCGACGAGCTGGTCGTGACGGACACGATCCCGCTGGGCGACGCGGCCAAGAAGTGCAAGCGTATCCGCGTGCTCTCGGTCGCAGAGCTGCTCGCGGAGACGATGCGGCGGATCCGTGACGAGGAATCCGTCAGTTCGTTGTACGTGGACTGAATCACTGGAGCATTGACATGAAGATTTCGTTCGAACTCGACGCCGAGTTCCGGGACGACCAGGGCAAGGGTGCGAGCCGCCGCCTGCGTCATCTCGGCAAGGTGCCGGCAATCCTCTACGGCGGCAAGCGCGACGCGCGCGCGCTGGTCGTGGACCACACGAAGCTCGCGCAGCTGATGGACGACGAGCGCTTCTACTCGACCATCCTGGCCCTCCGGGTCGGCAGCCAGACGCAGGCCGCCGTGCTCAAGGACGTGCAGCGCCACCCTTACAAGAACCAGATCGTGCACATCGACTTCCAGCGCGTGCTGGAGGACGAGAAGATCCGCATGCGGATGCCGCTGCACTTCAAGGGCGGCGCCGAGGCCAGGGGCGTCAAGGAGCAGGGCGGCGTGCTCTCGCACGTGCGCAATGACATCGAGGTCACCTGCCTGCCGAAGGACCTGCCCGAGTACGTCGAGGTGGACGTGTCGGGCCTGGAGATCAACCAGGTCATCAAGCTGTCGGACCTCAGGCTCCCCGCCGGCGTCGAGATCGTGGACCTGCTCGCGGGACGCGACGGGCCCGTGGCCTCGATCCACATGCCGCGCGTCGAGGAGGAAGAGGCCCCGGTCGTCGAGGAGGCGGCCGCCGCGGTCGCGGGCGCGCCTGCCGCCGCGGGCGCACCGGCGGCTCCCGGCGCAGCTCCGGGCGCGGCTCCCGCCGCGGCGCCCGGCGCTGCCGCAGCCGCAGCGCCCGCCGCCAAGGACGGCAAGGAAGGCAAGAAGGGCGAGGCCCGGAAAGGCGAAGCCAAGAAGTAAGGCGGCCCGCGCCGCCTCGGACCGGGGCCGCCCGCCAGGCGGCCCCCGTCTTTTGGCAAAGACACCATGTCCGGCCTTCCGCTTCAACTCGTCGTCGGGCTCGGCAATCCGGGCCTGGAGCACGCGGCCACGCGCCACAACGCCGGGTTCTGGTTCGTGGATGAACTGGCCGCGCGCCATGAGACGCGCCTGAAGCCGGAACGCCGCTACGGCGCCGACGCCGGCCGCGCCACCATCGCCGGCGTGCCGCTGTGGCTGTTGAAGCCGATGGGTTACATGAACCGCAGCGGCCAGTCCGTGCGGGCGTTCTGCGATTACCTCCAGGTGCCCCCGGACCAGATGCTCGTCGTGCATGACGAGCTCGACCTGCCCGCGGGCGTCGCACGGCTGAAGTTCGGCGGCGGCGCGGGCGGCCACAACGGCCTCAAGGACGTGATCGCGCACCTGGGCGAGGATTTCTGGCGGCTGCGCGTCGGCATCGGCCACCCCGGCCACCGCGACGAGGTCATCTCCTGGGTGCTCGAGCGGCCCACGCCGGTCGAGGACCGCCTGATGCGCGAGGCGATCGAGCTGGCGGTCGCCGAGTTCCCGCGGCTCCTGACCGAGGGCGCGGAGAAGATGATGAACCGGCTGCACACGAAACCGCCGGCAGCGGACGGCTGATGGGGATCCGCTGCGGCATCGTCGGCCTGCCCAATGTCGGCAAGTCCACGCTCTTCAATGCGCTGACGCGCGCCCGCATCGCGGCGGAGAACTACCCGTTCTGCACGATCGACCCGAATGTCGGCATCGTGCCGGTCCCGGACCCGCGCCTCGCGGCGCTGGCCGCGATCGCGAAACCGGAGAAGATCGTGCCCACCAC
>DATBMQ010000060.1:0-3226 GCA_036554765.1 Steroidobacteraceae bacterium | reverse complement strand
GGCGCTGCTGGTCGTCAGCAACTTCATGCAGGCCAAGGGCGGCGACGTGGACGCCGGGCAGACGACCGAGGTCGCGGCGCTGTTGCTGTACGGCATCGGCGCCTTCCTGGTGACCGGCGAGACCGCGGTCGCGGTCGCGCTGGGCGGGGCGATCGCGGTGCTGCTGCACTACAAGCAATTGCTGCACGCCTTCGCGGCCAGGATCGGCGAGCGCGACGTCGCGGCCATCATGCAGTTCGTGCTGGTCACGCTCGTGATCCTGCCGGTGCTGCCGGATCGCGCCTACGGGCCGTACCAGGTGCTCAACCCGTTCCAGGTCTGGCTGATGGTCGCACTGATCGTCGGCATCGGCCTCGCGGGCTATTTCGCCTACAAGCTCTTCGGCGCGCGCGCGGGCGCGATGCTGGGCGGCCTGCTCGGAGGCCTGATCTCGAGCACCGCGACGACCGTGAGCTACGCACGCCGCAGTGCCGACGCGCCGGGCCATGGCGCATTCGCGGCGCTCGTGATCGTCATCGCGGCGACCACGGTCTTCATCCGGGTGCTGACCGAGATCGCGGTGGTCGCGCCCGCACACTTCGCCGCGCTCGCGCCGCCGATCGGCGCGATGCTCGGCGCCTGCGTGCTGGTCTCCGTCTGGATGTACTGGCATACGCGCGAGCACAAGGGCGAGATGCCCGAGCAGGGCAACCCGGCGGACCTGCGCACGGCGCTCATGTTCGGGCTCATGTATGCCGTCATCATCTTCGCCGTCGCCGCGACCAAGGACGAGTTCGGCGAGCGCGGGCTCTATGTGGTCGCGGTCCTCTCCGGCCTCACCGACATGGACGCGATCACGCTCTCGACCTCGCAGCTCGCGAACCAGGGCCGCCTCGATACCGGCACCGGCTGGCGCCTGATCCTGGTCGCTTCCATGGCCAACCTCGCATTCAAGGCGGGCATGGTCGGCGTGCTCGGCAGCCGCGAGCTGCTGAAGCACGTGGCGATGCTGTTCGGCGCGGCGCTGCTGGCTGGAGGGGCGATACTGTGGCTGTGGCCGGCGGCCGGGTAGGGCAGATGCAGGGCAGGGATTGCGTTGTCGTCGGCGCCAGCTTCGCAGGCCTCGCCTGCGCCACGGTGCTGGCCCGCGCGGGACTCCGTGTCACGGTGCTCGAGAAGCGCGCGGACGTGGGAGAAAAGCTGCGCACGACCGGCATCATCGTCAAGGATGCGGTGGACCAGATCGCGCTGCTGGACGGACTTCCACAGCAGTACGTGCACCGCGTCGCGGGCGTGCGCCTCTACGCGCCGGACATGCGATTCGTGGACCTCGAAGCCCCGGGCTATTACTTCCTCGCTACCGACACGCCCGCTGTCATGCGCTGGCTGGCGCAGCGTGCCCGCGACGCTGGCGCCGAGATCCGCTGTGGCGCGGTCTTCCGGGGAGCGCGGCGCACCGGCAGCGGCTTCGAGATCGACGGCCTGGGGCCGGCGCGGTACATCGTGGGTGCCGACGGTCCGCATTCGATCGTGGCTCGTCATTTCTCGCTGGGGTCGAGCCGCAAGTACCTTTTCGGGATCGAGTACGAATATGCCGGCGTCCAAGTACCGGAACCAGGCAAGCTGCATTGTTTTCTAGACCGCCGGATCGCGCCTGGCTACATCGGCTGGATGCTGGAGTCGCCCACGGGCGCACAAGTCGGTCTCGCCTACCGCATGCGCAAGACCTCCCGCCGTCCTGACGAGGCGATGCATGAATTTCTCGGCAAGATCACGCGGATTACGGACCTGCGGAACCTGGAGCCGACGTCGGTGCGGGCCGGAAAGATTCCTTGTGGCGGGCTCGTCAGTCCGCTCGGTGCGCGCCGGCTGCTGCTCGTGGGTGATGCGGCCGGCATGGTGTCGCCCGTCACGGCAGGCGGGATTCACACGGCATTGAAGCATGGCCTGGCGGCGGGTCATGCAATCGCAGACTTCCTCGCAGGCCGCCGCGAAGACCCGAGCGGGTGGTTCGTCCGTTCATACCCGCGATTCCGTTTGAAGCGCCTGTTGCGCCTGGCCTTCGATGCTTTCCAGAGCGACACGCTGACCAACTGGCTGCTTGGCACGTCCGCATTGCGGCGTGCCGCAAGTGTCGTCTATTTCCATCACCGGGGCGTTTTCGACGAGCGAGGGGGGGCCAACCATGCAAGGCGGCTGCCTGTGCGGGGCAATTCGATTCAAGGTTGAAGGGCCGTTCCCGTGGCTCTACCAATGCCATTGCTCGCTGTGCCGCAAGCAGGGCGGCTCGGTCTCCAATACCGGCCTGATCGTCGCGGCGGACAGATTCCGCTGGCTCGGCGGCGAAGACACGATCGGCAAGTGGCAGCGCTCGACCGGCTTCCGCTCCCATTTCTGCACGCGCTGCGGCGCGCCCGTGCCGAATCCCCTGCGCGACACGGGCTACGTCTGGGTGCCGAGCGGGCTGCTCGATGGCGACGGCCCGCTCGAGATCGGCGCGCAGCTGTATGTGGATTCGAGGGCGCCCTGGGCGCAACTGCCTGCCGGCATGCGCCAGTTCGGGACCGCGCCGCCGCTCCCGGAGCTGATCGCTCTGCTGCACGGCAAGCCCTCGGCGCCGGCCTGAAGCCCGCCCGTCATGGCGCATGTCCTGCTCGCCTATTCCAGCGTCTACGGCTACACGCGCCGCATTTGCGAATTCCTGAAAGCGGAGCTGGAGGGGAGGGGACATCGCGCCGACGTCGTGGACCTCGCCCAGGCGGGCCGCGACCTCGCGCGCTACGACGTCATCGTCATCGGCGCGAGCATCCGCCACGGCAAGCACCGGCCCGCCGTTCACGACTTCATCGGTGAGCACCGCGACCTGCTGGCAGGCAGGCCTGGCGCGTTCTTCTCCGTGAATCTCGTGGCCCGCAAGGCGGACAAGAACACGCCGGAGACGAATCCCTACGTGCGCAAGTTCCTGCGCCGGATTCCCTGGCAGCCGCGGCTCGTCGGGGTGTTCGCCGGCAACGTGGATTATCCGCGCTATGATGCCTTCGACCGCACGATCATCCGCCTGATCATGTGGCTGACGGACGGGCCGACGGACCCGCAGGCCAGGATCGAATTCACCGACTGGACCGAAGTCCGGCGTTACGCGGAACGGATCACGGCGCTGGCTCGCGGCCAGGCTGCTGCACAGGGGGACTCCAGATGAATGCATTGGCTTCCGAGATTGCGGGCGCGCCGCTGTCGCTGCACCGCG
>DATBMQ010000187.1:0-10633 GCA_036554765.1 Steroidobacteraceae bacterium | reverse complement strand
GAGGGGCAGGGCATCGAGATCGTGGAGCTGCCGTACGACCCGGCCCGCGGCGTCACCGATCCGCAGGCGCTGGCGCGCCACGCCGGCACCGACATCACCGCGCTGGTGGTGCCGCAGCCCAATTTCTTCGGCCAGCTCGAGGACGCGGATGCGATGACGCGCTGGGCGCACGGGAACGGCGCGCTCGTGATCGGCGCCGTGAACCCGGTGGCGCTCGCACTGGTCGCCCCGCCCGGCGAGTGGGGCGAGGGCGGCGCCGACGTCGCCGTCGGCGACGCGCAGCCCTTCGGCGTGCCGCTGTCCTCCGGCGGGCCCTACGTCGGATTCATGGCGAGCCGCCTGGAGCACGTGCGCCAGATGCCCGGCCGCATCGCCGGGCGCACCGTGGATGCCGACGGCAGGAGCGGCTACACCCTGACGCTGCAGGCGCGCGAACAGCACATCCGCCGCGGCAAGGCGACCTCCAACATCTGCACCAACCAGGGCCTGCTGATGTCGGCGGCGACCATCCACCTGGCGCTGCTCGGGCCAGTGGGGCTCGAGCGCGTGGCGGGCGCCTGCGTGGCGCGGACCGCGGAGCTGGTAGCCGCGCTGACCAGGATTGACGGGATACGCTGTGGCTTTGCAGGCCCGCGATTCCACGAAGCGGTGCTGTTGCTCGACCGGCCGGTGGCGCCACTGCTCGAGGCGCTGGCCGCGGATGGCATCATCGGCGGCTACGACCTGTCGCGCGAATACCCGGAACTCGGGCATGCGCTGCTGGTCTGCGCGACCGAGACCCGCACGGCCGCCGACATCGGCCGCTACGCGGGGTTGCTCGGGCGCCTGCTCGGCCGCGCGGCCGCGGCCTGAGGGAACGACGATGAAACAGCCCGAACCGCTGATCTTCGAGCTGTCGCAGCCCGGCCGCGGCGCGACGGCCCAGCATCCGCCCGCCGCGCCAGCCGACCTGCCGGCGGCGCTGCGGCGTCGCAGCCGGCTGCCGCTGCCCGAGGTCTCCGAGCTGCAGGCGGTGCGCCATTACACGCGCCTGTCGCAGATGAACTTCGGCATCGACACGCACTTCTACCCGCTCGGCTCCTGCACGATGAAGTACAACCCGCGGGTCTGCAATTCGCTGGCGCTGCTGCCGGAGTTCCTCGGCCGGCACCCGCTCGCGCCGGCCTCGACCGGGCAGGGCTTCATGTCCTGCCTGTTCGAGCTGCAGGAGATGCTGCGCCACGTCACCGGCATGGCGGCGGTGTCGCTGACGCCGATGGCCGGCGCGCAGGGCGAGTTCGCCGGGGTCGCGATGATCCGCGCCTACCACCGCGCGCGCGGCGACACGGCCCGCAACGAGATCATCGTGCCGGACGCGGCGCATGGCACCAACCCCGCGACCGCCTCGATGTGCGGCATGAAGGTGCGCGAGATCGCCTCGCGGTCCGACGGCGACGTGGACCTCGCGGCGCTGGACGCGGCGCTGTCGCCCGCGACCGCGGGCATCATGCTGACCAACCCGAGCACGCTCGGCGTGTTCGAGCGCAACATCGTCGAGATCGAGAAGCGCGTGCACGCGGCGGGCGGGCTGCTCTACTACGACGGCGCCAACCTCAACGCGATCCTCGGCAAGGTGCGGCCGGGCGACATGGGCTTCGACGTCATCCACATGAACCTGCACAAGACCTTTTCGACGCCGCATGGCGGCGGCGGGCCGGGCTCCGGTGCGGTCGGCGTCGGCCCGCGCCTCGCGCCGTACATGCCGGTGCCGGTCGTGGCGAAGCAGGACGGGCGCTATCGCTGGCTGGACGAGCGCGACCTGCCGCAGTCCATCGGCCGGCTGTCGGGCTTCATGGGCAACGCCGGCGTGCTGCTGCGCGCCTGGGTCTACATGCGCGTGCTGGGGGCCGAGGGCATGCGCCGGGTGGCGGAGTACTCGACGCTGAATGCCAACTACCTGCTGGCGCGCCTGGTCGAGGCCGGCTTCGAGGCGGCCTACCCGGGCCGGCGCGCGAGCCACGAGTTCATCGTCACGCTCAAGCGCCAGGCACGCGAGAGCGGCGCCACCGCCATGGACTTCGCCAAGCGCCTGCTCGACCATGGCTACCACGCGCCCACGACCTATTTCCCGCTGCTGGTGCCGGAGTGCCTGCTGATCGAGCCGACCGAGACCGAGACCCGGGAGGAACTGGACGGCTTCGTCGAGGCGATGGCGGCGATCCTGCGCGAGGCGGGGACCGACGTCGCCACGCTCAAGGGCGCGCCTCACACCATGCCGGTGCGCCGCCTCGACGACGTGCGCGCGGCGCGCCAGCTCGACGTCGCCTGGAAGCCCGCCGCGGCATGAATGACCGCCCCGACAAGCGCACGGGGCCGGCGCGCCTCGCGCGCGCATTCGGCAGCACGTGGCGCGGGTTCCGGGCCGCCTGGCGCGAGGAGGAGGCCTTCCGCCAGGAATGCGCGCTGGCGGCGGTGGTGCTGCCGCTCGGGCTGTGGCTGGGCGAGGACGGCGTCGAGCGCGCGCTGCTGATCGGGCCGATGCTGTTCGTGCTCGCCATCGAGCTCGTCAACAGCGCGATCGAGGCGACCGTGGACCGCATCGGCGTGGAGCGTCATCCGCTGTCCGGGATCGCCAAGGAACTCGGTTCCGCCGCGGTGTTCGTGGCCTTCACGCTGCTCGCGGCCAACTGGCTGCTGGTGCTCGCATGGCCGCGCTGATCTGCGGCTCGCTCGCCTACGACACGGTGATGGTCTACCCGGGCCGTTTCCGCGACCACATCCTGCCGGACCAGATCCACCTGCTGAACGTCTCGTTCATGGTGCCGACGCTCAGGCGCTATTTTGGCGGCTGCGCCGGCAACATCGCCTACAACCTGCGCCTGCTCGAGACCCCGGGCCACGCCATGGGCGCCGTCGGCCACGACTTCGGGCCGTATCGCCAGTGGATGATCGACAACAGCATGTCGCTCGCCCACGTGCACGAGATCGAGGGCGAGTACACGGCCCAGGCCTACATCACGACCGACCTCGATGCCAACCAGCTGACCGCGTTCCACCCGGGCGCGATGAACCACTCCTGGCGGCTGACGGTGCCGACCGACGGCAGCATCACCATCGGCGTGCTCGCGCCGGACGGCCGCGACGGCATGATCGCGCACGCCGGGCAGTTCGTCGCGGCGGGCATCCCGTTCGTGTTCGACCCGGGCCAGGCCATGACGCTGTTCAACGGCGACGAGCTCGCGTCGTTCGTGAAGCAGGCCGCCTGGGTCACCGTCAACGACTACGAGGCGCAGCTGCTGCAGGAACGCACCGGCCTCGCGACCGCGGACATCGCCGCGCGCGTCAAGGCCTACATCGTCACGCAGGGCGCACAGGGCTCGGTCGTGCACGCGGGCGGGCGGCGCATCGAGATCCCCGCGGTGCGCGTCGGCGACGTGGTCGACCCGACCGGCTGCGGCGACGCCTACCGCGCGGGGCTGCTGTACGGGCTCGCGCGCCACATGGACTGGGAGACCACGGGGCGCGTCGCCTCGCTGATGGGCGCGATCAAGATCGCGATCGTCGGCACCCAGCATCACCGGTTCACGATGGACGAATTCCAGGAGCGCTTCCATGACGCGTTTGGCTACCGGCTGGGCTGAGGCCGCGCGCCGCGGCGCGGCGCTCGGCCTGCTGGCGGCGCTGTGGGCGGCGCCGGCGGCGATCGCGCAGGAGCAGGAAGAGTCCTCGCGCTGGACCCGCACGCTGGAGCGGATCTCGACCGGGGTGGTCGCGATCCAGATCGACGCGACCCGCGCCTTCGACACCGACTGGAACACCTCGTCGCAGGCCACCGGGTTCGTGGTGGACGCGAAGCGCGGCCTGATCCTGACCAACCGCCACGTCGTGACGCCGGGCCCGGTGACCGCCATGGCGACCTTCATCAACCGCGAGGAGGTCGAGCTCACTCCGGTCTACCGCGATCCGGTGCACGACTTCGGCTTCTACCGCTACGACCCGTCGAAGCTGCGCTTCATCGAGCCGGTGGAGCTGCCGCTCTACCCGCAGGGCGCGCAGATCGGCGTCGAGATCCGCGTGGTCGGCAACGACGCGGGCGAGCAGCTCTCGATCCTGGCCGGCACGCTGGCGCGCCTCGACCGGCAGGCTCCCGAGTACGGCGCCGGCAAGTACAACGACTTCAATACCTTCTACTACCAGGCCGCCTCCAGCACGTCCGGCGGCTCCTCCGGCTCGCCGGTCATCGACATCCAGGGCCGCGTGCTGGCGCTGAACGCCGGCGGCTCGAGCGGCGCGGCCTCGAGTTTCTACCTGCCGCTGACCCGCATCGTGCGCGCGCTCGCGCTGGTCCAGGCGGGCCGTCCGGTCGCCCGCGGCACGCTGCAGACCGTGTTCCGCTACACGCCCTACGACGAGCTGCGCCGGCTCGGGTTGCCGGGGGCGCTGGAGGCCGAGGCGCGGCGCATCGCGCCGGCGCGCACCGGCCTGCTGGTGGTCACCGAGGTCCAGCCGGGCGCGGCCGCCTTCGACCAGCTCGAGGTCGGCGACATCCTGGTCGGGGTCAACGGGCGCATGGTCTCGGACTTCGACGCGCTGGGCGCGATCCTGGACGACGGCGTCGGCTCGCGCCTCGAGCTCGCCGTGGTGCGCGGCGGGGAGCGGCGCACGGTCACGCTGCCGGTGCAGGACCTGCGCGAGATCACGCCGGACGAGTACCTCGAGATCGGCGACGGCGTGATCCACACGCTGTCGTGGCAGATGGCGCGGCACATCAATGTGCCGGTTGCGGGCGTCTACGTCGCGAATCCCGGCTACATGTTCGGCTCGGCGGGCATCCCGCGCGGCGCGGTGCTGACCGAGCTCGCAGGCAAGCCGCTGGCCTCGCTCGCCGACGCGCGCGCCGTGCTCGAGACGCTCGGACATCGCGAACGCGTGACGCTGCGCTATTTCACGCTGGAGGAGTCGCGCACGCCGCAGCTCACCACGCTGCGCGTGGACCGCGCCTGGTTCCCGGCCCGGCACTGCGTGCGCGACGATGCGACCGGGGTCTGGCCCTGCCAGGCGGTCGCGGCGGGCCCGGATGCGCCGCCGCCGGGCGCGCGCACCACCGGCTTCGCGAAGAGCGGTGACCGGATCGTGGACGCGATCACGCCCTCGGTGGTGCTGGTCGAGTTCAGCATGCCGTACTCGGTCTCGGGCGTGACGGAACGCAATTACCACGGCACCGGCGTGGTGCTCGATGCGGCGCGTGGCCTGGTCGCGGTGGACCGCAACACCGTGCCGGTCGCGGTCGGCGACGTGCGCCTGACCTTCGCCGGCACGATCGAGGTCGACGGCACGGTCGAGTACGTGCATCCGCTGCACAACCTGGCGGTGATCCGCTACGACCCGGGGCAGCTGGGCTCCACGCCGGTGCGCGCGGTGACGTTCGCGGGGCGCGCGCCCGTGACCGGCGAGCGCGTGCACGTGGTGGGGCTGTCCCGCGACAACCGGGTGGTCTCGCAGCAGGCGACGGTCGCCTCGCTGGGCCCGGTCGCGTTCCCGCTCTCGCGCACGCTGCAGTTCCGCGACGCCAACCTCGAGGTGGTGACGCTGGTCAATGGCCCGCAGGACTATGACGGCCTGATCGTGGACCGCAAGGGCGAGGTGCTGGCGCTGTGGTCGAGCTTCGCCTACGAGAACGGGCGCGAGCTCGAGCAGCAGAACATGGGCATCCCGGCCGGGATCGTGCGGGAGATGCTCGACTACGCGCGTGACGGCCGCACGCTCTATTCGGCCGAGGCCGAGTTCGGGCTGCTGTCGCTCGCCGAGGCGCGCCGGCTCGGCCTCGACGAGGCGTGGATCGAGCGCATCGCCCTGCACAACCCGGAGCGCCGGCAGGCGCTCACCATCGAGCGGCTGGTCGCCGGCTCGCCCGCGGCGCGGCTGCTCGCGCCGGGCGACCTGCTGCTGGCGGTGGATGGCCGGGTCGTGAACACCTTCGGCGAGGTCGCCGCCGCGGTGCGCGCGCCACAGGTGGCGCTCACGCTGTGGCGCTCGGGGGCGGAGCTGGCGGTGACGCTGCCGACCGTCGCGCTCTCGGGCCGCGACATCGACCGCGTGCTGGTCTGGGCCGGCGCCACGTTGCAGGCGCCGCACCGCGCCATGGCGGCGCAGCGCGGCATCCAGCCGGACGGGGTGTTCATCGCATTCTTCATGTACGGCTCGCCGGCCTCGCGCTACAAGCTCTGGGCCGGCCGGCGCATCACCGAGGTGGACGGCGTCCCGGTGCCGGACCTCGACGCATTCATCCGTGCCGTCGCCGGGCGGCCGGACCGCTCCTCGGTGCGCCTCAAGACCGTCAGCTGGAACGACGCGATCGAGGTCATCACGCTGAAGCTCGACCGGCACTACTGGCCGGCCTACGAACTGCGGCGCACCGAATCAGGCTGGCGGCGCACGCCGCTCGAGTGATGCTGCCGGATCCCGCCCGGATCGAGGAAGCCGCCGGGCTGCTGCGCAGGGGTCAGCTGGTCGCGTTCCCGACCGAGACCGTGTACGGGCTGGGCGCCGACGCCGGCAATGCCGCGGCCGTCGCCCGCGTGTTCGCGGCCAAGGGCCGGCCGCATGGCCACCCGCTGATCGTGCACGTGAGCGGACTCGAGGCCGCGCGCGCATGGGCCCGCGACATGCCCGCGGCGGCGCTGCGCCTGGCCGAGGCGTTCTGGCCCGGGCCGCTGACGCTGGTGCTGCCGAAGGCGGACCACGTGCTGCCCGCGGTCACCGGCGGCCAGGACACGGTCGCGCTGCGCGCACCCGCGCACCCGGTCGCGCGCGCGCTGCTGGCCGCGTTCGGCGGCGGCATCGCCGCACCGTCCGCGAACCGCTACGGGCGCATCAGTCCGACGCGGGCCGCCGACGTGCGCGAGGAACTGGGCGATGCGGTGGCGCTGGTGCTGGACGGCGGCGACTGCGAGGTCGGCCTGGAGTCCACCATCGTCGCCTGCCTGGGCGGGCGCGTGACCCTGCTGCGGCCGGGCGCAGTGTCGCGCTCGCAGATCGCGGACGTCGTGGGCGCCGTCTCGGATCCGGATGCGGCGGCGCCGCGCGCGCCGGGGCGGCAGCGCTCGCACTATGCGCCGCGCACGCCGCTCACGCTGCTGCAGCCGCCTGCGCTGGCCGCCGCGACCGCGCGCGCACTGGCGGCCGGGGAGAAGATCGCGGTGATGGCCCGCGGCGAGGCGCCGGCGGATTCGCCGTCGCTCGCGTGGCGGCGGATGCCCGCGGAGCCCGCCGCCTACGCGCGCGCGCTGTACTCGACGCTGCGCGCGCTGGATGCCGCGGGCGCGGCGCGGATTCTGGTGGAAGCGGTGCCGCCCGGCGAGCCCTGGGCGGCGATCGCGGACCGGCTCGCGCGTGCGGCGGCCGCAGGCGGCGGACCGGCGGCGGAAGGCGACGTGCCCGAGGCGCCCTGATCAGCGGACCCGGACGCTCTCCGTCAGCAGCGCATTGATCTCGGTGAGGCCCTGCGCGTCCAGCGTGCCGGCCGCGAGCCGCAGCCGCAGCACGTTCAGCAGGTAGTCGTAGCGGCTGCGCGAATAGTTGGTCTCCGCTTCGAACAGCCGGCGGCGCGCGTCCAGCACGTCCACCGACGTGCGCGTGCCGACCTCGTAGCCGGCCTCGGTCGCCTGCAGCGCGGTGCGCGCCGATTCGACCGCCTGCTTGAGGGATTGCACGCGCGACATCTCGGAATTCACGCCGAGATAGGCGTCGCGCGTCTCGCGCTCGGTCTCGCGCGCCGTGCGCTCGAGGCGCTCGCGCGCAGCCACGTGGCGGAACCCGGCCTGGCGCACGCGCGAGGCGGTCGCGCCGCTCGAGAAGATCGGGAGGGTGAACTGCAGCGAGTAGGTCGTGTCGTCGGAATCGCTGTCCACGTTGCCGGCGCTGGTGCCGACGATGGTCGCCTCCGACTCGAAGTGCGAGCGCGAGACCACCAGGTCGATGTTCGGCAGGTGCCCGCCGCGCTCCGAGCTGACGTTGTGGCGCGCGATGTCCGCCGCCAGGCGGCTCGAGATCAGGCGGGCGTTCTGGTCCATCGCGAGCCGCACCCAGTCCTCGGGATTCGCGGGACTCGGCGCCGTCAGCGGCATGGCCTCGCCCGGCTTCGAGAGCTCGTCGAAGGTGTCGCCGGTCAGTTCGCGCAGGCGTTCGCCGGTGGTCGCGAGGCTGCGCTTGGCCTGGATCAGCGTGGCGGTCGCGGAGTCGAAGGCCGCCGTCGCCTCCAGCACGTCGGTGACCGCGAACAGCCCGACCGCAAAGCGCTTCTCCGACTGCTCGAGCTGCCGGCCGATCGCGTCATGGGCCGCCTGCGCGGATTCGAGCGCATCCTGCGCGGCCAGCACGTTGAAGTAGGCATCCGAGGTGCGCAGGATCAGGTCCTGCTGCGCGGCCCGGTAATCGGCCTCGGCCTGCGCGCTCTCCGCGTCCGCGCGCCTGAGCGCCGCCCAGTTCTGCCAGCGGAACACGCTCTGGCGCAGGGACACGTCCCAGGCCGAGCTGTTGCCGTCGGAATCGCGGACCTCGGGTGTCGGCGGCAGGCCCGGCTGCACGAAGGCGCCGGTGCTGTCCGATTCTTCCTCGTTGTAGCGGCCGGTGGCGTTGATCTGCGGCAGCAGCGCGGCCAGCGCCTGCGGCTTCGACTCGCGTGCGGCGCGCCGGTTGGCCTCCGCTTCGCGGATCACCGGGTCGTTGGCGAGCGCGCGCTGGTACACGGCGCCGAGGTCGGCAGCGGAGGCGCTAGACGCGACGGCGGCGAGCAGGATCGTGTGGATCAGGAATCGGGTGTTCATGCGCAGACGTTCCTTCACGAGAGGAGAGCAGCTGGGAATACTACTGTATTAGTAGTGTATATCACCAACTTACCCATGACAAGGTCCGCTGAGGATGCCACTGGAGTGGGTTTTAGACATGCCAGCGGACACAAAATGAGCCGAGAAGTGGTTCAGGCGCGCCAAGGCGTGGCCGCATCAGAAGCGGAAGCCTGGCGCAGCCGTGGCGTGGATCAGTGGCTCGACGGAGGTCTCGAAGAGACTCTCCGCCAGCCAGGAATCCGCCCCGGTCCGGGTGACCAGGCGCGCTTCCATCACCGGCGCACCGCCGACCACGACGAACAGGCGGCCGCCGGGCGCGAGTGCGCGCTCGAAGCGCGGGTCGTACACCGGCAACGATCCGGTGACCGCAATGACCTGGTATTGCGGTTCGAAAGGGTGTGCGAACGCGTCGGCCGTCGCGACCTGCACGCCGGAGAAGCCGGCCGCCGCGAGCGTGCGGACCGCGCCGGCCGCGAGATCCGCGTGAATCTCGATGCTCTCGACCTCACCGGCGAGTTGCGCCAGGCAGGCGGCGAAAAAGCCGGTGCCGGTGCCGATTTCCAGCGTGCGCTCGCCGCGCTCGGGCGCGAGCGCCTGCAGGATGCGTCCCTCGAGCGACGGCGGCAGCATGGCCTGGCCATGGCCGATCGGGATCGCCACGTCCGCGAAGGCGACGCCGCGATAGCCCTCCGGCACGAACCGTTCGCGCGGCACCGCGGCCAGGGCCTCCAGTACGCGCGCATCCAGCACTTCCGCGGCGCGCACCTGCTGCTCGATCATCTGCCGCCGCGCGGCTTCGGTTTTTGCGTCCATGATCATTATGGTGAATCGCCCGGGGGGCGAGCACAAGCGTGGGATATGCTGCCGGAGGCCGCGGAGCATAGCGAAAAAGACGGTGCCGTGGCGCCCGCGCGGAACCGGAGGGGATGACAGACCGCATGACGGTACCGGTGATCGCTGGTATCGCGTTCGCGATTCTCGCCGCCGTGCTCGCCGTCGTCGCCTGGGTGCAGCGGCGCAGGCTGCGGCAGCTCGTGGACGAGGTGGAAACCGCGCACCAGGAGGTGCACGGCGGCCACCCCGCGCCCGCCAACGGCACCCGCGCGATGCTGGCCGCCATGCGCGAGCCGGCCCTGCTGCATGGCGAGCGCATCGAGGCCGTCAACGAGGCTTTCGCCACGCTCACCGGCATCCCGGTCCCGCAACTGGTCGGCCGCAGCCTGCCCGAGCTGGTCGAGAAGGACTACGCGGAACTCGCCCAGAACGCGATTGCGCGCGCCCTGGGCAGCGGCGAAGGCCCGGCGCTGACCGAGGTGGAGCTCGCCGACAGCCATGGCCAGGTCACGCGGCTCGAGCTCGCGGGCCAGGCGCTGGAATCCGGCGGCCGCCGGCTCGCATTGTTCACGGCGCTCGAGATGCTGCCGCGCAGCGGCGAGGCGCCGCGCGCGGCGCCCGCGCGCGCGGAACTGGCGCTCGAGGCGCTGGGCGAGGGGCTGGTGACCACCGACGCCCACGGGCTCGTGGACTACCTCAACCGGGCCGCGGAGGCGATGAGCGGCCTGCGGCGCGAGGATGCGGCGGGCCAGCCGTTCGGCGCACTGATCGGATTCGTGGACGAGAACGACCGCCGTCCGCTGCCCGACCCGGTGCAGCAGTGCCTGACCGCAGGTGCGCGCGTCAACCTCGGCCGGCGCGCGCTGCTGATCGTGCGCGGCACCGGCACCGAGCTTGGCGTCGAAGCCTCCGCGTCGCCGATCCGCGGCGGCGACGGCGAGGTCGCGGGCGTGGCGGTGGTGCTGCACGACGTG
>DATBMQ010000242.1:0-2877 GCA_036554765.1 Steroidobacteraceae bacterium | reverse complement strand
CGTCATGCCCGGCCGCCACTCTTCGCGCCGCCTGAGCTTGATGGTGGTCTCGAACATCTCGAAGGGCGCGGGATCGGTGGCGGTCTCCGCCCGGCCCGCCTTGCCGAACACGCGTTCGACCTCGGGCACGGTCCTGATCAGCCGGTCGGTGCGCTGCAGCAGCGCGCGTGCCGCATCGGCGGAGATTCCGGGCATGGCGGTCGGCATGTACATCAGGTCGCCCTCGAACATCTCAGGCATGAACTCGCGCCCCAGGCGGCTCGCGGGCCACAGCGTCAGCAGCAGCAGCAATCCCGTGACGGCGACCACCGCGCGTGGATGCGACAGCGCGAGCGCGAGCGCCGGCCGGTACGCCGCCATCGCGGCGCGATTCACCGGGTTCGCGGCCTCCGGCCGGATGCGGCCGCGCACCAGCAACGTGATCAGCACCGGCACCAGCGTGACCGACAGCAGCGCCGCCGCCAGCATCGCGTAGGTCTTGGTGAAGGCCAGCGGCGCGAACAGGCGGCCTTCCTGCGAACCGAGCGCGAACACCGGCAGGAACGACAGCGCCACGATCATCAGCGAGAAGAAGAGCGCCGGGCCGACTTCGCCGCAGGCCTCGCGCACCAGCGCGATCCGGTCCGCGAGCGCCTCGCCGGCGGCTTCCAGCTTGCGGTGCACGTTCTCGATCATGACGATGCCCGCATCCACCATGGCGCCGATGGCGATGGCGATGCCGCCGAGCGACATGATGTTCGCGTTGATGCCCTGCCACCGCATGATCACGAAGGCCGCGAGGATCCCGAGCGGCAGCGAGATCACGACGATCAGGCTCGAGCGGAAGTGGAACAGGAACACCGCGCAGACGAGGATGACGACCAGCAGTTCCTCGGCGAGCTTCTGCCGCAGGTTGTCCACCGCGCGCCCGATCAGCGCCGAGCGGTCGTAGGTCTCGATGACCTCGACGCCTTCGGGCAGGCTCGCGCGCAGCTCGTCGAGCCGCGCGCGCACGGCCTCGATCGTGGCGCTCGCGTTCTCGCCGCTGCGCATGACGACGATGCCGCCCGCGACCTCGCCTTCCCCGTCGAGCTCGGCGATGCCGCGGCGCATCTCGGGCCCGAGCCGCACCTGGGCCACGTCGCCGATCGTGACCGGCACGGTCCCGGCCGCGCGCAGCGGTATCGCCCGCAGGTCCGCAACGCCCTTGATGTAGCCGCTGGCACGCACCATGAACTCGGTCTCGGCGAGCTCGACGACCGCGCCGCCCGCCTCCTGGTTGCCGCGCTCGATGGCTTCGCGCAGCTCGGCGAGCGCGATGCCGTAGGCGCGCAGGCGCACCGGGTCCGCGACCACCTGGTACTGGCGCACCATGCCGCCCACGCTCGCGACCTCCGAGACGCCCTCGACCGACTGCAGCTCCGGCTTCAGGAACCAGTCCTGGATCGAGCGCAGCTGCGACAGGTCGTGGCGGCCGCTCTCGTCCGTCAGCGCGTACTGGTAGATCCAGCCGACGCCGGTCGCATCGGGGCCGAGCGCCGGGCGCAGGCCCGCCGGCAGGCGCGGGGCGACCTGCGACAGGTACTCGAGCACGCGCGAACGCGCCCAGTAGAGGTCGGTGCCGTCCGCGAACAGGACGTAAACGAAGGAGTCGCCGAAGAAAGAATAGCCGCGCACGGTTTCGGCGCCCGGCACCGACAGGAAGGCGGTGGCGAGCGGATAGGTCACCTGGTCCTCGACGATGCGCGGCGACTGTCCGGGCCAGGGCGTGCGCACGATGACCTGCACGTCCGAGAGGTCGGGGATGGCGTCCACCGGCATGCGCGCGAGCGCCCAGAAGCCCGCGGCCGTGAGCAGGCCCGCGAGCATCAGCACCAGCGCCCGGTTGGCGAGCGAGGCGCGGATCAGGGTTTCGATCATGGCGCATGCCCCGAGTGGTCGGGCTGCGCCGGCGGCGCCTCCGGTTCCTCGAACCGCGCGAGTCCCGAGCGCCGCTGCGACTCGGAATCGATCAGGAACTGCCCGGAGACGACCACGCGCTCGCCCTCCTCCAGTCCCTCGAGGATCTCGATCTCGTCGCCTTGCTCGCCGCCTGCAACGACTTCGCGCACGTCGAAGCGGCGCTCATCGAGCGCCACGACGATGCGGTCGCCGCCGCCCGAGCGGATCAGGGACTCCAGCGGCACGAACAGCGCCGGCCCGCCGTCGCCGGTCGCAATGCCGACTTCCGCCACCATGCCGGCGGCGAGCAGGCCGTCCGGGTTGCCGAGCTCGATCCGCGCCTGGCGGGTGCGGGTCGCGGGATCGAGCGCCGGCAGCAGTTCCAGCAGCCTGGCTTCGAAGCTGCGGCCCGGCAGCGCCGCGATGCTGACCGTTGCCGCCATGCCGGGCTGCAGCCGCGCCGAGACACGCTCCGGAACCTCCGCCACCACCCACAGCGGGTCGAGCGGCGCCAGCGTCATCGCGCTCAAGCCGGGTGTGGCCATTCCGCCCTCGCGGATGCCGAGTTCGACGATCGAGCCGGCGGTGGGCGCGTAGTAGC
Organism: Steroidobacteraceae bacterium; assembly: GCA_036554765.1. Taxonomy (GTDB): domain Bacteria; phylum Pseudomonadota; class Gammaproteobacteria; order Steroidobacterales; family Steroidobacteraceae; genus SCUD01. The sequence goes on along the minus strand of DATBMQ010000242.1, from coordinate 356 downwards.
GCACGCGCGCGCCCGGCTCGCCGCCGTCGCGCAGGCGCTCGATCGCGCCCGGGTCCACGCCCAGCGCGTGCAGGCGCGCGGCGGCGGCATCCGCGAGAGCCTCATCCTGCATCTTCAGCGCCGCCGCGAACTCACGTTCCGCCGCCGCGAGCTTCGGCGAGAACAGCTCGAACAGCAGCTGGCCGCGCCGCACGCTTTCACCCGGTGCGCGCACCGCGAGCCGCTCCACGTAGCCCTCGCTCCTGACGCGCAGCTCGACGCGCCCGCGCTCGTCGAAGGCGGTGACACCGGCCGTGCGGATCTCGCCGCCCGCGGCGCCGAGGCGCACCAGCGCCGTGCGCACGCCCAGGTTCGCC
>DATBMQ010000196.1:0-2727 GCA_036554765.1 Steroidobacteraceae bacterium | reverse complement strand
ATGCGCCAGGCGCCGTTCTTCGGCTGGATCCAGGACCTGTCGTCGCGCGACCCGTACTTCATCCTGCCGATCCTCATGGGCGCGGCGATGTTCGGGCAGTTCAAGCTGAACCCGACGCCGCCCGACCCGGTGCAGGCGAAGGTGTTCGCCTTCATGCCCGTGATCATGACCTTCATGTTCATGTGGTTCCCGTCCGGTCTGGTGCTCTACTGGCTCACCAACACCGTGCTGTCGATCGCCCAGCAGTGGAAGATCAACCGCGTGGTCGAGGCCGAGGCGAAGAAGCAGCGCAGCGGCTGACGCGCATTGGCCGGGCCCCGCGCGGCCGGCATGGTTACAATGATCCCCTGATGGCGGAGACCGGCCCGGGCGCGCCGCCGCCGTTGCTGTCCACGACGGCCGCGCTGTACCTCGATTTCGACGGCACGCTGGCGGACATCGCGCTGCACCCCGACGAGGTCGTGGTCAGCGAGCCGCTGCCGGAGTTGCTGCTGGCCCTGCGCGAGCGGCTGGCGGGTGCCGTGGCCGTGGTGACGGGCCGCCGCCTCGCCGCGGTGGACGCCATGATCGCGCCCGCGCGCCTCGCGGGCTCCGGCCTGCACGGGGCGGAACTTCGGGCGCACGGAGATGCTCCGGCAGAGACGTCAGCGGATCCCGCCGGCGCGGGACCGCTGGCGCGCGCGCTGCGGGAGCGCTTCGCCGATGACCCGCGCGTCTACGTCGAAGACAAGGGCGCGGCGGTCTCGCTTCACTACCGGCGGGCGCCGGAGCGCGAACAGGACTGCCGTGAGGCGATGCGGGCCCTGGCGGCGCCGGGGCGCTTCGACGTCACCGAGGGCAGCCGCGTGGTCGAGGCGAGACCGCGTGGCGCAGACAAGGGCGCAGCGCTCGCCGTGCTCGCGCAACAGCCGCCATTCGCGGGCCGCAAGCCGGTGTTCGTGGGCGACGACGTCACCGACGAGGACGGTTTCCGCACGGCCGAGCGCCTGGGCGGCTACGGCGTGAAAGTCGGCCCCGGGCCGACCGCGGCGCGCTATCGCATCGCCGAGGTGGGCCTGGTGCACGACTGGCTGCACCAGAGCCTGGCGGCGCTGGAGCGGGAGCGGGCCACGTGAACATCGACCGCAACCTCGACCTCGGCGTGATCGGCAACTGTGTCATCTCGGCGCTGGTCGACCGCGCCGGCAGCATCGTCTGGAGCTGCCTGCCGCGCCTCGACGGCGACCCGGTGTTCCACGCGCTGGTCAACGGCAATGGCGGACCGGATGCGGCCGGCCACTGGACCATCGAGCTCGACGGCATGGAGCGCTGCGAGCAGGAGTACCAGGGCAACACCGCGGTGCTCGCGACGCGGCTGTTCGCGCCCGCCGGCGCGGTCGAAATCCTCGATTTCTGCCCGCGCTTCGAGGTGCGCGGCCGCATGTTCCGCCCGCAGATGATCGTGCGCCGGGTGCGCGCGCTCGCCGGCACGCCGCGCATCCGCGTGCGGCTGCGCCCGGCCTTCGGCTATGGGACCCACCGCCCGGAGATCACGCACGGGAGCAACCACGTGCGCTACGTCGGGCCGGAGCGCGCGCTGCGCCTGACGACCGACGCGCCGGTCTCCTACGTGCTGGCGGAGGCGCCCTTCCTGCTCGAGGGCCAGGCGAACTTCCTGCTCGGTGCGGACGAGACCCTGCGCGAGGGCGTCGAGCAGACCGCGCGCGAACTGTTCGAGGAAACCGACGCGTACTGGCGCCAGTGGGCGCGGCGCCTGGCGCTGCCGCGCGAATGGCAGGAGGCGGTGATCCGCGCGGCGATCACGCTGAAGCTCTGCACCTTCGAGGAGACCGGCGCCATCGTCGCCGCCATGACCACCAGCATTCCGGAGGCGCCCGGCTCGGGGCGCAACTGGGACTACCGCTACTGCTGGCTGCGCGACGCCTTCTTCGTGGTGCGGGCGCTCAACTCGCTGGCCGAAGTCGAGACGATGGAACATTACCTGCGCTATATCGCCAACATCGTCGGCAGTGCGGACGGCGGGCACCTGCAGCCGGTGTACGGCATCGCGCTGGAGCGCCGACTCGAGGAGGCCGAGGTGCCGGCGCTCGCCGGTTATCGCGGCATGGGCCCGGTGCGCGTCGGCAACCAGGCCTATGGCCACCTGCAGCACGACGTCTACGGCAACGTCGTGCTGGCGGCCGCGCAGGCATTCTTCGACCGGCGCCTGCTGCGCCCGGCGACCGGCCAGGATTTCGAGCGGCTCGAGCGCGTCGGCGAGCAGGCCTTCCGGGTGTACGCGACGCCGGACGCCAGCATGTGGGAGCTGCGCACGCGCGAGCGCGTGCACACCTCCTCCGCGCTGATGTGCTGGGCGGCCTGCGACCGGCTCGGCCGCATCGCCGGCCACCTCGGCCGCGCGGAACGCGCGGCGTTCTGGGAAGGACGCGCGTCGACGATCCGCGCGGACATCGAACGGCGCGCCTGGGACGGGGAGCGCGGCAGCTTCGTGGACAGCTTCGGCGGCAGCGACGTCGAGGCGGGGCTGCTGTTGATGACCGAAGTCGGATTCCTGCCGCCGGGCGACCCGCGTTTCGCCGGGACCGTGGCCGAGATCGAGCGCCGGCTGCGCCGCGGCCGCCACCTGTTCCGCTACGCGGCCGCCGACGATTTCGGCGAGCCGACCACCGCCTTCAACATCTGCACGTTCTGGTACATCGATGCGCTGGCACGGCTCGGCCGCGAAGC
>DATBMQ010000117.1:0-2642 GCA_036554765.1 Steroidobacteraceae bacterium | reverse complement strand
CCGTCCTGGATCCCGAGCCCGGGCACGCCGTCGAGCAGCGACAGGTCCACGTCCTGGCCGAGCGCGAGGACCACGCAGTCCGCGGCCAGCGTCTCGAACTCGCCGGTCGGCTGCGGGTTGCCGCTGGCGTCGAGCTGCATCTTCTCGACGGTGATGGACGATTCGCCGGCCTGCCGGATGGTCGAGAGCCACTTGACCAGCACGCCCTCCTGCAGCGCCTCTTCCAGCTCCGACTCGTGTGCCGGCATCCGCTCGCGCGTGCGGCGATAGACGATGACCGATTCCTCGGCGCCGAGGCGCTTCGCGGTGCGCGCAGCGTCCATGGCCGTGTTGCCCCCGCCATAGACCACGACGCGCCGGCCGAGCAGCGGCCGCTCGCCGCCTTCCATGCTGCGCAGCAACGAGATGGCGTCGAGCATCTTCGCCGCGCTGCCGGCGGGAATGTAGGCGCGCTTCGCGATGTGCGCACCGACCGCCAGGAACACGGCGTCGAAGCCGCCCCCGCGCATGGCCTCGAGCACGTTCGTCACCTTCGTATTGAGCTCGAGCGAGACACCGAGGTCGAGGATGCGGCGAATCTCCGCATCGAGCACCTCGCGCGGCAGCCGGTACCTGGGAATGCCGAAGCGCATCATGCCGCCGGGCGCCGGCCCGGCGTCGCGGATGGTCACGCCGTGGCCCGCGCGCGCCAGCTGGAACGCGGCCGAGAGGCCCGACGGCCCGGCGCCGATGACCAGCACGCGCTTGCCCGTGCTGGCGGCAGGCGCGGCAAACTTCCAGCCGCAACGCAGCGCCTCGTCGCCGAGGAAGCGCTCGATGGCGTTGATGCCGACGCTCTCGTCGAGCTGGGCGCGGTTGCAGGAGGTTTCGCAGGGGTGATAGCAGACGCGGCCCATCACGGCGGGCAGCGGGTTGTCCTGGGTGAGCACGCGCCACGCTTCCTCGTAGTGGCCGGACTCCGCGTGGAACAGCCAGCCCTGGATGTTCTCGCCGGCCGGGCAGGCGTGATTGCAGGGCGGCAGCCGGTCGACGTACACCGGGCGCACCGTGCGCCAGGACCCGGTGCGGTTGGCGAGGCTCGAGCCGGGATCGAGCGTGATGGCAAATGGCTTGGCCTTCACGCCCGGCGCTCCATGTCGGGGAGCAGCCGGTAGCGCAGGATGTTGCGATCCGCCAGCTGCTGGACCTGGTCGATGACGTCCTGGCGCGGCGGGTCCCTGAACAGGTGCGCGTAGCGCTGCTGCGGGCGCAGGTATTCCTCGACCGGCAGCTTGCGCTTGATCTTCGAGACCTGGGTCACGCGGCTGCCCTCGGCCTCGAACACCGGGAACAGGCCGGTCTCCTTGGCGAGGCGGGCAATCCTGATGGTCGCCGCGGAGTCGTGGCCCCAGCCGAGCGGGCAGGGCACGAGGATGTGGATGTAGCGCGCGCCGCGAAACTCCATCGCGCGCCGGACCTTGGCCTCGAGGTCGTGCAGCTCGGCCACCGTCGCGGTCGCGACGTAGGGAATCTCGTGCGCCATGGCGATGGCCGGCAGGTACTTGCCCTGGCCGAAGCGATTGCCGGCGGACTGCCCGAGCGGCATTGTCGTGTTGGTGCGCGCGGCGGGCGGCGTCGCCGAGGAGCGCTGCACGCCCGTGTTCATGTAGCCCTCGTTGTCGTAGCAGATGTAGAGCACGTCGTCGTTGCGCTCGAACATGCCCGACAGGCAGCCGAAGCCGATGTCCATGGTGCCGCCGTCGCCGCCCTGCGCGATCACGCGCACGTCGTGGCGTCCCTTGACGCGCAGCGCCGCGGCGATGCCCGTGCCGACCGCCGCGGCATTGCCGAACAGCGAGTGGATCCAGGGGATCTGCCACGACGTCTCCGGGTAAGGCGTCGAGAACACCTCGAGGCAGCCGGTCGCATTGGCCGCCACGAGCCGGCGCTGCGTCGCTTCCATCGCGGCGTCGATCGCGTAGCGTGCGCCCAGCGCCTCGCCGCAGCCCTGGCAGGCGCGGTGCCCGGAATTGAGCGAGTTGGTGCGGCGCATGTTCGCCTGCACCGAGCGCTGCTCGTCCGTCAGCAGGCGGTTGCCGACCGTGAAGGTGCCGGTCTGGTAGAAGCGGATCGGCTGGTAACTCATCTCGCGCTCCTCATCCGACCCGGGCCGCGACCACGCCGAGGTCGCGCAGGATGCCTTCGGCGATCGGGCCGGAGCGGCGCTGTTCGCGCTCGCGGGCCAGCACGCGCTCGACCAGGGCATGGTCGAGGTCGAGGAAGGTCAGCCGTTCGAGGCTGCCCTGGACGGCCTGGCCGAGCAGCTGGTGCAGCGACTGGCGCGTGATGGCGCGGCCGCCGAGTCCCGCGATCACGGTGTGCACCCGGTCGGGCGAGCCCGCATAGGATGCCGCGACGTTGTTCGAGACGATGCCGCCGAGGCCGACGGCGAGGCTCTTCTCCAGCACGACGACGCGCTGCGCCGCCTTCAACGCCTCGCGGACCGCCGCGGTCGGCCAGGGGCGGAAACAGGTGATGCCGAGCACGCCGATGCGGCTGCCCCGTGCGCGCATCTCGTCGACCGTGTCCTTGATGGTGCCGAGCACGGAGCCGAGCGCCACCACCACGGTTTCGGCGTCGTCGATGCGGTAGGCGTGGATGAG
>DATBMQ010000073.1:0-3905 GCA_036554765.1 Steroidobacteraceae bacterium | reverse complement strand
GTCGAGCTTGGTGAGGCCGCTCTGCAGCACGGCCTTGAAGTTCTGCTCGAGGTCGCTCTTGAGGGCGGCGAGGCCGGGCGGCACCGCGTCCGCCAGCTTGCGGGCGAGTTCGTCGAGCGACTTCGGATCGAATGCCATGCGGGACCTCCGGTGAACCACAATCTTGCAGCACCCGGTCACGCCTGCGCCACGACGGTGCAGCCGGCGGCGCGAGGCCCGGTCGCGTCGTTCGCAACTCACTGATTTTCAAGCAAGTCCCCATTGGCACGGATGCTGCAACGCCGGTTGAAACGCTAACCGTTTCCGGCCGCGGGCGGCGGCGATGAATCTGGCCCGTGCCGGCAGTTTTCGACCGAAGGGAGGCCCGACGTGCAAGAAGCCCTGCCCGCCATCGACAGCGGCGACACCGCCTGGATGATCGTCGCCACCGCGCTCGTGCTCCTGATGACGATCCCGGGACTCGCGCTGCTCTACGCCGGCATGGTGCGGGTCAAGAACGCGCTCTCCGTGCTGATGCAGTGCTTCGCGATCACGGCGCTCATCTCCGTGCTCTGGGTGGTGTACGGCTACAGCATCGCCTTCGACACCACCGGCATGACCGAGGGCGAGGTCGGGCTGCGCGCCTTCATCGGCGGACTCGACAAGGCCTTCATGGCCGGCGTCACGGTGGACTCGATCGTCGCCACCATCCCCGAGTCCGTGTTCGCCACCTTCCAGCTCACCTTCGCCATCATCACGCCCGCCCTCATCGTCGGCGCCTTCGCCGAGCGCATGAAGTTCGCGGCCCTGCTCGTCTTCACCGCGCTCTGGTTCACCGTCGTCTACGCGCCGATGACGCACATGGTCTGGAGCGGGCCCGGTGCGCTCATGTGGGACTGGGGCGTGCTGGACTTCGCCGGCGGCACGGTGGTGCACATCAACGCGGGCGTCGCGGGCCTGGTGGCCGCACTCGTGATGGGCCGGCGGCAGGGATATCCGGCCACCGCGATGGCGCCGCACAACCTGCCATTCACGGTCGTGGGCGCGGCGCTGCTCTGGGTCGGCTGGTTCGGGTTCAACGCCGGCAGCGCGGTCGCCGCCAACGGCACGGCCGGCATGGCGATGCTGGTCACGCAGGTCGCAACCGCCGCGGCCGCGCTCTCGTGGATGAGCTTCGAGTGGGCCGCGCACGGCAAGCCGAGCGCGCTCGGCATCGCCTCGGGCGCGATCGCGGGACTGGTCGCGATCACGCCGGCCTCGGGCACCGCGGGCCCGGCCGGCGCGCTCCTGATCGGCGTCAGCGCCGGCGTGCTGTGCTTCCTGGCCGCCACGCGCCTGAAGCGCCTGCTGGGCTACGACGATTCGCTCGACGTCTTCGGCGTGCACGCCGTCGGCGGCATCGTCGGCGCGATCCTGACGGGTGTCTGCGCGGGCGCGCTGGGCGGCGCCGGCCTCGCGGAGGGCGTCACGATCGGCGGCCAGGTCTGGGTGCAGCTGAAAAGCGTGCTGTTCACCATCGCCTGGAGCGGCACCGGCAGTTTCATCATCCTGAAACTTCTCGATGTCACCATGGGCCTGCGCGTCACCAAGGAGCAGGAAGTCGAGGGACTCGACCTCGCGCTGCACGACGAGCGCGCCTACAACAACTAGCCGAATGTCGGGTTTGTCCGGCGGCCGGTCCCGGTGCGGGTCGCCCTTTCCCCCCTCAGGCCCGCCCCGGGCACCGGCACGCCACCCCCGCCTGAACCCCGTGGCGAGCCGTTGGTCCCATTCAGTGCTGCGGCCGGGCGCGGGGCGCTAAACTCCGCCCGGGCGGGGCCACCAGTGTGACGCGCGTCAAGGGTTTCGGGCGCCGGATTGGCCACACTGTGCAAAGGCGGGGGTGACATATGTCTCGGATTCACAAGGTCCTGTTGGCGGTTCTGATGGCGGGCCTGAGCGCGGTGGCCGCGGCGGAGACCGTCTATAAATGGGTGGATGGCGCAGGCCAGATCCACTACACCGACCTGCCCCCGCGCCAGTCCGACGCGAAGATCCTGGGCATCGTCCACCAGGCCGGCGTCGTCGACGAGGAAGAGTCCGGCGACGACTACGACGACGAGGGCGACGGCGACGACGATTCCGGCGGCGGCGCCACGACCGCGCCCTCCGGCATGCCGAACACGCCCGAGCCGCCGGTGTCGCAGGCCGCGATGCAGGCTGCGCAGAACGACGCCGCCAAGGCGCAGGTCGAGCAGTGCAAGGCGGCGCAGGACCGCTACCAGCGCTACGTCGAATCGCGCCGCCTGTTCCGCGAGGAAAACGGCAAGCGCGTCTATCTCACCGACCAGGAACTGGCCGAAGCCCGCGCCCGCGCCAAGCAGGCCGTGGACGATTACTGCAGCTAGACGGCTCTGCGGGCACAATGGGGCCCGCCATGAACGTCGGATTCATCGGTCTCGGCGCGATGGGCCAGCACATGGCCCGCAACCTGCATCGCGCGGGCATGCTCGCCGGCGCCTGGAACCGCACCGCCGCCAAGGCTGAGACCCTCGCCGCCGAGAGCGGCGGCCGCGCATTCGCCAGCCCGCGCGAACTCGCCGCGGCCTGCGACTTCATCGTCACCTGCGTCTCCGCCGACGACGACCTGCTCGCCGTGGTCGGCGCGCTCCTGCCCGGGCTGCGCCGCGACGCGATCGTCATGGATTGCTCCACGGTCGCCGCGAACACGGCGCGCCAGTGCGCTGCGCTGGTCGCGGGCGCCGGCGGCAGCTTCCTGGATTGCCCGGTGAGCGGCGGCGTCGAAGGCGCAAAGAACGCCACGCTTGCGATCATGTGCGGCGGCGACGAAACGGCGTTCGTGCGCGCGCAGCCGGTGCTGGCGGCACTCGGCAAGGTCGCGGTGCTGATGGGCCCGTCCGGCGCCGGCCAGGCCACCAAGGCGACCAACCAGATCCTGTGCGCGGGCGCGATCCAGGCCGCGGCCGAGGCGATGGCGTTCGCGAAGGCCGAAGGCCTGCCGCTCGACAAGGTCATCGACATCCTCGGCAAGGGCGCCGGCTCCTCGTGGTACTTCGTGAATCGCGCACCCTTCATGGCGCGCGGCGACTACCCGGCGGGGTTCCGCGTGCGCCTGCACGAGAAGGACCTGCGCATCTGCCGCGAGATGGCGGCGAAGCGCGGCGCAAAGCTCCCCGTGATCGAGGCGACGATCAAGGATTACGAGCGGCTGCAGGCATCGGGCCACGGCGAAGAGGACATCTCGACGATCTTCCGCCTGAAGGCGCCGCTCTTCACGCGCGAGGACTGAGCCCGTGGACTCCACCGGCACCTTCCTGATCCGCCGCGAGCGCCCGGGTTTCTACCTGCCGGATTTCTGCCGCGCGCAGAGCGTGCTCGCGGTGGTGCTGATCTCGGAGCTGATCGCCGTGCTGCTGACGCTGGCGCGGCACGGCATCACCGAGTCCTTCTGGCCGTACCTCGCCAGGACCTCGCTGTTCCTGCTGTGGACCGGCCTCGGCATCGCGGCGCTGCTGTGCGCCTTCCGCGGCGTGCTCAGCAGGATGGACGTCGCGAAGGGCTCGATGCTCGCGCTGGTCCTGATGCTGGTCGTCACGGCCGCGGTGACCGAGGGTGCCTGGTGGTTCGCGGACCGCACCAACCGCATGCTCGGCCTCGCGGCTGCGCCGCTCGCCGACCACCTGAAGTTCCTGCTGCGCAACCTCGCGGTGTGCGCGATCGCCGGCGGGCTGGCGCTGCGCTATTTCTACATCTCGCACCAGTGGCGCACGAACGTCGAGGCCGAAGCGCAGAGCCGCGTGCGCGCGCTGCAGGCGCGCATCCGCCCGCACTTCCTGTTCAACAGCATGAACACCATCGCCTCGCTCACGCGCAGCAACCCGCGCCTCGCCGAGCAGGCGATCGCGGACCTGTCGGACCTGTTCCGC